>NZ_JBHJMQ010000009.1:0-153218 GCF_042310375.1 Wenzhouxiangella psychrophila | reverse complement strand
AGTGGAAGGCCGCGCTGAACCAATTTATTATCCAATTCGAAGATCGGGTCACCGATCAACTATGAAGGCGGGCGGTTACACAGAAATCGGGACAGGCTCCACGGATATCATTGGCCAACAAGCCAACAAGCCAACAAGCCAACAAGCCAACAAGCCAACAAGCCAACAAGCCAACAAGCCAACCCAGGTCTAGCAACCGTTCAGCGGCAGGTCGGTCTCCAGTAACCGGATATCGAGCTTGTCCTTGCCTTCCTCCTGGCGAAGGATTCGCACCGGCATCCAGTAAAAGTCGGCGGAATGCCAGGACAGGTTGTTCTTGTCCGAGCCCGGCTTCTCGATGCGGCGTATGCGTATGGCATCGAAGCAGCCGGCCGGTACGTCGATATTCTCCTCACCGTCGAAGCTGTATTGCTTGTGCTTGACCTCCTCGCGGTCGAGCAGAGTGAATTCATGCGTGCCCCGGCGCTTGGATTCGTCCGCCAGGTTGACCGCCAGCTGCAGGCGCAGGCTCAGCGGGTCGACCATGTTGTCGACCAGTTCGACCGTCTGGCTGCCTTCTTCGGTACGCACCCGGGTAGTGCCGGCTTCCCAGTCGGTGCGGTGCTGGAAGAACCGGTTGTTGGCCGGGGCATGCTGGGCGTGGTGATAGGTGAGCATCATGATGCGGTCGCCGCGCCAGACGAAGTGGGCCGCTTCCTCGGCGGCCATGTTCAGTGCCTTGACCCACCAGGCCGTTGCCCGGGTGTCGGAGCGGTAATGCCAGACGCCGGTCTCGAGCTGCTCCAGGCTGACCGTCAGTTCGCCCACCTTCTTGCCGTGGCGCAGGACTTCGTAGGTCGCTTCGTGGGCGGGAAGCGGGGCTTCCTCAGCTGCCATGGCGTTGATCGAGCAGGCGGCCGTCAAGACCAAGGTCGCGGCCGAGCTCCAGCGGCTGAGCAAGTGTCTGGTCATTAATCCGAATGCATTCATGGCGTAGTTCGACCCGTTGATTGAGCAAAAGTGCCAGTGTGGCTGGATAGAGGCGGTGCTCCAGCGGCAGCAGGCGATCGGCCAGCGAATTCGCATCGTCGCCGTCGCCAACGTCGATGGTCACGCGGCTGATGACGGGGCCGGCGTCGAGTGCCGGGGTAACGAAATGCACGCTCGCACCGTGCTCGCGTTCGCCCGCATCAAGCACGCGCTGGTGCGTGTTCAGCCCGCGGTGGCGCGGCAAAAGCGAAGGATGAATATTGATCAGCCGCCCCAGGTGCCGGTTGACGAAGTCTGCCCCGAGCACCCGCATGAAACCGGCGAGGACGATGTAGCTCGGCTCGAAACCCGCGATCGCTCTCGTCAGGGTCTGCTCGAACGCCGCTCGATCCGCGAAGCGGGTCGGGTCGAGGCTGACGGTGTCGATGCCGAGCTCGGCGGCGAGCGCCAGCCCCCGCGCGTTTGGGCGGTCGGAGACGACCGCGGTGATCTGCCCTGCGAGCCGCCCGGCTTCGACCGCCTCGTGGATCGCGTGAAAATTGCTGCCGCGCCCGGACAGCAGCAGCACCAGGCGCGGAAGATCGCTGGCCGCCACGTCAGAGATAGCGCACGCGATCGCCGTTGTCGTGGCGGATCACGCGGCCGATGACCGGCGCCGGCTCGCCCAGCGTTGCGGCAACGGCGTCGGCCTGGTCTGCGGGCACGATCAGGGCGAAACCGATGCCCATGTTGAAGGTGCGGCGCATTTCGGCGTCGTCGATCCCGCCCTTTTCCTGGAGCCATTCGAACACTGTGGGCGCCTGCCAGGCGCCGGTGTCGAGCTCGATGCCGAAACCGTCGGGCAGGACGCGGATGATGTTCTCGGTCAGGCCGCCGCCGGTGATGTGGGCCATGCCGCGTATCTCGTGCCGTCCGGCCAGCTTGCGCAGCTGTGGTGCGTAGATGCGGGTGGGTGCGAGCAGGGCTTTGCCGAGGCTGGTGCCATCGAAGCTGCTTTCGAGGGAGGCGCCACTGAGTTCGATGACCTTGCGAATGAGCGAATAGCCGTTGCTGTGTGGCCCGCTGGAAGCCAGGCCGAGCACGACACAGTCGGTGTCGATGTCCGAGCCGTCGATGATGTCCTGGCGCTCGATCGCGCCGACGGCAAATCCGGCCAGGTCGTATTCGCCCTCGCCATACATGCCTGGCATTTCCGCCGTCTCGCCGCCGATCAGGGCGCAACCGGCCTGCTGGCAGCCTTCGGCGATCCCGGCAACAACGTCGGCGGCGGCGTCGACATCGAGCTTGCCGCAGGCGAAGTAGTCGAGGAAGAACAGCGGCTCGGCCCCGCAGACGAGGATGTCGTTGACGCACATCGCCACCAGGTCGATGCCGATGGTGTCGTGTTTTGCCAGTTGCCGGGCCAGCAGCAACTTGGTGCCGACACCGTCGGTGCCGGAGACGAGTACGGGATCGCGGTACTTCCCGCCCAGATGAAACAGGCCGCCGAAGCCGCCAAGGCCACCCAGCACTTCCGGGCGCGAGGTGGCCGCCACCAGGGGCTTGATGCGATCGACCAGGGCGTTGCCGGCGTCGATGTCGACACCTGCATCGCGGTAGCTCAGGGACGGAGATTTGCGCTCGCTCATCGCGTGTCGCCGGGTTGCTTGAATGAAGCTGCGTATTATGACGGATCGAAACGGCGACTGATACCGTCGTTGAGCCGGGGCGCCAGATGCGCTAGTGTACTCCGGCGCCGACGGGCGGGGACTCGTCATCGATCGGCCGCATCCAGCAAGCGGAGAATAACCAGTGAATGCCAAAGCTGAACCCTTCGTTCGTCACGGGCCTTATCCCGAACTGACCGTCACAGCGGTCCTGGTGGGCTATTTTCTCGGCGCCATCATCGCGGTCAGCATCGGTTATGCCGCGCTGATTCTCGGCTTCTCGATCGAGGGGTCGGAATTGGCCGCCATTCTCGGCTTCGCCATCCTGCGCGGCCTGCTGCGGCGCAATTCAATCATCGAGAACAATATCGTCCAGACCGTCGCCAGCGCGGTCAACGGTGCCGCCTCCGGGCTGATGTTCTCCGTGCCGGCCTTCTTCATTCTGGGCGAGACGAACTTCGATCCCTACCTGCTGACTTTCGGCTGCATCGCCGGTGCTTTCCTCGGTATCGCTTTCATCATCCCGCTGAGGAAGCAGATGATCGACTACGAGCGCCTGACCTATCCGGGCGGGGTGGCCGTGGCCACCATTCTCAAGTCGCCCGGTGCCGGCATGCGCAAGGCGATGTACTTGATCGGCGCGGCGCTGTTCGCCGCGGGCATCCACAGCATCGTCCAGCTCAGCGGCACCAGCTACTACGACCTCGGCAGTCGCATTGGCATGCCCGAGTACATGAACGGTGTCTGGTACCTGTCGCTGCTGACCGTGGGCGTGGCCTACATCGCGGGCAAGGGCGGGGTGGCTTTCATCATCGGCGGCTTCCTGTGTTACTGGATTTTGTCGCCCTTCCTCGACGTCAGCGGACTGATGCCGCTCAATCCCGACACCGGCCAGGCCCTGAGTGATCCGGGAAACCTCCAGGGGCTGCTCTATCGTCCCGTCGGCATCGGTATGCTCATTGGCGGCGCGGTGGCCGGCGTGCTCATGGCGCTGCCGCTGATCGTCACGGCGGTCAAGAGCATGCAGAATGCCGCCAAGAGTGAAGCCGCGCTTGCAAAGGACGAAATGCCGATCAAGCTGCTCTATTTCGCCATCGGCGGCGCGGCCTTGCTGCTGACCTTCATGGCCGTGACCTCAACCGATCAGACCGGATGGCTGCGCGGTATCACCATGGCGATCGTGGGCACGCTGTGGATCTGGATTGCCGGGGTGATCCTGGCCGAAGCCATCGGCCGCACCAACTGGTCGCCGCTGTCGGGCATGACGTTGATCGCGGTGACGATCCTGATTTTCATTACCCGCGGCATGGACGATTCGGAAGCCATCATCGCCGCCATCATGGTCGGCGCGGCGGTGTGCGTGGCCATGAGCCAGGCCACCGACCTGATGCTCGACCTCAAGACCGGCTACCTGATCGGCGCAACGCCCCGGGTCCAGCAGATGGGACAGTTCCTGGGCGCCTGGCTCGGCCCGATCCTGATCGTGTCGCTGATCTTCATCCTGCACGAGGCCTACGGTATCGGCAGCGAGGAGTTGCCGGCACCTCAGGGCGCAGCCCTGGCCAGCATGGTGTCGGGAATTCTCGGCGGTGAAGTGCCGCTGGACAAATATATGGCCGGGGCCGGCCTGGGTGCGCTGCTCAGCGTGGCCTCTCCCGGCCTGGGTATTACTGCCGGACTGGGCTTCTACCTGCCGTTTGCCATCGTGCTGACTTATGCCATCGGCACGCTGGTCCGGGTCATTAGCGATTGGCGTCTCGGACATCGTTTTGCCGACGACGTAGGTATTCCGGTGGCCGCCGGCCTGATCGTCGGTGAGGCACTGGTCGGCGTTGGATTCGCGCTGGGCAAGATTTACCAGGGGATGGGCTGATGAAGGCTGTAGCGATCGTTCTGATTACCGCCGGCTTCGTGCTGGGCGCACTTTTCGCCGTCCTCTCGGTCGAGACCGTCGCGTGGCTGCCGTATCTGTTTGCGGTAGGGCTGGGTTTTAGCGGCATCTTCATGCTCAAGCGCACCCATCACGCCGGGGCGAGCGATGAACACCATGTCGAAGGCAATATCAGCACGCTCGAGACGGCACTGGAGAGCATCTGCCGCAATCTCGACGAACTCGTCGGCCGCCGGCGCGACATTCCGCCGCACGAGTTTCGCTTCGAGATCGACCGACATTTTCGCGATGACCTGTTCGCGTTCGCCGAGGCGCGCGAGTCGATGCAGCATGCCTTCGGGCTGCAGGCCTACGCCGACATCATGAGCACATTTGCCGCCGGCGAGCGCTACATCAACCGCGTATGGACCGCGTCGGCCGACGGCTATGTCGATGAGGTGATGGCCTACCTCGAGAAGGCGCAGCGCCAGTTCGCCGAGGCACGCGAGGCCTTCGCGGCGCAGCGCCGCTGAGCCCGCGAGCCTTCGTTCCACTCCGCGCAAATTGCTGTGCTATCTTTGCCGCGTGATGCCTCGAATACTGCCGTTTCTTGCCCTGTGTTTCCTGCTGGCCGCACCGACCGCCGGCGCCTCCCTGTATACCGGTGAGGTCGAGGTCGAAGCCGATACCCGGACGAGCGACGCCGAGCAGCTCGAAGCCCTCGACCGGGTGCTGGCGCGTCTGACCGGCCGTTTCGACGCGTCACTGGTCTCCGAGTTGGGCCTGGGGTCTGCCGATCTGGATGACCTGGTGCTGTCCCGGCAGCTCGTTCAACGGACGGTCGTCGACGAGGAGGGTGAGCCTGCCGAATCCCTCCGCCTGCAGGTGGACTTTGACGAGCCTTCCATCAATGAATTGCTCCAGGACAACGATCTGCCACGCTGGGGAAGGGAGCGCCCGGCGGTGTTGTTGTGGGCGGTCGTCGAAGACGAGATCGGTACGCGGTTCCTGGAAGATCCGAGACTGGAATACGTCATACGCAACCAGGCCGAGCGCGTGGGCCTCGAAGTGCTTCGCCCGCTGGGAGATGCCATGGATCTCACTGAAATCTCCCTGCAGGACGTGCGAGGCGGCTTTCTTGGGTCGGCCGCGGCGAGTGCGCGGCGATACGGCGCCGGCGTGATCGCCATGCTTGACCTGCGGCTACTCGAGGTCGAAGCGCCACGTTGGACGGGGCGCTGGCGCTGGCGCATCGATGGCCAGGATTCGGGGCTCAACCACAGCGGCGAGTCACCCGAGGGGCTGATCCGAAGCGGTCTCGAGCGCCTGGCTTCGGCACTTGCCGCGCGCTACGCGGTGGTGGATATGGAGGGCGAAGCGTCAACCTGGCTGGTCACGGTCCACGGTGTTGTCGACGAAGTGCAGTATGCCGAAGTGCTGCGCTACATCGCCAATCTCAGTGTGGTCGAAGACGTTCGCGTGGTTGCCGCGCAAGGCCGGCAGATCACGTTTGAAATCCAGTCCGGACGCCAGGATATCGAGACTTACCTCGGCATGGGCGGTCTGCTGGAACCGGAGCGCCGTGCAAGCGACGGGCAACTGCATTTCAGGCTGGCGCGTTGAACCTGAGCTTCATTCCCAATCTTCTGACGGTTGCCCGCATGGTGGTCGTGCCGCCGATGGTCTGGCTGCTGCTGGTCGGTCAGTTCCAGTGGGCGCTGGCACTGGCTGTGTTCGCCGGCGTGTCCGACCTGCTCGACGGCTGGCTGGCACGACGCTTTGCCTGGCAGTCTCGCTGGGGCGGCATCTTCGATCCCCTGGCCGACAAGTTTTTGATGATGGCCGGGTACCTGACCCTGGGCTGGCTGGCTGAATTGCCATGGTGGCTGATCGCACTGGTCATCCTGCGCGACCTGGTCATCGTTGTCGGCGGTTATGTCTACTACACACGCTTCGAGCGTTTCAGCGCCGAGCCGACACAGTTGTCCCGTTTCAATACTTTCTGCCAGGTTTTTCTGATGTGGTTCGTGCTGGTTCGCCTGGCCGGTTTTCCGCTGCCCAGGGAAGCGCAGATCGGGCTGGTCTGGTTTGTCGGCGTCATGGCGGTTCTGACCCTGGCCCAGTACGTCTGGATCTGGACCGGCCGAGCGCTGGAAGTGAGTCGGTCGCGCCGCGAAGGCGGTGACGACTCACCGCATTGAGGTTTTTGCCGTGAGCCGTGCCCAGCTTCCACTGGCGCTCAAGCCGCCGCGAAGACCCCGCTTCGACAACTTCATAGCCGGTTCGAACCAGGCCGTGATCGCTACGTTGTCGCGGGGCGTCGAGGCAGGCAACTGGTATTTCCTTGCGGGTCCGGCTGGTTCCGGGCGCACGCACCTGCTCTCGGCTTTCTTTTCTGATCGTTGCCGACGGGGGGAACAGGCGCATTTCATCGCCCTGGGCGTTCCGCAGCAGCGCAGGCTGCTCGAGCATGCCGGGGGCGACTGGGTGGTTATCGATGATGTCGGTGTGCTTGCCGGTGATGATCAAGGCGAGCGCGCCCTGTTCAATGCCCTCAACGCCTGGCGCGCAGAGCGAACGGGCGTCGTGATGAGCGGCGTGGGGCGCGAGGATTTCGTGCTGCCAGACCTGCGCTCGCGTTTGGGTCAGGCCACACGCCTGACGCTCAAGCCGCTCGAGGAGGCCGAATTGGCCGAATTGGTCCGAACCCTTGCGGCCGAGCACGAGGTTGTGCTGGGCCGGGGTGTGGTCGACTACATTCTCAGCCGGGCCCCCAGAAATGCCGGGCGAATTGCCGAGCTGGTCGTATCCGGCGCCCATCGGGCGCTGACCGAGCGGCGCACGCTGTCGGTGCCGCTGGTGCGCGATCTGCTCAACGATCGACCCGACTGAAAACGAGAAGAGCCCGCAGTCCTCGATGGACTGCGGGCTCTTCGGCAAACGCGAATCGAGTGATTCTCTACTCTTTCAGCGTCACCGTGCTGCGGAACTCGATGCCGCGCTCGGTCAGGTGCATGCTGGCCTCGGTGTACTCGTATAGTTCGGCCATTGCCGTCATGGCATCGGACGGATCGCTCTCGGTTGCATCCTCGCCCATGGCTTCAAGTTCCTTCTGCATGTTGTCGAGCAGGCCGCCGAGCACTTCGGCATAACGGCCAAAGTTGATGCCGTAGCTGAGGATGGCGCTACCGCCGTCGCCCGGATTCATAGCTTCTTCGAGCCGGTCCTTCTGGTTTTCGCCGACGGTCAGGCCGAGTGCGGCCTCGCCCAGGCCCATGAATACTGGCACGCCTTCGGGCAGGTTGGGAATCACGCCGGCCGGCACGGGCTGCGGCTCACCGCCGGGCTCGAGCTGCAGGGACGCGAGTTCAGGGGAGAACATCTGGGCCATGCCCAGCATCATTTGCGGATTGCGCATGAACAGCGCCAGGGAGCCTTCGGCCGACTCCACGTTCGAGCCTTCGCCCAGCGTGATGTCATCGAGATTCAGGCGCAGGCCGTGAAAGTTCGTGACTACCGGCGGGATGGGCTGGTTGAGCGCCAGCTGCCAGTCTTCGGCCTTCTCACGCACGTTCTCGAAAATCTGGCACTCGGGCGGTGTCTCAACCCAGCCGGCGACGATGTCGCGGGCAAAATCGCGGGCGCCAACGATGTTGAGCGCGAGGCCGAACTCCACGAGGCCGGCGTCGGCCTTGTCCAGGTCGACCGGCGTATCAGCGATGACCTGCATGCGCTCGGCGAAGGCCGGGTCGGCCTCGACCATCATGTTGAACGCCATGAAATTATCGTCGATGTCCGTGTAGCCGAGGCTGGCACGCGGGAAGAGGTTCACGAGAGCGCCCAGCTCCGAGCGGCAGGCTTCGCTGCCGGCAATTTCCTTGAGCGGATTGGATTCGTGCCCGGCGGCCAGCGTGGCATCGTCGCTGTCGAGCAACTGGTCGACCATGCGCCCGAAGTCGACGTAACCGCCGCCGTAGGGCATGTAATCACGCTCCTCGGAAAATTCGCGCAGGGATGAGGGGTCGTAGGCGTTGGCCGGCTGGTCCAGGTTGGCAACGCGGCGCAACAGGGCGCCGTCGTCGGGCACAAGGGCGAAGGTTACGAAATTTTCGTCGTAGGAAAGCGCCAGGCCCAGCTGTTCCATTTCAGCCCAGAGGATTTCGGCGTCGTCGACGCTACGCCAGTTCAACTCGGCCTCGGCTTCCTCAGCGATCCGATCCAGCGTCGCGCGGAAGGCTTCCGGATCGGACAGCTCCCAGTGGACGAAGGGATACAGCGAAACCGCATGGATCGCCCAGTGGCCGTTGGGCGCGAGGCCCCGCTCGATGAAGGCTTCGCGGCTGTCGATTTCGGCGAACTCGCGCAGCACGGCGGCCACGACCGGCGACTCGTCGAGTTCGTCGGCAACCGTGTTGTAGGTCTGGCGATTGAGTTCGGACATCGATGCCAGCGGTGCCCAGAGCTTCTCGTTGAGCTCTTCCGGCATCGTGTCGAGGTTGGCGACCAGCCAGGCGGTGTCGGCGTCGATGCGCTGGAACAGTGCGCTGGCGCCGTCGCTCTGGCCGGTCCCGGACTCGGCGCCGGTCTGCGATTCGGTTTCCGTCTCGTCGCGGCCGCAGCCGGCGACGAGCAGGGTACAAAAGCCGATCAAGGCAATCTTGCGGATCATGATTCAGGTCCCTCCCGGGGGTAGTCTGTCTATGTGGTACTAGTGTTATACAACACCAACACACTTGTCAAGTTTCTGGGGTCGGCTGGTTCGCCAGTTGCGCGACAGCTGTACGCCTTGGTTTCTGCCCTTTGGCGATGTGCCCTGGGCGAGTGACGCATTCCCTCGAATGACTGATGAGTTTAGCCGGTCACAAGCAACTCGTTCAATTGAGATTGGAATTCAATCGACCGAGTTGCAACCCTGGCGTCATGGGGATGAATTAAAATCAGCAGGATGAACCCGACCAATCTCTTCCGCATTTCTTTAACGCTTGCCGCCCTGCTTGTCGCCATCGACGCTGTTGCCGACGAGAGCCCGGTCCAGTGGTACCAGGACGGAGAAACCCTGATCGCCGAACGTCGTGCAGCCATGGACGACCCCGGCGAGGCACGCAACGTCATCCTTTTCGTGGGTGACGGTCTGAGCCTTGCCACGGTGGCCGCCACCCGCATCCTCGAGGGGCAGCTGCGCGGCGAAACAGGCGAGGAAAACATGCTCCATTTCGAGCGCTTCCGCCACACCGGGCTGGCCAAGACCTACAACACCAACCGTCAGACGCCCGATTCAGCCGGAACGATGACCGCGATGGTCACCGGCGTGAAGAGCTACGCGGGTGCAATTTCGGTCGACCAGGACGCCACCCGCGGGGACTGCGCCTCGATGGCTGGCAGCGAGCGTGTCTCCCTGCTTGATCTGGCCGTTGCCGGTGGGCTCAAGACCGGTATCGTGACGACGACCCGGATTACACACGCCACGCCGGCCGCGCTGTATTCGCGCTCGGTCGATCGCGACTGGGAAACAGACCGGGGCATTCCGCCGTCGCAGCGCGACGCCGGATGCCACGATATCGCGCGCCAGTTGATCGAATACCCGCTCGGGACCATCGACGTGATCTTCGGCGGTGGCCGCCGCGCCTTCCTGCCCTCCAGCGAGACCGATCCGGAAGACCCTGAGCAGCGCGGCCATCGCGGCGACGGCCGCAACCTGATCGAAGAATGGCGGGCCAGGCACGAAAACGGTCACTATGTCTGGAACCTGGACGGTTTCGAAGCCTTGCCCGAAACCAGCGAAGGCCCGGTGCTCGGCCTGTTCCAGCCCAGTCACATGCAGTACGAGCATGACCGGCCCGAGGACGTCGCCGGAGAGCCGTCCCTGGCGGAAATGACAGCCAGCTCGCTGGACCTGCTGTCCGACGAGCAACGCGGCTTCTTCCTGATGGTGGAGGGTGGCCGCATTGACCACGCCCACCATGCCAACAATGCCTGGCGCGCCCTGACGGATGCCATCGCCTTCGCCAGCGCAGTGAAAAAGGCCGATGAAATGGTCGGCGAAGATACCTTGATCATCGTCACGGCGGATCACGGCCACGCACTCACGTTCGGCGGCTACGGGAAGCGGGGCAATCCCATTCTCGGCCTGGCCGAGCGGCCGGCGGCGGGCGACAAGAAAGCCCGCCTGATGCGTGATGAAGACGGACTGCCCATGACGGTGCTCGGCTACTCGAACGGCTCGGGATATCGCGGCGGCCAACGGCCCGATTTTGACGAGGTCGATCCCCTGGATCCGGATTACCTCCAGGAAGCGGCCGTGGGTATCTGGTCGGCCACCCATTCCGGCGTGGACGTGCCCGTCTATGCCCAGGGCCCGGGCGCGGAAGTGGTCCACGGGGTGTTCGAGCAGAACGCGATTTTCCACGCCATCGTTCAGGCCCTGCCGTTTTTGAGTGAGAAGTCGCAGATGCTGGCCGGTGAGAGCGGGCTGCCCGACTTCGGGAAACTTCTCTGCAGCCTTCAGGAGTCCGGATCGGAGGACTGCTGAACGTCTGCAAGACGCTCCGGCGTGCCGATGTCGGCCCACATTCCGGCGTAGTGCTCTCCGCCGACCCGGCCGGCAGCGATGGCTTGCTCCAGCACCGGCCTCAGTGGCCGACGGCCCGGCGACAAGCCCGCGAACAGTGATGGTTCGAAGACCGCGATACCGCTGAACGTCAGGCGCTTGCCATTGCCGGCATAGACCCGTCCGCTTTCCAGCCCGAAGTCACCGACCCGGTGGTGCGGCGGGTTGTCCACCAGCACCAGGTGCGCCTGCCCGGCCAGTTCGATTTCGCGAAGCCGTCCGAAGGGATAGTCGGTCATTACGTCGGCGCTGACGACCAGAAATGGTTTCTCGCCCAGCAGCGGAAGCGCCTCGACAATGCCGCCGGCAGTCTCCAGCGCGCCCGGCGGCTCCTGCGAGTAGCGAATCTGCAGCCCGAGTATCCGGCCATCCTCCAGGCGCTCGGCGATCTGCCCGCCCAGCCAGCCGAGGTTGATCACCACGTCTTCGAAGCCGGCCGCCGCCAGGCGTTCCAGATGGTGGACGATCAAGGGCTTGCCGCCGACCTCGATCAGCGGTTTGGGCGTGTTGTCGGTCAAGGGTCGCAGCCGCTCGCCGCGACCGGCCGCCAGGATCATGGCTCTCATCGGGATTTCTCCGTCGCTTTCCGTCGACATTGGACAACGGATACTGAACTTTGCGGCCGTGACGGGAGATGCCGTCGGCCTGCCGGCCACGCTTTCGCCTCGTATTTTGCCAAATTGTTGGTGTGCGGTCTTGAATGGCCGGCATCTTGCATGGTGATTGGCGTGTCCATAGTGGAAAATAGGAATCCCTGACGTTGAGGGAAGACGGGCAATATGACTGAATTACTGCTTCTGGATGTGCGCACGCTGGCTTTCGCGTCCAGCGTCAGCGGCTTTCTCATGGCGGCCACGATGATCGGGATCTACCTGGCCGGCATGCGCTCGCGGGCACTCGTCGACTGGACCGTCGCCGGCCTGGGCTTCGGTCTGGGTTACCTGCTCGGTCATATTCTGCAGACGCTGGAGGTTCCGGTACCGACCTGGGTCGCGGCGTCACTGGCCAATTCCCTGATCGGATTGGGGCATGGCATGGTATTGGTCGGTATCCAGCGTTACCTGGGGCGCGGCAGCTGGTTCTGGCCGGTGCTGGTCGTGATGATCTTCATGTTCCTGTCCGTCTTCGTGCTGCCCGAGTTGCGCGAGAGCTTGCGCTGGCGGGTCATCCTGCAGTCCGGCCTGTACATCGTACTGGGCTTTTATGCCGGCGGGCTGCTTTGGCGCGCACGTCGACCCGGCATGAGGCGCTTTCATCGCGCCGTCGCCCTGATCATCATGTCCTTTGCCGCGTTGCTGGCGTTGCGATTCGGCTACGCGCTGATCAGCCCAGCCCTGACCACTTCCTTCGTCAGCGATCCGTTCCAGATCGGTATTTTCGTCGTTTCGATGATCTACGGCTATGCGCTGACCATGGCGCTGGTCCTGGTTCTGTTCCGGGAAAAGCAGGTGGAGCTGTCCGACCTCGCCGAGCAGGATGCGTTGACCGGCTTGTACAACCGTCTGTCGCTGGACGCCATTGCAGAGCGTGAGATGCAGCGAGCGCGTGAGCGCGAATTGCCCCTGTCGGTCGTGCTCATCGATCTGGACCACTTCAAGGACGTCAACGATCGGTTCGGCCACCAGGTGGGAGACCGGGCGCTTTGCCGTGCCGCCGAGCTGATCCAGGGCGTGATCCGGGACAGCGACTATGCCTTCCGCTACGGCGGCGAGGAGTTCATGGTGTTGCTGCCGGGCGCCGACAGACAGCAGGCCGAGCAGGTCGCCGAGCGACTTCGCTCGGAGATGGGTCATGGGGACTTGCGTCTGGACGATCGCAAGGTCGATCTTCGCGCCAGTTTCGGTGTGGTGGAGTGCCGTCCCGAGCGCATGACTTGGGTTGAGTGCGTTGGCCAGGCCGACCGGGCGCTCTACCGCGCCAAGCGCGGTGGTCGCGATCGAGTCGAGGTGGCCTGAAATTCAATCAGCCGCGGCGCCGTTAGCCCGGCTGCGCCAGGCGTTCAGCAACCGCTGTAAGTCGGCCAGTTCCGGATTGCGGTCGATCGCCTGGTCGAGGTAAGCGAAAAACCGCGGAGCGTCCTCGAGATACTTCGGCTTGCCGTCGCGGTAGCGGATCCTGGCGAAGATGCCGATGACCTTGAGGTGGCGCTGCACGCCCATGAAGTCGCACGTTCTGCGCCAGAGATCCGGGTCCTGTGGAACCGGCAGCCCGGCGTCGCTCGCCCGCTGGCGGTACCTCTCCAGCCAGGCGTCGACGCGCTCGACCGGCCAGCTCAGGAACGCGTCACGGAAAAGGCAGACGGGGTCGTAACTGATCGGGCCGCGAACGGCGTCCTGGAAATCGATGATGCCGGGGTTGGGATCGGCCACCATCAGGTTGCGCGGCATGTAGTCGCGATGGCAGAACACCTGCGGTTGATCCAGCGCCCAGCGCAGGAGCGTGGCGCAGGCCATGTCCCAGCCATCGAGCTCGCCGTCGGTCGGTTCGACCTGCCAGTGGCGGGCGAGAAACCAGTCCGGGAACAGCGCCAGTTCGCGCATCAGAAGCGCCGGATCGTAGTCCGGCAGGCCGTCGACATCGGCCCCATGCTGGAAGCGGATCAGGGCCTCGACTGCATCTCCGAAGAGCCAGTCGGCGTTTTCCTCGTCGAGTACATGGTGATAGGGGCGAGTGCCCAGGTCTTCGAGCAATACCAGGCCCTGTTCGGAATCGTGGGCCAGGACTTCGGGTACGTGCACACCGCTTTGCGCCAGGCGCGCGGCCACATCGACGAATGCATCAGTGTCCTCGTGCTCGGGCGGCGCGTCCATGACCACGCTCGAGTCACCGTCACGGCTCAGGCGAAAATAACGCCGGAAGCTGGCGTCGCTGGAGATGGATTCGCTTTCCCAGGCCCCCCAGCCGAGTTCGGCGGCCGCCCAGGCTTCGGCCAGCTGCCGGCGGGCGTCGACTTCACTCACCGGCGGTCTCCAGAAGGCGTTCGATACCGGTGTCGCTGCAGTGGCGCCAGGCCCGGCACCAGTCGGGCAGCTTGTCGGCGTAATTGGCCGCGAAACGCTGGGTCGATGCGGCGATGCGATCGAGGCGGTCCGGCTCGTCCGCGGGAATCGTGGCGCAGGCCTCCATCACGCGGCGGAAATCGGCCCTCAGCCAGTCGGGTGGCTTGAGTTCGTCGCAACTTCGTTGAATGCGCTGGACCAGGTTGGAGCGCAGTTCCGTCTGGAGCCTTTCGACGGCTGCTTTCAGCGAGTCCCGGTCCTGTTGGGCGAGGTCGCGCAGGGCCGCGATGAGCATATCGGTTCGCGCCTGCGGATCGCGGGTGTGGCACTGCGGCGCCAGGTCTTCGAGCCAGGCGCAGAGATAGCGGGCCCGGCCGGGGCGTCGCACCCGATCCAGATCGTCGGCCGACCACTCCTGCGGTTTCGGGCGCATGTGGTAGAGGGCATGGGGCAAGGTAAGGTGCAGTGCCCTGGGATAGAGAAAGGCGATCAGGGCCCCCAGCAGCATGTCCTCGTTGCGTTCCCGCGCGGCGGTGGGCAGCAGTAACTCGCGATTGTCCACGCCGGTCAGCGTGGTCGTCATCAAACCGTAGGCCGGTGTGGCCACCGCGCGTTGGGGGCAGCGCAGCACACGCCGCTGAAAGACGCGGCGCCGATAGGCATCTTCGCTCGAACACAGAACGCGCAAGTCTTCGGCCGGCATGCCGTAGATCCACTGCACATCTTCGGTGCCGGGGTCTCCGAGTACACCGCTGCAGGTCAGCCTGATGCGCGGCTGTTTGGTTAATTGATGCAGCAGGTCGGGCGTGAGTTGTCCCAGCGTCTCGCTGCGGTCGGGATCGTCGGCATCGAGCAGGTCGCCCGGGCGGCGTCCGAGATAGCGCGCGTGAGCGCTCAAGGGGTTCTCGTCAAGCTGGCCGAGGTCGGAACCGGGCACTTCGGCATCGGGATCGGGAAGCCAAAGCCGATCATCCGGTTCGGGCGAAAAGATCGGTCGGTTTCGGGAGCCCTCGGGCACAAAGGCATCGAGGGTGGCGTCGTCATCCATCAAGGCGAAGCGGGAGCCGGCGCCAAGCAGCAGCGACAGGTTGGGGCCAGCGCCGTAGGTGAGCGCTTTCTCGTCGGCTTCACCTTCAAGGAACCATTCCAGCGACGCGGACTCGCAGCCCACGGCATGCGCGATCGTTTTCAGCAACGCCCGGCGCCGCGCGTGATCGACCAGGTGCAGGCCGATGCCGAACATCGAACGGGCGGCTTCGACGGCTTCGCGGGTCGCCTGGCGGTCCGAGGCTTCCTTCGAGTCGTCGATGATGACGCAGCGCTTCAGTCCGCCCTCCGGCTGTCGTGCCAGGCTTTCGAGCAGTCGGCGAAGGGTTTCCGGGCGTGCGCAGGTGCGGATGAACAGGGTCTCGATGGGGTGTTCGTCGTCGTTTGCGTCATCCCCGGCCGCCAGGTTCTCGAAAAGATCACGCTCGCTTGTCAGAAGCTTCGCGTCGATCAATTGCTGCAGTGGCTGCTTCAGGCCGGCGACCTGTTGGTGGGGCAGGCGCATCGCGCCGGCGGCGTGCCGGGCATGCTCCGCGATGGTTCGAAGCCCGGTGCAACAGCTCAGTAAATGGGCGAGCTGCACGGGGAGACGTCTTGTTTCGGTGCTCCCGGCCACCATGAGCAGCACCTGGCCGTCATGGATCGAGTGGGCCTGGAAGGGCAGGGCGATATAGCGGGTCGGGTCGCCACTGTCTTGCTGTCCCATCGACCAATTCATGTTGATGCTGAAATTTTCGTTGATCATGCGCGCAAGTCGAAATCCGATAGGCGGCGGTAGTTTAGCAGTCGGTCAGCGTGGGTTGTTCCGGCGAAACAATACCAATTCGGTCTTGTTTCGCCGGCTTCGGGCCTCCATAATTGAAGAACGGACGGATACGGGCGCGAACATCATGCTTCGAATCAGCAAATTGACCGACTACGCCACGGTGCTTCTGGCCGCCCTTGCGAACCGGCGTGATGAATGCGTACCGGCAAGCCGGCTGGCCGAGGTGACCCGGCTGGAACCGCCGACGGTGGCCAAGGTGCTCAAGACCCTGGCGCGCGCCGGCCTTGTCACTTCGATTCGCGGCGTCAACGGTGGCTACGAGCTGGCCGAGCCGCCGGAGGATATTTCGATCGCCGGCATCGTCAGCGCCATGGAAGGGCCGATTGCCCTGACCGAATGCGGGCTGGAACCGGGGCTGTGTTCGCACGAATCCGACTGCAGCCTGCGGGGTAATTGGCAGAAGATCGGACAGGCCGTCGAGAGCGCCCTGGCGGGCCTGAGCCTGGCCGACCTGGCCGAGCCGTCATCGCGCCGTATCGCCATCCGTGCCGAAGTCGAGGCCTCATCTCAACGGGAAGTTTCATGAGTCAGACCACCGAACAGGTCCAGAATTACATACAGCAGCGCTACAAGGCTGGGTTCTATACCGATATCGAATCCGATCGCGTCCCGGCCGGGCTGAACGAAGAAATCATCGCCATGATCTCGGCCAAGAAAAGCGAGCCGGAGTGGCTGCTGGAGTGGCGCCTGAAGGCGTTTCACCAGTGGCAGAAGATGGTCGGCCCCGACTGGGCGCATTTGAAGCTGCCGGCCATCGATTTCCAGAAGATCCACTACTACGCGGCTCCGAAGCAGGAGAACCGGCCCAAGAGCCTCGACGAGGTCGACCCCAAGCTACTTGAGACCTTCGACAAGCTGGGCGTGCCGTTGCACGAGCGCGAGCGCCTGGCCGGGGTGGCCGTCGACGCCGTGTTCGATTCGGTTTCGGTCGGCACCACCTTTCAGAAGGAACTCAAGGAAGCCGGCGTCATCTTCTGCAGCTTCTCCGAAGCCGTACAGGAATACCCCGAGCTGGTACGCGAGTACCTGGGATCGGTCGTGCCGCACACGGACAACTATTTTGCCGCGCTCAACTCGGCGGTGTTCACCGACGGATCCTTCGTCTACATCCCGAAGGACACGCGCTGCCCGATGGAACTGTCGACCTACTTCCGCATCAACGCCCGCGACACGGGGCAGTTCGAGCGCACGCTGATCATTGCCGAACCGGGCAGCCATGTCAGCTATCTGGAAGGCTGCACCGCGCCCATGCGCGACGAAAACCAGCTACATGCCGCTGTGGTGGAACTGGTCGCCAAGGAAAAGGCTCATATCAAGTACTCGACCGTCCAGAACTGGTACCCGGGCGACGAGAACGGCAAGGGCGGTATCTACAATTTCGTCACCAAGCGTGGCGACTGCCGCGAGGACGACGCGCGCATCACCTGGACACAGGTCGAGACGGGTTCGGCCATCACCTGGAAGTACCCGTCCTGCATTCTCCGCGGCGATCGTTCCTCCGGCGAGTTCTACTCGGTGGCGCTGACGCGGAACTATCAGCAGGCCGATACCGGCACCAAGATGATTCACCTGGGCAAGAACACCACCAGCAAGATCATTGCCAAGGGCATATCGGCCGGCCACAGCAACAACAGTTACCGCGGCCTGGTCCGTATGGCCGGGCGTGCCGAGAACGCACGCAACTATACCCAGTGCGACAGCCTGCTCATCGGCAATCAGTGCGGGGCGCATACCTTCCCGTACATCGAATCGTTCAATCCCAGCGCCAAGGTCGAGCATGAAGCCACTACCTCGCGCATTGGAGAAGACCAGCTCTTCTATTGCCGCTCGCGCGGCCTTGACGAAGAAGACGCGGTCGCCCTGATCGTCGACGGCTTCTGCAAGGAAGTCTTCAAGGAACTGCCGATGGAATTTGCCGTTGAAGCCAAGGCGCTTCTGGAAATTTCACTGGAGGGCGCCGTCGGCTAACGGTGCGACGAACTTGCTATTGGTGCTGTTAGTGGATCGCTAGAAAATAGTGAATAGTAAAAAGTAAATAGAGACGGGCGCTCATGAATTTGTTTTCCTATTTTCTATTTTCGTTTTTCTATTCACTAAGTCCCTAACGAAGCCACCACGAACCGAACAACCGAATCGAACTGAACAGAGATCACTCCCAATCATGTTGAAGATAACGAACCTCCACGCATCCATCGACGGCAAGGAAATCCTCAAGGGCCTGAACCTCGAGGTCGGCCCCGGTGAGCTGCACGCCATTATGGGCCCGAACGGCTCAGGCAAGTCGACGCTGGGCCATGTGCTGGCCGGACGCGACGGTTACGAAGTCACCCAGGGTACGATCGAATTCGAAGGCAAGGATCTTGCCGAGATGGAGCCCGAGGAGCGTGCCGCCGCGGGTCTGTTCCTGGCCTTCCAGTACCCGGTCGAGATTCCGGGCGTGAACAACGCTTACTTCCTGCGCTCGGCGCTCAACGCACAGCGCAAGGCGCGCGGCGAAGAGGAAATGGATTCGATGAATTTCCTCAAGGCCGTTCGCGAAACGCTGGGGCAACTGAAGATGGACGATTCCCTGCTCAAGCGCGCCGTCAACGAAGGCTTTTCCGGCGGCGAGAAAAAGCGCAACGAGATCGTGCAGATGGCGATCCTGCAGCCGAAACTGGCGGTTCTCGACGAGACCGATTCCGGCCTGGACATCGATGCCCTCAAGCTGGTGGCCGAAGGCATCAATCGCCTGCGGAACCCCGAGCGTTCGTTCATTGTGATCACGCACTACCAGCGCCTGCTCGAGCATGTCACACCCGACCGGGTACACGTGCTGTCCGACGGTCGCATCGTCGAGTCCGGCGGCAAGGAACTGGCGCACCGGCTCGAGGCGGAAGGCTACGCCCACCTGGAAGCGGAAGCGACCGAGGCTTAAAAACATGCGTGATCTGGCCGAAAAACTCGCCCCGGAATCGGCGCTGGCCGCCGACGACTTCAGCGACCTGCGTCAGGCTGCACAGCGTGCGCTGATGCAGCACGGCTTCCCGGACCTCAAGACCGAGGCCTGGAAATACACGCCGATCAAGCTGCTCGAAAAACGCGAGTTCCAGCCGGAACCCGCTTCTGCGTCTGTAGCTCCCGAGATTCCGTTCGAAGCGTATGTGCTGCACTTTGACAACGGCATCCTGAACGCCGATGCGGCCGATTTGCCCAAGGGAGTCACGCTGGCCCCGGCTACGCTCGAGGATTTCGAAGGTGTCGAGTATGGTGGGCGCGAGGACGCTTTTGCCTGGCTCAACCTGGCCCGCTTTGGACAGGCCTGGCGGGTCACGATCGAAGCCGAGCTGGATCGTCCGCTGGTATTGGCGACTACCACGTCCGATGATTTTGGCGGGGCGGTGCATCCCCGGCTGTTCATCGAACTTGCGGATAACGCCCGCGCTACCCTGGTCGAGGTTCAGACCGGCGGCGGCGAAGGCATGATCAATGCCGTCACTGACATCAAGGTAGGGCAGGGCGCCGCCTTGAACCATGTCATGTGCCGTTCCGGCGGCGACACCGTGCGGGTAGCCCGCACCTGCGTGGACGTCGTGCGCGATGCCGAGTATCGAAGCTTTGTGCTTGATACGGGCGCGAGGCTGGGCCGCCAGGATCTGAACGTCTTCCTGAATGAGGCCGGCTCGCTTGGCGAAATCGACGGTACGGTCGTGCTCGACTCGAAGCAGCACGTCGACTATCACACCTCGATCGACCACTGCACCGGGCACACCAACAGCCGGGAGTCCTTCCGCATCCTGGCCGACGGCACCGGCGTCGGTGTATTCAACGGCCGCATCCATATTCACGAGGATTCAGACGACAGCCACTCCGACCTGAATACGGCCAACCTGCTGCTCGGCGAGCAGGCGCGCATCAACGCCAAGCCGGAACTGGAGATCTATTCCGAGGACGTTACCGCCAGCCACGGCGCGACCATCGGCCAGCTCGACGACGAGGCGCTGTTCTACCTGCGCTCGCGCGGCCTGCCCACCGAGGAAGCCAACCGCCTGCTGAAATACGGCTTCGCCGCCGCCCCGCTGGAAGGCCTTGCCGATGAGACGCTGCGGAGCTGGTTGTTGCGTGAACTGGAATTGGTTCTTTGAAAATCTTACAAACGCAAAGACGCGAAGCAGCAAAGAGCGCAAAGGGAACCATATCTGGAAGAAGACCCAAACATTGATGCGATTGAGTGAAGTTAAAGAGAGTTTCTAAGCCAATTCATTCATTTCTTTGCGTTCTTCGCTGCTTTGCGTCTTTGCGTTAATAAGATTTTTTGGAAGCTACGACAATGGAAACAGTCGAATCGAAAGTCAAAGACCAGCTCGATGTGTTCGCCCTGCGCGATCAGTTTCCCGTGCTCGCACGCCAGGTGCACGACGACAAGCCGCTGGTCTACTTCGACAATGCCGCCACGGCCCAGCGCCCGCTGAAGGTCATAGAGGCGATGGATGATTTCTATCGCCGCTACAACGCCAACGTGCACCGCGGCGTCCACCAGCTTTCGGTCGAGGCCTCTGAACAGTTCGAGGGTGCGCGCGAATCCGTGCGCCGCCTGCTCAATGCCGATTCCATCCGTGAAGTCGTGTTTACCCGCGGGACGACCGAAGCAATCAACCTCGTCGCCCAGGCCTACCTGCGCCCGCGCCTGGCCGAAGGCGACGAAATCCTGATCACGCACATGGAACACCATTCCAATATCGTGCCGTGGCAGATGTTGTGCGAGCAGACCGGCGCGTGGCTCAAGGTCGCGCCCATCAACCACAAGGGTGAGCTGCTGGTCGACGAGCTGGCGGCGATGGTCAATGAGCGAACGAAGCTTATCGGCATGGTGCACGTATCCAACGCCCTGGGCACGATCAATCCGGTCGAGGACGTCTGCCGGATCGCAAAGAAGCATGATGTGCCGGTGCTGGTCGACGGAGCACAGGCCACGCCGCACATGGACGTTGATGTCCAGGCACTGGGTTGCGATTTCTACTGCATCTCCGCCCACAAGATGTACGGGCCGACCGGTATCGGCGCGCTGTGGGCGCGCGAGGCCATTCTCGAGGACATGCCGCCGTGGCAGGGTGGGGGCGAGATGATCAAGCGCGTCAGTTTCGAAGGCACCACCTACAACGACCTGCCGCACAAGTTCGAGGCGGGCACACCCAATATCTCCGGCGCCATCGGTTTCGGCAAGGCGGTGGAGTTTCTGGAGGAAACCGGCCTGGAGGGCATCGTCTGGCAGGAGGAACGCCTGCTCGATTACGCCACCGAGAAGATGCAGGCCGTCGACGGGCTAACCGTCATCGGCACGGCCGAGCACAAGGGCCCGGTCGTCTCCTTCACCCTGGATGGCGCCCATCCCAACGATATCGGCACGATCGTTGATCATTTCGGGGTCGCCATCCGCACCGGCCACCATTGCGCCATGCCTGTGATGCAGTTCTTCGACGTGCCGGCCACCGCGCGTGTCTCCTTTGCCCCCTACAATCTCCGCAACGAAATCGATATCTTCATCGAGGCTCTGGGCAAGGCCCGGGAAATGCTGACCTGAGGCATTTGATTCGGCTCCCGGGGTAGAATTCCCGGCCATGGCGCTCGACCAGCTTTATCAACGGGTCATCCTCGACCACAACCGCTCTCCGCATCACTACGGTCGCCTGGATGGTGTCACCCATAGTGCGCGCGGTCAGGACGCGTTGTGCGGTGACGATATTCTCATCGAACTCAGGGTGGTCGACGGGCGGATCGAGCAAGCCGCTTTCTCCGGCGAAGCCTGCGCAATTACAACGGCGAGCGCGTCGATGCTGATGCAATGGCTGCCCGGGCGCACCCACGCCGAGATTGTTGCCGCATATGAACGGTTTGCCGGAATGTTGAGGGACTCCGGGCTGCCGGATGATCCCGCACTGGGCGATATCAAGCATCTTCGGGCCGTCAGTGGTTTTCCCGCCCGTGTTCGCAACGCACTGCTGCCCTGGCGAACGACGATCGAGGCAATCGAGGGGCGAACTAACTGAAAAAAGCCCCGCAACCGGTGGCTGCGGGGCAGTTCGATTTCTTGTTGTGGCAGGGCTGAAACCCCGCGGGTACATCGCTTTTGTAGTTCGTGATCAGCTCTGTTCTGGCTGCGGCGCCTCGCCCTGTGGCGGTTCGTTGGAGGCTTGAGGTTTTGTGCCCTTCTCACGATCCCAGTCCAGGGCCTTGGTCTTGATTTCGCCGAACTTCTTGGAGACGCTGCTCAGCTTGTCGTCCCACTCGGGGTTCGGCTCCTGGCCCTCGGTAACGTTGAAGTAGACCTGCATCAGGGCGGTCATGCCGATGGGCTCGATGACGGCCTGCTTGATGCCCCAGGCGAAGACCAGGGCGATGACCAGGGTCAGGATGCCGGCAGTTCCCGGGAACAGGGAGACCAGGCCGGCGACGGGCAGCAGCACCACCAGGAAGACGAGGAAAGTCATGGCCCAGATGAAGAAGGCCAGCCAGAAGGCATTCTTCAGGAAGGTCTTGTAGTTCTGTGCGTACAGAACCAGCGCGGTCTGGCCCGAGCGCCAGGGGTTGTCGGCCTTGGTGCGCATGTTGTGTGCCAGGATCACCTCGTCGAGATAGGTCAGCGACAGGTTGATGACGGTATTGATGAATTTCACCAGGCCCTGCACGCCCGGGATGGGCAGAAAGGCGGTGATGGTGAAAAACGCGCGATTGAAAGCCTTGAGCACGCCCTTGATCAGCTGGTCGATGCCGAACAGGACGGAGGATTCCACGAAGCGCTCGCGAACGATGCCCTGGGCGTAGTCGATCTGGCCCTTGCCCTCGGGAAGCTCCCGTCCCTCGAGCAGTTCGACCAGCACGGCGATATGGCCGGCCTTGACCATGTAGAGCAGGTACTCGCGCAGGAAGTAGAGGATGGCCGAGGTGATGCCGAAGCCGACCATGCCGCCCCAGACGCTGAACGAGCCGGGATCGTCGCCGATGTGGCCGATAAAGTACCCGACGCCCGCACCGACGCCCGTGACCAGCACGTAGGCGAGCGTGATGCCGAAATAGATCAGGAAGCGGAAGATCAGAAACGGCAACGTTTTGGCCATCAAGCCAAGTACTTCACCGATCTTGAAGTCCATCATAAGGAAATCCCTCATTTAACCCAGTTGGTTGTGCCTGATATTACGGGAAAACGGGCCGGATCGTGACAGGGGGAGGTGGCTTTTTAGTGCTTTGGTGAGTTGGTGATTTGGTTGGGGGCGGCAACTATCCGGGCTGGGGTTGCTGGGGGCTGTGGGGCGGGCCGTCCCCCGCATCGTCCCGGAAGTGCCGGGACGATGCGGGGCCGGCGCATGAGCGTCCGCTAAAGGTTGCGGATATCGACGAAGTCGCCCGATTCGTGGTTTTCTTTCAGGTCGTCGAGCAGGTCGAGGATGCTGTCGGCCGCCTCGCGGGGGCTGGGCATCTTCTCGGTGCCGCGAGCGTCCTTGAGTTTTTGCACCGAGGGAAATTCCTCGCTGTCGACCTCGTCGCGGATGTAGTCCTGCATGCCGGTCTCGATCAGGCCGGGGGCCAGGCTGATCATGTGCGTGTCCGGCATTTCGGGCGCATAGAGCTTGACCAGGTTGTTGAGTGCGGCCTTGGACAGTGAGTAGCCACCCCAGCCGTAGTTCATGTTGACCGACGCCCCGGATGAGATGGCGACCACCTGGTCGATGGGTATCTGGCGCTCGATGAACCAGTCCAGGATCAGTTTGTTGGCCCACACGTTGACGCGCATCATGTGTTCGAGGTCGTGCACGTCGGTGTGTGCGATCTCCTGGATGCGGCCCAGCATGCCGGCATTGAGCACAACCAGGTCGAGGCGCTGACAGTCGGACAATAGCGCGTCCAGGCCCTCCTCGAGGTGGTTGAGATTGCCGATATCCTGCTTGCGGTCGCGGATGCCGTCGTCGTGGTGCTCGGCAAGCGGACAGCCTCGCCGGCTCATGCCCCAGATGAGGGCGTCGCGGTCGAGCAGCGCTTCGGTCAGCCCCAGTCCCAGGCCGCTGCTGTTACCCGTGATAAACACGTTCATTGTGATTTACTCCCTCCCGATAGTGCGTTCGAACAGGTTCAGGATACGCCAGTATTCATCGCGCCAGCTATCCGGGCGGGTAAATCCGTGCCCCTCCATCGGATAAGATGCCATTTCCCAGTGGTTCTTTTCGAGCTCGATCAGGCGTTGCGCCAGGCGCACCGAGTCCTGGTAGAAGACGTTGTCGTCGAGCATGCCGTGGGCGATCAGAAGGTGACCTTCCAGGCCTTCGGCGAACTCGATCGGCGAGCTGCGCTTGTAAGCCTGAGGGTCGACCTCGGGCGTGTTGAGGATGTTCGAGGTGTAGAAGTGGTTGTAGTGGGCCCAGTCGGTGACGGGTCTCAGCGCCGCCCCGGCATGGAATACCTCGGGTGCCTTGAACATCGCCATGAAGGCCATGAATCCGCCGTAGGAACCGCCGTAGACGCCGACGCGATCGGGGTCGGCATCGTGGTTTTCGACCAGCCAGTCGACGCCGTCGATCAGGTCTTCCAGCTCGGGCGTGCCCATCTTCCGGTAGATGGCGGTGCGCCAGTCGCGGCCATACCCGGCGCTGGCCCGGAAATCCATGTCGAGCACGTGGTAGCCGCGTTCGGTCAGCAGGTTGTGGAACATCTGCTCGCGGAAGTAGTTGGGGTAGCGCAACCAGGTGTTCTGCAGGTAGCCGGCGCCGTGGACGAACAGCACCACCGGGTGCTTGTCGCCGCCGTGCGCAGGCTCGCCGCGGGCCGGGTAAAACTTGGCCCAGACGGGGCGCTCGACATGGCTCGAGGGCACGGGCATGATCTCGGGCTGTTGCCATTCCACGGCTTTGAACTGCTCGGTGCGTGTGTCGGTGAGCGGCTCGAGTTCGCCGGATTCGAGATTCGCCAGCGCGGCCTGCGGCGGCAGGTAAGACTCGGAGTAGCGCAGCAGCACATGCTCGTCATCGCCCGGGCGGACGGTGAACGATTCGATACCGTTGTGCTCGGTGATGCGCTCGAGGTCATTGCCGTCCAGATGCAGACGATAAAGATCGTATTCGCTCGGGTGGCTGCGGTTGGTGAGCATCAGCACCGATTCGCCGTCCTGGCGGATGACCGGGTCGAACACCTCGAAATCACCACTCGTGTGCTGCTCGGTCTCACCCGAGTGTGCATCGATCGTGTAGAAGTGACTGTAGCCGGACTCTTCCGATAACAACCAGAGCGTTTCGGAATCGGGCATCCAGCCGAAGTCGTTGAAGTACCAGTTGATCCAGGCCTCGTCGGTGAGGCGATGGCGGTTGTTCAGGGCCGGTTCTTCTGTGGCGGTGTCGACCACGGCCAGCCAGCGGTCCTTGTTGTCGATGGCGCGAAGCTGCACGGCGGCCAGTTCGCCGCCCGGATGCCATTCCAGCCCGTTGACGCTGACCTCGCGCAGTTCATCCTCGCCCAGGGGGGCGATGTCCTGTTCGGACTTGAGTTCGGCTAGGGGGTCGGTGTCGATACCCGGCAGGCCCTCGAAATCCAGCTCATGCTTCTTGCGATTCTCGAGATCGAGCAGCCAGAGTTCGCTCGGCGCCGGCACATCACGGCCCACGCGTGTTCGCACGTCCTCGACGTCGATGTAGCCTGATTGGGTGACGTAACGCGGCATCTGGCCGGTCTGGCCGCTTTCGTGATCGGCGGGCCGGACGGCCAGCAGCAGCCAGCGGCCATCGGGCGAGAGGCTCGAGGTGACCGGTTCGAGGCCCTCACCCAGGTACCAGGGCGCGACCGAGCGGCTCGGATCCTCCGCAGCGGCCTTCTCGGCTTCGGTGCGTGCTTCCCGCTGGTCCTTGCGCTGGTCGCGCAGGCTTTCGAACAGGCGGAGCTGCATTTCGGCCAGGTCGTCTTCCGGCTCGGCGTCGGGCTTGTCTTCAAAATGCAGGTCGGTCACTGCCCAGTTCAGGCGATCGACCAGGTCGTGCACCCACCATTGGCTGCCCCTGCGAAAGATCACGCGGTCGCCTTCGGGGCTGAAGGCTGGGTCGGCGTCGGTGTCCGTGCTGCGTGTGAGCTGCAACAGCCCATCGCGACCGGGCATGCGGGCAAACAAGTTGCCGTCGCGTACGAACACGATGCGACCGGTGCCCGGGTGAACGACGGGGTCGACGCCGTCGATGCCGGCCTGCCCGGCATACTCGACCACTTCGTCGGCACCGCTGGCCAGATCGATGCGATGAATGGCGTGGAGTTCGCTATCCTTGCGCTCGACACGATAGTAGACCGCCTCGCCGTCGAGCTGCCACCAGGCCTCTTCCACCGGCGGGCCGATCCACTGCGGGTCGGCCATGATCTGTTTGAGGTCGGGCGTCTGGGCCAGTGCGCTGCCGGCCAGCAGCGCGCTTGCTGCAATGAAAAATCGCTTCATCGGATCTCTTGTGGTGTGTTGGTTTACGAGTCCGGATTCTACACGGGATGAAGCCGGCAGCAGCCCGAACGGCCGGGAGGTGCGCGTGCCGGGACATTGCCGCTTTCAGGAGCGTCGGCCCGAGGGGGGGGAATGTCGCGGATTCGGGAATCGGGCTTGCATTCGATTCGGGTCGATCTTATAATTGCGAATTCGATTGCGGGGTGGAGCAGTCTGGCAGCTCGTCGGGCTCATAACCCGAAGGTCGCAGGTTCGAATCCTGCCCCCGCTACCAGGTTTTTGGATAAGAAAAAAGCCCCTGGTCAAAGGGGCTTTTTTTGTTACAGGGCCGGAGCGTCAGTCGTGGCAGTGAGCGACAAGTTGGAATCGTTGCTGGCACCTCTGGTCGAGGATCTCGGATACGAGTTCGTCGGCATCGAGTACCAGTCCAATCCCAAGAATCGGCTGATCCGGCTCTACATCGATCAGCCGGATGTCGGTATCGGGATCGAGGATTGCGAGCGCGTCAGCCGAGAGGTATCGGCTCTGCTGGATGTCGAAGACCCGGTCAGCGGTCAGTACACGCTGGAAGTCTCTTCGCCGGGGATCGAGCGGCCGCTGTTCACCGGTGCGCATTTCGCCCGGTTCACCGGCGAGATGGCCCGGGTCATGATGGCCATACCGATCGAAGGGCGCCGCAAGTTCAAGGGTGTGATCGTCAGCGCCGACGATGAACAGGTGGTGCTCGAGGTCGACGGCGAGCAGCACACACTGACTGTGGCCGATATCCAGCGTGCCAATCTGGCCCCGGACGTGGACGCCCTTTTGGCGGAAAAGCGACACTAGAAACGGATTTGTGATGATCTTTTGCGGAACTTGGCAATGATGAACAAGGGCAAGGAAATTCTGCAGGTGGTTGAGGCCGTCTCGAACGAGAAGGGCCTGCCGCGCGAGACGATCTTCGAGGCCATCGAGGCTGCGTTGGCTTCGGCCGCGCGCCGCCGTAACCCCGAGGACATCGAGGTGCGCGTTTCCATCGACCGCGACACCGGCGATTACGAGGCTTTTCGCCGCTGGGAAGTGCTCTCCGACGATGAGGAAGAGGCGGAGCTGGAGTCCGAGGACCGGCAAATCCGCCTGAGCGAGGCGCATAAACACGATCCTGACCTGGAAGTCGGCGATTACATCGAAGAACCGATGGAGCCGCCCGAGTTCGGGCGCATTGCCGCCCAGGCCGCCAAGCAGGTTATCGTGCAGCGCGTTCGCCAGGCTGAGCGCGCCAAGGTCGTGGAAGCGTATGAAGAGCGAGTTGGTGAGCTGATCAGCGGCCAGATCAAGCGAATGGAAAAGGGCGGCATCATGCTCGATCTGGGTGAGAATGCCGAAGCCTTCATTCCGTCTCGTCACACCATCCCGGGCGAGACCGCGCGCATCAATGATCGCGTACGCGGCTACCTCTACGAAGTGCGTCCGGAAGTTCGCGGCCCGCAGCTGTTCGTCAGCCGCAGCATGAACGAATTTCTGATCGAGCTGTTCAAGCTCGAAGTGCCCGAGATCGGGCAGGGCCTGCTCGAGTTGAAGGGGGCGGCCCGAGATCCGGGCCGCCGCGCCAAGATTTCCGTCAACGCGCTTGACGACCGTACCGACCCGATCGGTGCCTGCGTGGGCATGCGCGGTTCGCGTGTTCAGGCCGTCTCCAATGAGCTGGCCGGTGAGCGTATCGACATCATCCTGTGGGATGAGAATCCGGCCCAGTTCGTGATCAACGCCATGGCACCGGCCGAAGTGCACTCGATCGTGGTCGACGAAGACACCAACAGCATGGATATTGCCGTCGAGGAGGAAAATCTCTCGCAGGCAATCGGTCGTGGCGGCCAGAACGTGCGGCTTGCGTCCGAACTGACCGGCTGGAACCTCAATGTCATGACCATCGAGGAAGCCGAGCAGAAGAGCGAGTCGGAAGCCCGGACTCTCCTCGAGGCGTTCAAGACCAAGCTCGATGTCGACGAGGAAGTCGCCACGATCCTGGTGCAGGAAGGCTTTACCAACATCGAGGAAGTCGCCTACGTGCCGGAAAGCGAACTGCTCGAGATCGAGGAGTTCGACGAGAACGTGGTCGGCGAGCTGCGTCAACGTGCCCGCGATGCCCTGTTGACGCAGATGATCGCTTCCGAAGAACAGCTCGAGGAGCACAAGCCGGAGCAGGATCTGCTTGATCTGGAGGGCATGACCGATACCATTGCCTACCGCCTGGCTGAGAAGGGCATCCGTACACGCGACGATCTGGCCGAGTGCGCGGTCGACGAGCTCGAGGAAATCGAGGAACTTGATCCCGAGTTGGCCGCCACGCTGATCATGAACGCGCGTGCGCACTGGTTTGCCGAGGAATAAACGAGGTTCGAGGAATATACATGTCTCAGGTCACTGTTACACAGCTTGCGGATGTATTGGGCGTCGACGTCGATCGCCTGATTACCCAGCTCAACGACGCCGGTATCGAGGTCAGCGAACCCGATGCCGCTGTGACCAATGAAGACAAGATCAAGCTGCTCACTTATCTGCGGTCGAGTCACGGCAAGGACGAAACCGAGGATACGACGCAGCCGAGAAGGGTCACGCTGACACGCAAGAGTGTGAGCGAGCTGAAGGTGCCCACAGGTGGCGCCGGCCGCACCCGCTCGCGCGGTGCCGCACCGTCGCGCACGGTCAACGTCGAGGTGCGCAAGCGCCGCACCTACGTCAAGCGCGGCGAGATCGCCGAACAGGATCAGGCCGATCCCGAGCGCGAAGCCGCACAGCAGGCGCTGGAGGAAGCAAAGCGCGAGCGCGAGGAAGCCGAGCGGGCCGAGCGCGAAGAAGCCGAGCGCCGCCAGCAAGAAGCCGAGGAACTGGCGCGCGTCGAAGAAGAAGAGCGCAAGAAGCGTGAGGCCGAGGAAGAAGAGCAGCGCAAGGAAGCGGATCGGCAGCGCGCCGAGGCCGAAGCACTAAAGAAGGTCGAAGAAAAGGTGGCCCGTCAGGCCGCCCAGAAGGAAGCCGAACGCAAGGCATCCAAGGGCAAGGCCGATGCCAGCACGCGCTATGGTCGCGAGGAACTGCATATCGCGCCGAAGTCCAAGCGTCGCAAGCCCAAGCGCAAGGGCGGCGCCCGGGCGGCTCGCGTGGCGAGCAGCGCCAGCAGTGAGCACGGTTTTCAGAAGCCGACCGCGCCGGTCAAGCGCGAGATCGAAGTGCCCGAGACGATCACCGTCGGTGAGCTGGCCAAGCTGATGGCCGTCAAGGCCGGTGAATTGATCAAGGTGCTGATGAACATGGGCACGATGGTCACCATCAATCAGCCGCTGGACCAGGACACGGCCATTCTCGTGGTCGAGGAAATGGGGCATGAGGCCAAGGCGGCCGAGGAAAAGGACATCGAGCAGGAACTGGCGGCCCAGGAAGAAGAGGCCGCTGTCGAGGGCGAACAGGTCACGCGTCCACCGGTGGTCACCGTGATGGGCCACGTCGACCACGGCAAGACATCGCTGCTCGACTACATCCGCCGCGCCAAGGTTGCCTCCGGCGAACAGGGCGGCATTACCCAGCACATCGGTGCTTACCATGTGGAGACAGAAAACGGCGTGGTCACCTTCCTGGATACTCCGGGCCATGCGGCGTTCACCTCCATGCGTGCCCGTGGCGCCCAGGCGACCGATATCGTCATCCTGGTCGTTGCCGCAGACGACGGCGTGATGCCGCAGACCAAGGAAGCCATCCAGCACGCGCGCGCAGCCGGTGTTCCGCTGATCGTGGCTGTCAACAAGATGGACAAGCCCGAGGCCGACCCCGACCGCGTCAAGTCTGAACTGGCCGCCGAGGAGGTCGTTCCCGAGGATTGGGGCGGCCAGGAAATCTTCGTTCCCGTATCGGCGATTACCGGTGACGGCATCGACAATCTGCTCGAATCGGTGTTGCTGCAGTCCGAAGTGCTCGAGCTCAAGGCCAACCCGGAACGTCGCTGCCGCGGCGTGGTGGTCGAGTCCTCGCTCGACAAGGGCCGCGGCCCGCTTGCCACGATCCTGGTCCAGGACGGCACGCTGCGACGAGGTGACATCATTCTCGCCGGCGAAGAATTCGGCCGCGTGCGCGCAATGTTCAATGAAGCCGGCCAGGCGATTGAAGAGGCCGGCCCATCGATACCGGCTGAGGTTCTGGGTCTGTCGGGTGTGCCCAATGCGGGTGACGATGTGCTCGCCGTTGCTGACGAAAAGAAGGCTCGCGAGGCCGCCGAGCAGCGCAAGCAGTCGGCGCGCGAAGGCCGCCTGGCCGAAAAGCAGGCCGCCAAGCTGCAGAACCTGTTCGACCAGATGGGCGAGGACAGCGAAGAGCAGCAGAACGTCAACCTGGTCATCAAGGCCGACGTTCAGGGTTCGGTCGAGGCGCTGCGCGACTCCCTCACGCGCCTGTCCAACGACGAGGTCAAGGTCAACGTCATCGCTTCCGGTGTGGGCGGCATTACCGAGTCCGACGCCAGCCTGGCGCAGGCCTCGAGTGCGATCATCATCGGCTTCAACGTGCGTGCCGACGCCTCGGCGCGCAAGATTATCCAGGAAGCCGACCTGGACCTGAACTACTACAGCGTCATCTACGAAGCCATCGACGATGTCAAGAAGGCCATCTCCGGCCTGCTCGGCACCGATACCAAGGAAGAGATCATCGGCCTGGCCGAGGTCAAGGACGTGTTCCGCTCCTCCAAGCTGGGTGCGGTTGCCGGGTGCCTGGTCGTCGAGGGCGTGGTCAAGCGTGCCAATCCGATTCGCGTGCTGCGCGACAACGTGGTCATCTTCGAAGGTGAACTCGAGTCACTGCGTCGCTTCAAGGACGATGCCAAGGAAGTGCAGGCGGGTACGGAGTGCGGTATCGGCGTCAAGCAGTACAACGACGTCAAGCCGGGCGACCAGATCGAGTGCTTCGAGCGCATTGAAGTACAGCGAACCCTGGACGATTAAGGAACCTCCGATTGATTATGAACGGAGCGCGTTTCAGTCAGAAAAGCCGCAGATCGTGTGGTGCGACCCGAGTGACAGTACTGATTGTTACGGCCGAGGGACGCAACGCGCGAGATGCGGCTTTTCTGGCGAAACCCTACGGGACAGGCCTTTGCGGGCGACCCGCTGCGTTCCGGCTCGCTCATTTGGAATCACCAAACCACGTTCGCCGAAGCCACACCGGGTCATCGCGCAAAGGCTCCGTCGCGCCCGTGCATAATCGATCGGAGGTTCCTTAGATGGGAACAGGCCGAGCCGAACGCGTCGCCGGACTCTTGCGGCGTGAAGTGGCCGACATTCTCCACGGCCAGTTCGAGTACGAGATTCCGCGCGGCCTGATCAGCGTGACCGACGTCGAGGTCGCGCACGACCTCTCACACGCAAAGGTTTATATCGCCGTACTCGAGATCGAGCAGGCGCCGGAGATCATGGCGTTCCTGAACGAGCGTGCAGGCCAGGTTCGCCACGAGTTGGGCAAGCGCGTGCGACTGCGCCATACACCCGAACTGAAGTTTCTGCACGACACCTCCTCGGAAACCGGCGACCGCATCGAGAAGCTGCTTGCGGCTGCGAGAAAAAAGTAAATAGTGAATAGTAAATAGAAAATAGTAGGAAGGTCGGGAGATTGCTCCCAGCGTGCATCAGTTCTATTTTCTATTTTCTTTTCTCTATTTTCTTTCCCTACCCCAATGACTAACGGCATCCTCCTCCTCGACAAGCCCAAAGGCATCACATCCAATGCCGCGCTCGGCCGTGCAAAGCGCATCATCGGCATCAAGAAAGCCGGGCACGCCGGCACGCTCGATCCGATGGCTTCCGGGCTGCTGGTGCTTTGCTTCGGCCAGGCCACCAAGGTCGCCGCCTTTCTGCTCGATGCCGACAAGCGTTACGAAGCCGAGGTCTGCCTGGGTACGACCACCGACAGCGAGGATGCCGAGGGCGAAGTGCTCGAGCGCAAACCGGTCCCATCGCTCGACCAGGCACAGATCGAAGCCGTCCTCGAACGCTTCCGCGGACCCATCGAGCAGATTCCCCCCATGCATTCGGCCCTCAAGCACAAGGGGGAGCGGCTGTACGATCTGGCGCGCAGGGGCGAGACGATCGAGCGCCCGCCTCGGTCGGTGGTCATCCATGCGCTCGAACTGATCGAAAATGAGGGCGATACCCTGCACCTGAAGGTTACCTGCTCGAAGGGGACCTACATCCGTTCTCTCGCCCGAGACATCGGCGAGGCGCTGGATTGTGGTGCCCACCTGGCCGGGTTGCGCCGGATCGCCAGCGCGCCCTTCGATATCGATGATGCAGTGGGGCTCGAAGCCCTGGAGTCGCTAACGCGCGACCAGGCGCAAGCCCTACTGGTGCCCCCGGACCGCGCCCTCGAACATCTTCCGGCTGTCGAACTGGATGCGCAGGCGTCACAACGCATCTTGCAGGGCCAGCGCTTGGCCGGCCTGCGTCAGACGCACGCGGGCCAGGTTCGCGTCTACGGCCCGGACGCCTTCCTGGGCGTCGGTGAAATGGACGGCGCGGGTCATCTCAAGCCCGTGCGTCTGTTCGCCACCGCCTGATGCCGGCGGTGCAGCAGGCTGCCGCGGTGCCGGACTTCCCAAGACCGACCGAGTACGTGGACGTGGTCATCATCGGTGCCGGTGCGGCCGGGCTGTTGTGTGCGATCACGGCCGGTCGACGAGGGCGTTCGATACTGGTGCTCGATCACGCCAACAAGGTGGGCAAGAAAATCCTGATGTCGGGCGGCGGGCGCTGCAATTTCACCAACATGGACTCCACGCCCGACAACTTCCTGTCAGCCAACCCGCACTTCTGCAAGTCGGCGTTGAGCCGCTACACGCCCTGGGACTTCGTCGCCCTGGTCGAAGCCCACGGCGTACCGTACCACCAGAAAAAACTGGGTCAGCTCTTCTGTGACCGGTCCTCGAAGGATATCGTGCGCCTGCTCCTGGACGAGTGCGAAGCCGCGGGTGTCGAGGTGAGGACACACGCGCCGGTGACGATCGAACAGGTCGGGCCGCCGCATAAGCTGGCCGGTCCGAACGGGGTGATCTGCTGTGAGTCTTTGGTGATTGCCACCGGCGGCTATTCCATCCCGCGCATGGGCGCGACCGGTTTCGGCTTCGATTTCGCACGTCAATTGGGCCTGCACGTCCAGCCGACACGGGCCGCACTCGTACCTTTCGTCTTCGAGGGCCGCAAGCTCGATCAAATCCAGGGCCTGGCCGGTGTCTCCGTCGACACCTACAGCGAGGCCGATGGCACGGGGTTCCGCGAGAACATCCTGTTTACCCACCAGGGCCTGAGCGGACCGGCCATGCTGCAGACCTCGTCCTATTGGCGCCCGGGAGAGCCGGTTCGGGTCGATTTGCTGCCCGATATCGACCTTGCCGGCCACCTTCGAGAACTGCGGAGCACCCGCCCCAGGCTCAGCTTCAAGAATGCCCTGGCCGAGCTTCTGCCGCGCCGGGTGGCCGAACGCTGGTGCGAGTTGTGGCTGGTCGACAAAACCATGGCCGAGGTTTCCGATGCCGACATCGAGCAGGCCGAGGGCCGCCTGAAGCCCTGGCAGGTGTGGCCGGCCGGCACCGAGGGCTATCGAACGGCCGAAGTCACCATCGGCGGAGTAGACACCGCCGCACTATCGTCGAAGACGATGGAATGCCGCGATCACCCCGGCCTTTACTTCATCGGCGAAGTGGTCGATGTCACCGGCCACCTTGGCGGTCATAATTTCCAGTGGGCCTGGGCATCAGGGCATGCGGCGGGATCTGCGCTGTAAAAACCGGCTGTCCTCGGGACGAGCTTTCGATCACTCGCTAAAGCTCCCAGCCATTTTCGCGATCCGCACTCGTTGGCTGTCGTGATTTGCGGTTCGAATGCGTTAATAGATTTACTATCGTCTTGCGAGGGATCCACCCATGAAGCGACTCATCACCTTTTTCCTGTTCCTGGCGGCTTTTCAGTCGGCGTCGGCGGATCTGATCGATGACTTTTCAGTGGGTCAGGGACCATTCACCGTTGGGCCCGGCGAGGAAATTACCGAGGAACAGGGCGTTCTTCGAACCGACAGCGTGCTCGGCGGGTTCCGGATCATGGCGCCGGGCCTGGATGAGGAAGCGCCTGCCGGATCGACCGTGACCGTCGGCGTGGTCGGCGGTGAGTTTCGTTGCGAAATCAATCTGACGGGCTCCTTCGAGGAAACCGGCGGCGGCTGTGGTACGGGGTGGTCTCGAGGCGACGGCCCACTTTTTGACCTGTCCGGATCCAGCGCATTCGAGATGGACATTACCTCGGTTGGAGGCGCCGCTGCCATGGCAGTGCTGGTGTTCGGTCCGAACGAGGAGGCTGCGGCTGCTTTCATCGAGTCGCCAACAGTCGGTGCCACATCCCTGTCATTCAATCAGTTCGTGCCACTGGTTGCCGAGGCGCCTGACTGGGACGAGATCGATACCATCATCATAAGCGCCGCCCCGCTCGACGGAAACAGCGGCCATGTGGCGCTCAGCCGTATTGCGACGGACGGTGCAATTGCCGGCGGGGCTAACGTGCCCAGTGGATCCAATGGCGATCAGGAGCCGGATCCCGACAACATCCTGCGTGACGAGATATCGGGTAATTACTTCAATCCGTCGAGGGACGGCGAAGGCATTCAGCTGACACTCGAGAATGACGGTGAGACCTTCATCCTGACCTACTACACCTATCTTGACGGCGAGCAGGTCTGGTTGATCGGCGCCGGCGAGCTGTCAAATGGGCGCATCGTCTTCGACCAAATGTCGATTACCGAGGGTGCCGACTACGGCAGCGACTTCGATCCCGAGGATGCCGAATTCTCGTTCTGGGGAGAAATCGAGATGAACTTCCTGAGCTGCAACGGGGCCGTGTTGAGCATTTCTCCCGAACAGGCGGGCTTCGATCCCTTCTTTGTCGAAATGCAGCGCATCATCCCGACCGATTGCGGTGCCGGCGCGCCCCCTGTAAATGACCAGGTGATAACCGGAAACTGGTTCGATCCGGCCCGCGACGGCGAAGGCTTCCAGCTCGCCTACGAGGAGGGCCAATATATCCTGACGTTCTACACCTACCAGGACGGCAAGCAGGTCTGGATGATCGGTGCCGGCGACCGGGTCGGCGATACGCTCACGTTCTCAAACGTCAGCATTACTCGCGGCGCCGACTTCGCCGGCCGGTTCCGCGCCGAGGACGTGGAGAGCGAATTCTTCGGCGAGATCGAGATGGTGCTGGACGACTGCAACACGGCCACGATCGCAGTGGACGCCAGTCTTGCCGGTTTCGGTGACCAGACTCTGGCGGTTCAGAAGATCGTTCCGGGTAGCTGCAACGGCTGATCTTGCAGGGCGCCCGGCCCTTAAAGGGTCGGGCGCTACTCTTCGGCGGGCGTCTGCCTGGCGACGCGGGCCTTGATGCCCTCGGTAACGTGCGGCTCGATGGCCGCGCGCATTGGGGTGATCAGCTTGAAGGGGGCTGCCAGTATGTGGCCGGACTGCAGCCACTGATCGCCGCCGGTGACGTCCATGACCACGCCGCCGGCTTCCTGGACGAGCAGGGCGCCCGCGGCAATGTCCCAGGGCTTGAGGTTGAGTTCCCAGTAGCCGTCCAGGCGTCCGCAGGCGACATACGCCAGGTCCAGTGAGGCGGTGCCGGCACGCCGGAAGTCTTCCACCTTGTCGAACATGGCATCGAACATGCCCCGGTAGGCCTCCATCAGGCGGCGCTGGCGAAACGGGAATGCCGTGGCTACGACTGCGGTGGCCAGTTCCTTCCGGCCGGATACACGCATGCGCTGGCTGTTGAGGAAGGCGCCCTGGCCGCGGCTGGCTGTAAACATTTCCTCGCGCATCGGATCGTAGACCACGCCGGCCTCGATGCGGCCCCGGACCTGCAGGGCGATGGAAATGGCGAAATGCGGGATACCCCGAAGGTAGTTGCTGGTGCCGTCGATGGGATCGACGATCCACACGTGGTCGCTGTCCCCGGTCTGCCCGCCTTCCTCGCCCAGGATGGCGTGGTCCCGGTGGTGTTTGAGGATGTGCTCGCGGATGGCCTGTTCGCAGCCGCGGTCGACGTCGCTGACGTAATCGTGCCGGGCCTTGCGCTCGACCGGGATTCCTTCCAGGCGAGAGCGGTAGCGAAGGGCGATATCACCGGCACGGCGCGCGGCCTCGACGGCGATGTTGAGATGAGCGTTGGACATTGCGGGGGCTGTCTGAGGGACCAAACCCGTAAGGATAAAGGATTATCAGGGTAAAATCGCCTGCATGACGAATCCAGCGAGCAATATCCGGGTCGTGCTGGTCGGCACGACGCACCCGGGCAACATCGGCGCGACAGCGCGGGCGATGAAGGTGATGGGGCTCGAGCGACTCTACCTGGTTTCGCCGACGAAATTTCCCTCCGGCGAGGCGACCGCCATGGCTTCCAGCGCCGACGATATCCTGGCCAATGCGGTGGTCGTCGACGATTTCATGGAGGCGATCGCCGGGTGTCCGCTGGTGCTCGGCACCACGGCACGCCTGCGTTCCCTGCCGCAACCGCTGTTCGACCCGCGAACAGCCGCGGAGAAAGCGGTTGCCGAGGCCGGCAAGCACGAGGTGGCGCTGGTGTTCGGGCGCGAGAAGAGCGGTCTCAACAACGAGGAGGTCCGCCACTGCCACTGGCTGGTCAATATCCCGACCAGCGAGCAGTATTCCTCGCTCAACCTGGCCCAGGCGGTGCAGATCCTGGCCTACGAAGTTCACCTGGCCTCGCTCGACGGCGGGCCGGGCGAGACGCTGCCGCCGGACTGGGAACCGGTCGAGCCCGAGCGCCTGGAATTCTTCTTCCAGCGCCTGGAGGAATCCTTGCTGGCTATCCGGTTCCTGAATCCGCGCCAACCCAAACGCCTGATGCAGCGCCTGCGGCGCCTGTACCTGCGCGCGAGGCCGGACGAGAACGAACTCAACATCCTCAACGGCATCGTCTCGTACACACTCGGAATGATTCGAGAGCGTTCAAATGAACGACCAGAAGAAAAAAACGACTGATCCGGTCTCCGATGTCGATCGCTACCAGCGCATCTGGGAGGCGGTTGCCGGCATTCCCCGGGGCTGTGTGCTCAACTACGGGTCGGTCGCCCGCCTGGCCGGCCTACCGGGCCGTGCGCGCCTGGTCGGCATGGCGCTGGGCCGCGCTCCCAGGAAAATGGCGCTGCCCTGGCACCGCGTCGTCAACGCCCAGGGAATGATCAGCTTCCCCGAGGGCAGCCGCAAATGCGCCGAGCAACGTCGGCTCCTGGAAGAAGAGGGCGTCGAATTCCAAGACAACAAGATCGACCTGGAGCGCTTTAGCCCGGAGCGGGCGCTGGATCGGATGCTTTGGGGGCCTGGGAGGGAGTGAACAAACCTGAAACGTTGCCATGTTTCACGCCAAGGCGCGAAGGCGCAGAGGTCGCCAAGAAGGATCAAACCCAAGAATTTCTCCCATCCTGCATTGCCCCAGACTTCAAGCGATGCGATAAATTGAAGCTTTTGCTCTCTTCGCGTCCTTGGTGCCTTTGCGCCTTGGCGTGAGGCCAGACGAGATATCGGTATTGAACCAATCTGGCTACACCAAATCGACGCCTGATTGCCGTTAGTCTTGGGTTTCGATCAGGGTCGTCACCTGCCTCCATCGCCGTAGAACGCACGCAGAAGCCTGGCCACCTCCGGCTCATGTTGCTCCAGCCAATCGGGGGCATCGAAGAAGTACTCGCTGGTGACGGCGAAATATTCGGCAGGCGACTCGGAGGCATAAGGGTCGATGGGCGGCTCTTCGTCGCGGTCTAGTGCGTCGTTGAGGCGGCTGAAGGCGTCGGAAAAAGTGCGGCTCCAATCTGCGGAATCCATATTCCGACGCAGCGGCGGGAAGCCGTCCATGTCGCCGTTGAGCTGGTCGATCTGGTGGGCGAGTTCGTGGACGACCACATCGAAGCCCTGGCCCTGGGCAGAATCCATCACGTCGGCCATGGACAACACGACCGGTCCGCGCGCCCAGGCCTCGCCGGCGCGCAGGTCGCGGCCGTGGCTGACCACGCCGGCTTCGTCCTCGAACTCCTCTTCGGCGATGAATTCGTCCGGGTAGAGAATGAAGGTGTGGAAGTCGGCGTAGGCGTCGATGCCCAGATTGAGGATCGGGCGGGCGGCGAGCACGGCGATGGTGAGGCAGTCGAGGTATTCCGGCTCCATGCCGCCGGCGCCGAGGAATGCCTTGCTAGCGAGGATTTCGGCGCAGCGGCGGCGCAGGCGCCTGGCCGATTCCTCGTCCAACGTGGCAAGGATCGGGAAATGCTTGGCCACCGCCGCGATGTCTTCGTGCGACGGCATGGCTGCATCGACCTTGCGCTGCCAACGTTGTTGGCGCCACTTCTTGAGCATGGGGATGGCGTATTGCGGGTATTTGCCGGATTATCGGTCATCCCGCATCATTGGCCAACCAGCCAACCAGCCAACCAGCCAACCAGCCAACCAGCCAACCAGCCAACCAGCCAACCAGCCAACCAGCCAACCAGCCAATACGGTAAGCTTCACCCCCATGGCGACTGCTCCCTCCCAAGCCGAAAGCGATGCCGTGCTGGACCTGGCCCGCGAGCTGATTGCGCGCGAATCGGTCACGCCCGACGACGGCGGCTGCCAGCCGCTGATTGCCGACCGGCTCGCTGCGGCCGGGATGTCGGTCGAGTCGATCGACGTCGAAGATGTGCGCAATCTCTTCGCTCGTCACGGCGGCGGCTCGCCGCACCTGATGCTGGTGGGTCACACCGACGTGGTTCCGCCGGGACCGGAAGGGAACTGGAGCTCGCCGCCGTTCGAGCCCGAGATCCGCAATGGCACGCTCTACGGTCGCGGTGCGGCGGACATGAAGTCCTCCGTGGCGGCATTCGTGGTTGCGCTCGAGGAGTTCCTGGCCCGGCATCCCGAGCACGAGGGTACGATTTCGGTGTTGCTGACCTCCGACGAGGAAGGGCCGGCCCGCCACGGTGTCCGGGCCGTGGTGCCCGTGCTCGAAGAGCGAGCGCTGCTGCCTGACGCCTGCCTGGTCGGTGAGCCCTCCAGTCGCCAGCGCCTTGGCGACGTCATCCGGATCGGCCGGCGCGGCTCCATCCAGGGTCGCTTGCACGTCTACGGTAGGCAGGGCCATACGGCCTACGCCGATCCGCTCGACAATCCGGTGCATCGCGCCGGGCCGCTGCTGGCCGAGCTCGGGCGAATGACCTTCGACGACGGCGATGAATACTTCCCGCCCACCCGTTTGCAGATTTCCAACGTCCGCGCCGGTACCGGGGCGGACAACGTCACGCCGGGAGAGCTCGAGGTCTGGTTCAATCTGCGCAACAACCCCAACAGCCGGTCGGAAGTATTGCAAACGCAGCTGCGTGAGCTTGTCGAGCGCTTCGATCCGGGCCGCTGGGAACTGGAGTGGCGCGTGTCCGGCGAGCCTTTCGGGCCGGCGACCGGGCCGTTGCCGGGCGTGGTGCAGGCGGCCTGTCGTGAGCTGCTGGGGATCGAGGTACGGCCGGATACCGGTGGCGGCACTTCCGACGGACGCTTCTTTGGCCCGCGCGGGATTCCGGTCGTCGAACTCGGCCCGGTCAATGCCACCATTCACCAGATCGACGAGTGCATCGCCGTGGAGGACCTGGCCTTGCTGCCCGTGCTTTATCGGCGCATCATCGAGCTGATGCTCGGTCCCGAAGGTGCGAAATGCGCGTAATCCTGACCGCCCTGCTGGTGATTCTCGTTCTGCTGCAGGTGCAGCTCTGGCGCCAGTACAGTGAAATGCAGACTCTGCACGAGTTGGTCGAACAGCAGCAGTCGGAGAATGAGGAACTCCAGAAGCGCAACGAAGCCCTGGCGGCCGAAGTCGAGGATCTGCGTGCGGGTCTGGATGCCGTCGAAGAGCGCGCTCGCTCGGAGCTGGGCCTGATCCGCGAAGGAGAGGAATTCTTCCTGATCGTCGATCCGGAAGACGCCGAGCCCAACGGCTAATGCAGGCTTATCGTTTCGCCAACCTGATCTTCACGCCGGAGGACGGCCGGCTCCGCCACGAGCGCGCCGATCTCGAATCCAGGCTGCGACCGCAGGCGGCGCGTCTTCTTCGGTATCTGCTCGACAACGCCGGCGAGGTCGTGCCTCGAGAGCGCCTGTTCGCCGAGATCTGGGGCGACGATACCGTGGTCGATTTCGAATCGGGCCTGGCAGCACTATTGCGCGAAATGCGCCAGGCCATAAGTGCCGTCGACGGTCCGCAGGACCTGATCGAGACCGTGCCGCGTCGGGGATACCGGCTCAATGCGCAGATCGACCAGGACGGCAGAGGTCGGCGGCAAGTGCGGCGATGGCGGCTGGCCATGCTTCTCGCGGCGCTGCTCCCGGTGCTGGTCGGCACCGGATACGGCATCTGGTTGGCGCGGAGTGGTTCGGACGTGGAGCAACCGCTTGTGTTCAGTCTCGCGATCCTTCCATTCGACGACTATGAGAAACCGGATGCTCTTCCGGAGCATGTCGGATTGCTGATTGCCGATACCCTGTTGGCCGAGTTGCTGACTCGGCCCGCCGAGGGCCTCCAGATGCTCGGGCGCACCAGCTTACGGCCCTACCTGGATCGGAATGATGTCGTCTCGGCCGTGGCCGACGACCTGGGCGTCGATCTGCTGATCGAGGGATCGGTAACCGGCCGGGAAGAGGGCGAATGGCGTGCAGAGCTGCGCTTGCTGGAGGTGCCTCCGGGGCGAGTGGTCTGGTCGACGACAGCCGGGGGCAGGGCGGACGAGCCGCCGGAAGTCCGTGCGGTGGCAGCCGCCATGGCCGACGAGCTTATGAAAGCCTGGCCGGGGATTCGCCGGCAATTGACCAGCAGCGACCCAGGTGGCTGATTTCAAGATGTTTTTCGGTTTTCAGGAAAATTTCAGGTTAATTGCAGGGTGGGTCCATGGCAGGCGGGCCGTGGCAGGACCATTGTATGGGTTCATTCAATGCTACGGCTCAAACAGGAGGTCGTCATGAAAACACGCAGATTCATTCTCATACTCACAGGGTGGCTGGTCACACTGGCGGCACTTCCCGCGCTGGCGGACTCGCCTTTCGCACAACCCGGCCCCGAGTCCGCAATGCTTGCCGGTACGCCGGGACGGCCGGCACAGGATATCTATCCGGTACGATTCGTCGAGATCGACGGACAGAACATCGTTTCTCGCGAGACGATGTGGCTCAAGCCGGGCAAATATACGTTCACCGTTTCGGCCCAGATCCGTAACCCGCCCGGTCTCAACGCCATGCGCGGCCGCGTTCGCACGCAGGAAGGCATGAACGAGATTGAAGTCGTGGTCGAGGCTGGCAAGGCCTACTACATCGGTGCCCATTACGAAGGCAGGAAACGCGACAAGCCCTATAACCTGGTGGTCTACCGCGTCGAGGATCAGGAGTGAGCGAAGACAACACGCTAAACCCCGGATTCGCCTGGGGCGGGCCGCCCGCCACCGGGCGAATCCGGATCGAGCCAGAGGATTTCGTGGTCAGCGAGGAGCTCGGGCACGAACCGGACGGTGAGGGTGAGCATCTCTGGTTGTGGGTCTGCAAGCGCGAACGCAATACGGTGGACGTGGCCGCCGACCTGGCCCGTGCTGCCGGCGTGAATGTTCGCCAGGTCGGATTCGCCGGCCTGAAGGACCGAAACGCGGTGACTCGACAGTACTTTTCTATCCATCTTCCGGGAACCGAGTCGCCTGACTGGACAAAATGGACGATCGACGGCGTGACCATCGAGTCTGCGTCGCGAAGCTCGCGCAAGATCAAGCGCGGCCGGCTTCGCGGCAACCGGTTCGAACTGGTTGTGCGCGAACTCATGGGCGACCTGTCGGCGCTGGAAGAGCGGCTGGCCGCCGCTCGCGATCACGGCGTACCCAACGGGTTCGGGGAACAGCGATTCGGCGGCAACAACATCGCCCGCGCCCACACGTTGTTCCGCGGCGAAATGCGGCGCAAGCCATCGAAGACCAAGCGCGGGTTCTATCTTTCAGCCGCGCGCAGCCTGGTGTTCAATCACGTGCTGGCCGAGCGCTTGCGCCGCGGCGACTGGAATCGACTGATCGACGGCGACCTGGCGATGCTCGACGGCAGCCGATCCTTCTTTGCAGCCGAAGCGGATGATTCCGAGCAGCTGCGCCGCTGCGCCGAGCTCGATATCCATCCCTCCGGCCCGTTGCCCGGCCAGGGCGATAGTCCGGCCGGGGGCGAGGCGGCCGAGATCGAGAATCGAATGTTCGAGTCTCACCGGGAGCTGGTCGAGGGCCTGGCAAAGTTCGGCATGAAGCAGGAGCGGCGGCCCCTGCGCATGCGCGTGGGTGAGCTCGAGTGGGACTTCCCGGACGATCGAACCCTGAAGCTTGCTTTCTCGCTGGGCACCGGCAGCTACGCCACGTCGGTGCTGCGCGAGCTCGTCGACTACGACTAACTCTGGGGGCTGTTCCAGACAAAACCTTTTCGCCACGGAACACACGGAATGTACGGAATAAAAGAGACAAGTTTCCGTGTCTTCCGTGCTTTCCGTGGTTACACGGTTTTCTTTTTTACTGCATCGGCCAGTAGAAGTAGGCAGCCGCCGCGAGGCTGCCGGCGGCGATCACGCCAAGTGAAATCCACAGCCATGCCCGGCTCTTGCGGAGTTCGGCGTCCTTGAGCACGCTGGGCGGCCGCAGGCCCGGCGCCTGCAGCACGAAGCGGTATTCGCCCAGGCGGATCTCGTCGCCCGACTTCAACGGCCGGCGCTGTGCCGGCTCGCCGTTGACCCAGGCTTTTCCGGCCGGTTCCAGCATCAGGGTTTCGCCGTCGTAGACAATCCGGGCGTGGCGCTCCATCAGGCCGTCCAGACGGATATCGGCTTCATCGGCCGAGCCGATGGCGGTGTCTTCGACGAGCGGAAAGTTCTGCCCGGTGATCGACCCGGAAGCGGCTTTCAGGCGAAATTGCATCGGTGCCTCGGTATTCAGATCTGGTGATTATTCTAGCGCTCTGGGAAGGGGCTCACGCAGAGCCGCTGAGGAGCGGAGTGCGCAGAATTTCTCTGCGTACTCTGCTCCTCCGCGGCTCTGCGTGAAACCCGACGACGTACCAGGTCGGCGGCACTCGCCCGACTAGACGTGGTCGAGCGCTGTCGAGAGGTCCTCGATCAGGTCGTCGACGTCCTCGATGCCCACCGACAGGCGGATCAGGGTGTCGGTGATGCCGAGCTTGTCGCGGTTCTCCTTGGGTACCGAGCCGTGGGTCATGATGGCCGGGTGATTCACCAGGGACTCGACGCCGCCCAGCGACTCGGCCAGGGCGAACAGGTGCGTGTTCTCCAGGAATCGCCGGGCGCGGTCGAGATCGCCGCCGATGTCGAAGCTGACCATGCCGCCGAAACCGCTCATCTGTTTTTCGGCCAGGGTCTTCTGCGGATGGCTGTCGAGGCCGGGATAGATGACCTTTTCGACCTTGGGATGGTCGCTCAGCCACTCAGCGATGCGGGCTGCATTCTCGCAATGGGCCTTCATGCGAAGCGCCAGTGTCTTGACCCCCCGCATCACCAGAAATGAATCGAACGGTCCCTGCACGGCGCCCGCGGAGTTCTGGATGAAGGCGATGTCCTCGGCCAGCCCGCCATCCTTGACCACCAGCGCGCCGCCGACCATGTCGGAGTGGCCGTTGAGGTACTTGGTCACCGAGTGCAGCACGATGTCGGCCCCGAGTGCGATGGGCTGCTGCAGCATGGGGGTGGCGAAGGTGTTGTCGACCACCAGCAGCGCCCCGGTCTCGCGAGCCAGCTCGGCCATTGCGGCGATGTCGACCAACTGCAGCATTGGGTTGGTGGGTGTTTCGACCCAGATCATCTTCGTCTTTTCGGTAATCGCAGCGCGCGCGGCATCGGCGTCAGCCAGATCGGCAAAACTGAATTCGAGGCCGGCGGAACGGCGGCGAACGCGCTCGAACAACCGCCACGTCCCGCCGTAAAGATCGTGCATGGCCAGCACGTGGTCACCCGGCTCGAGCAGGTGCATGAGCGTGTCGACCGCGGCCATGCCCGAGGCGAAGGCGAAACCGTGACTGCCGCCTTCCAGGTCGGCGATGCAGGTTTCCCAGGCCTTTCGCGTGGGATTGTGCGTGCGTGAGTACTCGAAGCCCTGATGGTCGCCGGGGCTCTTCTGCACGTAGGTGGACGTCTGGTAAATCGGGGTCATGATGGCCCCGTTCGACGGATCCGGCGACTGGCCGGCATGAATGACGCGTGTGGCGAGTTTGCTCATTTTCGTTGGCTCATTGGTTCGTTGGTTTTGTCTGTGGTCTGTGGTCCGTAGTCCGTGGTCCGCAAATCTGTCTGCCGCTGCGCAGACTACCGACCACAAATCACTGATCCTACCGATCCGCGCGGCGGCGCAGGTAATTCAGCAGGTCCACGCGGGTAATCAGGCCCTGAAAGGCTTCTCCGTCGAGCACGATGGCGACGAGGTCGCGGTTGAAGATCGGCAACAGGTCATCGATGCTGCCGTCGATCTGGACCGACTCGAGTTTACTGACCATCGCCGTGCGAATGGGGTCCGTGAAGCGCTCCTCGTTGTCGAAGACGGCCAGAAGCAGGTCGGACTCGTCGATGATGCCGACGATGCGCTCGCCCTCGATGACCGGAAGCTGAGAGACGTCGTAGAGTTTCATGCGCTTGTAGGCGTTCGACAGGGGCTCGTCGGGACCTACCGTGATGGCGTCGCGCGTTGCGGCCGGACGCGCGATCAGGTCGCGCAGGTCGCCGTATTCGCCGGTGTCCAGAAAGCCCTGCTCGCGCATCCAGGTGTCGTTGTACATCTTCGACAAATACTTGTTGCCGGTGTCGCAGACAAACGTCAGCACCTTCTTCGGCTCGGTTTGTTCGCGGCAGTACTTGAGGGCCGCGGCCAGCAGGGTGCCGGTCGATGAGCCGCCGAAAAGCCCTTCCTTCTCGAGCAACAGACGTGCCGTGAGGAAGCTCTCCTTGTCGGAAATGGAGTAGGCCTTGTGGACGCGTGAGAAATCGCTGATCGAGGGCAGGAAATCCTCGCCGATGCCCTCCACCAACCAGCCGCCGGCGTCGTCGCGCACATTGCCGGTGGCGATGTAGTCGGCCAGGATCGAGCCTTCAGGGTCGGCCAGCACCAGCTCGAGTTCGGGCGCTGCCGTTGCGAAATGGCGCGACAGGCCCGTGATGGTGCCGCTGGAGCCGACGCCGATGATCATTGCGTCGAGTTCGCCGCCCGTCTGCCGGAGGATTTCCGGGCCGGTGTCTTCCTCGTGCGCTTTCGGGTTGTCGGGGTTGCCGAACTGGTTGATGAAATAGCTGTTTTCCGTCTCCCGGGCCAGCTTTTCGGCCAGGTCCTGGTAGTACTCGGGATGGCCCTTGCCCACGTCGGAGCGGGTGATGACTACTTCCGCGCCCATCGCCTTGAGATTGGAAATCTTCTCGCGGCTCATTTTGTCGGGCAGGACCAGTATCAGCCGGTAGCCTTTCTGGGCAGCGACCAGCGCCAGGCCCAGCCCGGTATTGCCGGCGGTACCCTCGATGATGGTCGCGCCCGGCACGAGGTCGCCGCGGCGCTCGGCCTCCTCGATCATTTTCAGGGCGATGCGGTCCTTGATCGATCCGGCAGGATTCTGGTTTTCGAGCTTGAGGTAGAGCTCGCAGGGGCCGGTGTCGAGGTTGTTGACGCGTACGATCGGGGTGTTGCCGATCAATTCGAGGGTATTGCTGTAGACGTTCATCCCGGGGCTCTGGTCAGGTGGGTTGCCAGCCGGCCACGATAGCCCAAATCGTCATCCAAGGGCAAGGTGCTGGAACGCAAACGCCCGGCGCGGCGGCCGGGCGTCTGGCGGGAATCAGTCTGGCCGGATTCAGGCGGCCTGCGATTGTTCCATCATTCGGGTGAGCTGGTCCTTGGTGCGCAGTTTCTCGCGTTTGAGTTCGTTGAGAGAAAGGTCTCCCATCGGCGCCGTGCCGTTCTCGGCGGCCAGTACCCGTTTTTCGAGCTGCTGGTGATGGTTGTAGAGTCGACGGAACTCATCGTTGCTCTTGAGCATGACTTCCACCTGATCCTTCTGATTCTCGAACATGGGCAGACTCCTTTTGGCTTGGGTCCATGAGTGTGCGCGAAACACTTTTTCCGCGCATAAAACAACGGGCCGCACTTGGGCGGCCCGTGTGAATTCGGGGGGTTAGAAGCCGGGCTGCAGGGCGCCCCGGTCCGGGGACGTTCCTGCGGCGGCTGGATGTTGCGAGCGAATCGCTCGGGGAATCAACCATCACACCTAGCTTTATAATGCCTTCTCCGGGTCAGTTCAAGGGTCGATCAGTCATTCAGGAGAATGACGTCGACGCGGCGGTTCTTTCGGCGACCCTCGCCCGATTCATTGCTGGCGATGGGAAAGTCCTCACCCATGCCCACGGCCTGGATGCGATCGGTGTCGATGCCCTGTTCGACCAGTGCGTCACGCACCGCCTCGGCGCGCAGGCGAGAGATACGCATGTTGGCGCTCGAGGAGCCGGTCGAGTCCGTGTGACCTTCGATACGGATCTGCTTGTCGGGTTCGCCTTCGACCAGCCTGACGACGTCGTCGAGCTGATCGCGCGCCTCCGGCTGGAGCGTGGTTTCGCCGCTGGCGAACAGGACGTCGCCGAGCGTGACCACAACACCGCGGTCGGTTTCGCGCAGCTCCAGGTACTCCAGGCGTCGGCGCATGGAATCCGCGGCTTCGGTGGCCAGTTCGGCTTCCCGGCGGGCAAGCTCGATTTCGCTTGCCTGGGCCTCTGCCAGGCGGCGGGCGGCCTGGGCTTCTTCACGTGCCTCGCGTTCACGTTGTGCCGCCTCTTCGCGCAGTTCCTCGGCGGTCATGGCTTCGAGGCGAGTTCGCTGGGTTTCCTCGCGCGCGGCCTCGCTTTGCAGGATGGCACGCTCGGCCTCGCGACGCGCCTGTTCGACTTCGAGTCGGCTGGCGCGCAGCAGGAGTCGCGTTCGCTCGGCCTCGATCGTATCGATCTGCTCTCGTGCCTGCGCGTGGAAGGCCTCGGCGCGGGCGATCTCGATTCGCTTGGCGGCCAGACTGATCCGGTGTGACAGCTCGGCTTCGGACAGGCCTTCCGAGCTGGCGCCACGCACGGCACGTTCAGCATCCGAAAGGGCCAGCGGAACGCGATCGGATAATTCGGCATTGGCCCGGAATTCTTCAAGGTCGCTCTGCAAATTGCGCAACGCGGCATTCTCCCTGGGCTGTTGCGTGGCGCAGGCGGCCAGCGCTGCGATCAGCAACGTTGCAAGGGTCGTGCGGAAGGTTCGATGCAAGGTGATCATTCTCTTATGACCTCCTCGCCGAATACCTCGACCAGATCGGCCCGGACCTGCTCGAGATCGTCCTGTTTGCGCTGGAGTTCTGCGCGCGCGAGCGCGGCACGGGTGCGGGCGAGTGCCAGCTGCGCTTCAATTTCGGCCTGTTCGCCCAGGCGCCGCGCGTCGTCGGGGCGATCGTTTTCGAGCGCCTGTGTCGCAGCCTGCAGCCGCTCGCGCGCGTAGCGCAGTTCGATCGGTGCGTATTCCTCCGCGTCCGCCGCTTGGGCCTGTGCAATGGCCCCTCGAGCGGTGTCGAGGAAGGAAGAATCCGGCGGCGTAGTGGCGCAGGCGGTGATCAGCGCCAGCAGTGCCGTGATGGCAAACAGGCGAATCGTGTTCTTCGTCGCGTCAGTCATTGGTTTCCTGGTGTCAGGTGTGGACGCGGGTCAGTCCGCGTCCGGCTGGTTTTCCGGCATGGCGTTCGCCACGGCCGGAATTGCCTTGAGCTCGTCGCAGATCCGTTGTACCCGTTCCAGCGATCGGATATTGCACTCGAACCTCTCGGCATTATAGACCTGTGGCAACAGACAACAATCGGCGATTGTCGGTTCATCGCCGTGGCAGAAACGGCCGCTCTGCGGGCTGTCGAGCATGCGTTCGATGGCGGCCAGCCCGGCTTCGGTCCAGTGCCGGTACCAGGCCAGCTTGGCGTCTTCGTCCAGGCCGGCCGTGCCGGTCAGGTACTTGAGTACGCGCAGATTGTTGAGCGGGTGGATTTCAGAGGCAATGGCCTGGCCAATGGCGCGCACCCTGGCACGTTCGGCGGAACTGGTTGGCAACAAGGCAGGTCGGGGATGAAGCTCTTCAAGGTATTCGAGCATGGCCATCGACTGGGTGATGACGCGCTCGCCGTCGACCAGGGTCGGCACCAGTTGCTGCGGATTGAGCGCTGTGTAGTCCTCGGCGTACTGCTCACCGCCGTCGCGCACCAGGTGGACGGGACGGAGTTCGTAATCCAGGCCCTTGAGGTTGAGCGCCATGCGCACACGGTAGCTGGTCGAGGATCGCCAGTACGAATAAAGAATCATCTTTCGTACTTCACCACTTTCTGCTCGATGGCCCCGAAGATGGACTCGCCGTCCCGGTCCTTCATCTCGATGCGCACGAAGTCGCCGAACTGCATGAACGGTGTTTTTGCCTCACCATCGGCGATGATCTCGAGCATGCGCTTTTCCGCCAGGCAGGACGCGCCGCGGCTGGTGTCCTGGTTGGCGATGGTGCCCGAGCCGACCAGGGAGCCGGCGGCCAGTGGGCGGGACTTGGCCGCATGCGCCACCAGTTCGGAAAAGCTGAACTGCATGTCTTCGCCCGCTTCAGGCTCGCCGAACAACTCGCCGTTGAGGTGGGTCAGCAGCGGCAGGTCGAGCTTGCTGCCCTGCCACCTGTCACCCAGCTCGTCGGGTGTGACGACCACCGGCGCCAGGGCCGAGCGCGGCTTGGACTGCAGGAAGCCGAAGCCCTTGGCCAGCTCGCCCGGGATCAGGTTTCTCAGGGAGACGTCGTTGAGAATGGTGACCAGCTGGATGTGCCGCGCGGCCTCGTCGGCATCGACACCCATTGGAACGTCGTCGGTGATGACGCCGATCTCGGATTCGAAATCGATCCCCCACTCGGTCGAGGCCATGGCGATTGGATCATAGGGCCCCATGAAGCCGTCGGAGACCGCCTGGTACATGAGCGGGTCGGTGAAGAAGCTCTCGGGCACCTCGGCGCCACGCGCCTTGCGCACACGCTCGACGTGCGGCAGGTAGGCCGAGCCGTCCACAAACTGGAAGCAGCGCGGCAACGGCGCGGCCAGTGCCTGCACATCCAGGTCGAAGCTGCCCTCGGCCGCACCGTTCATCAGGTCCTCGAACAAGCTGGCAAGCCGCGGTGCTGCGCTGTCCCAGTCATCCAGGGCTGCCTGTAGCGTTGGCGCGATGTCCGTGGCCCTGACCGCACGGGTCAGGTCGCGATTGACGACGACAAGCGTGCCGTCGCGTCCGCCTTCTTTCAGTGTTGCCAGTTTCATAATCTTTCCGCTTCTAATGAGTTTGTTTTGAAGTATCGCGATCGAGCTGAGATCGATGGGGTTCGGTGTTCGGGGTTCAGTGTTCGGGAAGAGCCTTCGGAGGCGATTTCGATTCGGGCGGTCTCTTCGGTTGGAAGAAGCCCGCCCTTAATCCTGAACCCTGAAACCCAAGGGCGTCAGCTCTTCGGCTTCCAGCTATCCACGTACCCCGTCCACTCTATCTTCGCGGCCTCGTCGGTCACGTCGAGCGCATCGCGGGTGTCGAGCATGACGGCGACTTCCTCGGTCTTGTCCGTTTTGGGCGTGAACGCGTTGTTCATCGCCTTGGGGTGCGGGCCGTGCGTGAAGCCGCAGGGATGGTGCGTCATCATGCCGGGATGGATGTTATCGCGCGAGAAGAAGTTGCCGGCGTGATAGAACAGCACCTCGTCGTAGTCGTCGTTGTTGTGGAAGAAGGGCACCTTGAGCGCGTCCTCGGAAGACTCGAACGGGCGTGGCGTGAAGGTGCAGATGACGAATCGATGTGCCACGAAGGTGGTGTGCGCCGACGGCGGCAGGTGGTAACGATGGCTCATCAGGGGCCGGATATCGCGCCAGTTGATGCGCACCGGCATAAGGTCGCCCTTCCAGCCGACCGCGTCCAGCGGGTTGAAAGGATAGGTGATGGTCGAGACCTGCTGGCGCCGTTTGACGTGGACTTTCCACTCGTCCTCGCCCTGCTGGGCGCGGAAGTCATCGTCGATCTCCGGGGTGTCGAGCATGGCCGGGTCGAAGATGGCATGCGGGCCGACCATGCCCTTCTCCGGAAGCATGTAGCTGGAGTTGGTCGCCTCGATCAGAAGCATCTCCACCGGAGCCTCGGACTCGATGCGCCACATGGTCCCGCGCGGCAGCATGATGTAGTCGCCGTCGCGGAAACTCAGGTGACCGAAGTCGCAGAACAGCTCGCCGGCGCCGTCGTGGATGAACAGCAGTTCATCGCCGTCGCCATTGCGAACCAGGTGGCCCATCTTGCCGTCGGAGTGCCAGCATCGGAACTTGCAATGTGCATTGCTGAGTAGTTCCGCCGCCTGCCAGGGGGATCCGATATTGTCCCCGAGTTTCGTCGTGTCGAAAGCGCGGGGCTGGAGCGGTCCTTCAAAGTCGGTCCAGCCGGTGGGCATATGACTATGGTAGAAGTGCGTCGCCGGGCCGAAGAATCCTTCCTTGCCCATTTCGCGCTCGTAAGTACCCTCGGGCAGGTTGGTATGCGCCTGCCGACTGGCGCGACCCTCGACTTTTGAATGGCTGATCCATTTCTTCATGACTGCCTCCGATTGGCTGTCTTGATGCTTCCTCGTCGAAGACTCCGGGTCGGGGCCAGGCCCCGGGAGCCGGCGAGGCCCGCCCCTGAAACCTGAACCCTGAAACCTGAAACCTTTTCTTAAAGAACTCCGCGCTTTTCCTGGTCGCGTTCGATCGCTTCGAACAGGGCCGTGAAGTTGCCTTCGCCGAAGCCTTCGTTGCCCTTGCGCTGGATGATCTCGAAGAAGATCGGGCCGATGTTGGTCTTCGTGAAGATCTGCAGCAACTGCTTGTCGGCATCATTGGGATCGGCGTCGATCAGGATCTTGTTCTTGCGCATGCGTTCGACGTCTTCGCCGTGGTTGGGAATGCGTTCGTCAATCGCGTCATAGTAAGTGTCGGGCGTGTCGAGGAAGTCGACGCCTTTCTCGCGCAGTGCCTCGACCGTTTCGTAAATGTTGTCCGTGTAGAGCGCGATGTGCTGGACGCCTTCGCCTTTGTACTCGTCGAGATACTCGTTGATCTGACTCTTGGGGTCTTCCGACTCGTTGATCGGGATGGCGATCTTGCCATTGGGCGCGGTCATGGCTTTTGACTTCAAGCCGGTGGCCTTGCCCTTGATGTCGAAGTACTTGACCTGGAAGAAGCCGAACAGGTCTTCATAAAAATCCGACCACTGCTTCATGTTGCCGTTGTAGACGTTGTGCGTGAGGTGATCGATGAAGTTCATGCCCATGCCTTCGGGATGGCGCTCGACGGCCCGGTCGAACTCGAAGTGCTTGTCGAGATCCTGCTCGCCTTCGGTCAGGTACAGCACGGAACCGCCGATGCCTTCAATGCAGGGGGCGTCGATGGCGAGGGTTTCGGGCTTGTTCTCGACATCCTTGGCGCCCTGGCCGCGGACGGCATCGTAAGCCGCCTTCGAATCGGACACGCGCATGGCGAAGCCGGTGCAGCAGGGGCCGTGTGCGGCGCTGAAGTCACTCGCGAACGAATCCGTGCTCTCGTTGACCAGGAAGTTCATGCCGCCCTGGCGGTACAGGGTGACCGGCTGCGATTTGTGGCGTGCAACGGCTGTGAATCCGAGGTTCTGGAAGAGCTCGTGCAGCATCGCCGGTTCGGGGGCGGCGAACTCGATGAATTCGAACTGCTCGACGCCGAGCGGGTTGGGGTGGGACTGCGTCATGATTCGGTCTCCTTGCAAACTGATGCGTTTCGACGAAAGGCAATTGCTGGGCGAGTTCGGAATGAACTTGCCGGACAGGTATGATATTAGTTACATTTGTAACCGTTTTCAAGCCGGACGGACACTTATTCGACCATGCTCGACCTCGAGGAATTCCTTCCCTACCGCCTGTCCGTGCTTTCCAACAGGATCAGCAACGGTATTGCCCGGACCTACCAGGAGCGCTTCGATCTGAGCGTGACGGAATGGCGGGTGATTGCCATCGTCGGTCGCTATCCCGGAGTTACCGCCACTGAAGTGGCCGAGCGTGCGGCGATGGACAAGGTTGCCGTCAGCCGTGCGGTCAGTCGCCTGCTCGAGTCAGGTCGGCTCGAGCGCCATGACAACCACCCGGACCGGCGCGCCAAGCGACTGTATTTGAGCGGGGAGGGCGAGGATATCCATGAGGCGATCGTGCCGGCAGCCCTGGCCTATGAGCGTGACCTGCTCGAGGCGCTCGAACCCGAAGAGCGGCGCCGTTTTCTCGACAGTCTCGAGCGCCTGGCCAGAGTCGCAGAGCGTCACGGCTGAGTGCGCGGAAATTCCCGGGAATGGCATTCGACATCATCTACCACGACGACTGCCTGTGTGCCGTCGACAAACCGCCGGGTATCCTGGTACACCGCAGTAATATCGCAGCGTCGGACCGGGAATTCGTGATGCAGAACCTGCGCGACCAGCTGGGGCAGCGCGTCTGGCCGGTGCACCGGCTCGATCGAGCCACTTCGGGCGTGTTGCTGTTCGCACTCGACCCGGATACCGCGAAGAAACTCGGTCTGGCCTTCGTGGACCGGCATGTCGACAAGCGCTATCTGGCCGTCGTGCGCGGCTGGACCGAAGAGGCCGGCACGATCGATCACCCCGTTGCGCGGCACGAGCGTGCCGAGGCACGCGAGGCCAGAACGCACTATCGAAGCCTGGCCAGCTGCGAGCTGCCGATTCCGATCGGTGGCTTCGAGACGGCGCGGTACTCGCTGGTTGAGGCCCGGCCCGAAACGGGCCGCCGCCACCAGATTCGCAGGCATTTCAAGCACATATCGCATCATCTGGTCGGTGACACCACATACGGCGACGGCCGGCACAATCGTCTGTTCCGGGAACACCTGCATTGTCACCGAATGCTGCTACACGCGAGTCGGCTCGAACTCGAACACCCATACGACGACTCCCGACTCGAACTGACGGCGCCGCTGAGCGGCGAGTTTGCCCGCGTGGCCGAAGGGGTCTTCGGCTGGACGGGCCAGGGAGCGAGTACCAGCGGTCAAGCATCACGGAGCAAACCCGATTGACGCCTGCGATAAACTGCCTTGGCCAGGCTGTGGCCTGAACCCTGAACCCTGAACCCTGAACCCTGAACCCTGAACCCTGAAACCTGGAAAAAACGCCATGCACATTCATTCCAACTTCGACAGCGGCAACATCGAGGTTCTCGAATCCGAAAGTCCGGACAATATTCGTCTGAAGATCCGCCCCGATGCCGGTGGCGAACACATGCAGTGGTTCCATTTCCAGCTTTCCGGTGCGCGCGACACGCACTGTCGGATGATCATCGAGAATGCCGGGGACGTGTCCTACGTGGATGGTTTCGAAAACTACGAAGCGGTGGCCAGTACTGATCGTATCAACTGGTTCCGGGTGCCCACCGAGTTCGACGGCGAAAAGCTGGTCATCAAGCATACGCCCGACAGTGACACCATTTACTACGCCTATTTCGCCCCGTACACGCAGCACGAACACGAGCAGTTGATTGCCTCTGCTCTGGCCGATTCACGGGTGAGCGCGGAGGTGCTCTGCACCACGCCCGACGGCCGCCCCCATACCATGTTGCGTATCGGCGAGCCGGGCCAGAATCGCAAGACGATCTGGGTCATCGCGCGGCAACATCCCGGCGAGACAATGGCCGAGTGGTGGGTCGAGGGCTTCCTCGAGCGCCTGCTCGATCCGGAAGAACCGGTTGCAAGGCAACTGCTCGATCATGCGGTGTTTTATCTCGTGCCCAATATGTGCCTGGACGGTGCCGCTCGCGGGCACCTGCGCTGCAATGCGAAGGGTCGCAACCTCAATCGCGAATGGGCCGAACCGTCCGAGGAGGCATCGCCCGAGGTGTTCTTCACGCGCCAGAAGATGCACGCCACCGGCGTGGACATGGCCTTCGACGTGCACGGCGACGAGGCGCTACCCTACAACTTCATCGCCGGTGCCGAGGGAACGCCGTCCTGGAACGAGCGCAAGCAGGATCAGCTCGATACCTTCGAAAATCTGCTGGCCGAAATCAGCCCCGATTTCCAGACGAAACACGGCTACGAGGTTGCCCCCCCCAACAGTTCGGACCTGAAGAAGAACACCGACTACATGGCCGAGACCTTCGATTGCCTGGCCATGACGCTGGAGATGCCGTTCAAGGACAATGCCGACCTCCCCTTGCCGGAACTCGGCTGGTCGCCGGATCGCTGCAAGCACCTGGGGGCGGCCTGCGTCGACGCCTTCTGGCGGATTCTCCCGAAGTTGTAATCGGGCGGGGCTCCTGCGGCCGGTCAGGCAGCCTGGAACCAGAAATTCGACGCTACCGTGATGCGTTCGCTCCGGCCGTGGTAGGGGGCGACCTCGTGCATCAGGTGGGACGGAAAGATGATCAGCTGCCCGGGCTCGAGCCGGTAGTTGATCGAGCCGTGCCCATAGGGTCGGCGCAGGCGCATGTTGCCCGGATCGAGGTACATGCTCGACGACGGACGGGCGTCAAGAAAGCGCAGGACGCCGTTGTCGGGGTTGTGCGCGCCTTCGTCGTCTCCGGGAGACACGCAGTACACACTCGACCAGGACGCCATGGGATGGTTGTGAACCGATGCATAGCCGCCGTCGCGCGTGATGTGAAACCAGGTGTGATTCGACACGCTCAGGCGCTTCATCTGTTCGTCGGTGTAGTCGTTTAGGTTTTGCACAACCCGTATGACGCTGCCCACCACGAACCGTTTCAGTGACTGCACGGCCTCGTCCGGCCAGGTGAACAGATTGAATGCCGATTCGAACACGTTGTGCTTGAGCGTGGGCGTTCTGGGGCTGGGTTCGATGTCCGGGCCTTCGCGTTCGAGGAATAACTTCTCGAGCGCGCGGTTGAGCGGTTCCGGTTCGGGATGCCGCGTTTCGACCAGGGGTGCGGCGAAGGCGGGGGTGACGTTGAGTGATGAATCCTGGGGCATGGTTTTCGAAGGCTGTCATGAAAAGGCCCGCGAGCGTGTCGCCCGCGGGCCCGGTTTGTCAACGATCGACCCGGATCAGAAGTCCAGGTTGACCCGGGCGTAGTAGAACTGCCCGGGAATTCGATGCTGGCCGGCATCGAAACTGTTGGCGAATGCCGACATCGAAATCGGCGGATCGCGATCGAAGACGTTGTCAACACCGACCGTGAACTTGCTGGAGGCGAAGTCAAGCTCGTCGAAGTAGTACGACAGCTGGAAGTCGTTGTACACCGTGGATCCAAGCTCGTTGGTTGGATTGTCAGGATCCGGGTTGGAGCACAGTCCCAGCTCAACGAAGCTGGGCGACAGACCGTCGCTGCACGGTTCGGTGTAGCTGTGGACGTAGTGGACGTTCCAGATGGCTTCCCAGTTCCCCATCGACCAGATCAGGTCCAGGTTGCTTCGCCACTCGGGGAAGCTGCGGTCCGGCTGACCGGGCAACATGGTGCCCAGCAGGTCGCGGGTCGTCCCGGGTGCTTCCGGGTCGGAGAAGTCGGGCACCGTTTCCTCGAATTTCGAGGTGTGGGTGCCGCGCCAGATGGTGCGCAGCGCGCCCCAGGAACTTTCGCCAAAGTTGTAGTCGACTGCCCAGTCCACGCCGGCGGTTTCCGTGCTCCCGATGTTGACCTGGGTGTCGAGCAGGCTCGTCACTTCGCCGGAGGGGCCGCGACCGATCAGGCCGCACAACTGGGACGAGAAAGCGCAGGCGTCGAGAACGCTCTGGGCGCCGATTGAGCTGATGGAGTTTTCCAGCTCGACTTCGTAGTAGTCGACCGTCACACCCAGGCCGGGAATGGCCTCGGGGCTCCACACGGCGCCGACCGTGAAGGAATCCGAGGTCTCGGGTTCCAGGTCGGGATTGCCGCCGGTGGTGATGCGGATCTGGGTGTTGATCTGTTCGTAGCTGCCGTCGTCCGGCACGCCCTGAGCGATGCAGTTGTCGATGACCTCCTGCGAGACTCCGCTATCGAGGAAGTTGGAGCAGGGATCGGCCAGTTCCGGGTCGGCAACGCCCTGGCCGCCGAACAGTTCCTGCACGCCGGGTGCCCGGAAGCCTTCGGCGAAGCTGGTTCGCAACAGCAGGTCCTCGTAGGGACGCCAGCGAAGGCCAATGCGGCTGGTCGTCTCCGAACCGAACTGCTCGAAGTCCGAGCCGCGAACCGAGGCACTCAGTTCCAGCAAGTCCGCGGCCGGTGCGTCGGCTACCAGCGGCACGTTGACCTCGGCGTACCAGGCCTCGAGATTGAGGCGGCCGGAGGTCGGTGCACGCTGGCCGCCACTGACGCTCGAGGCCCCGGAGCCGGCCTGAGCCAGCGGATCTGGCGTATCGGCGGCAAATTCACGACGCTTCTCGATACCGGCTGCGAAGCCCAGGGGGCCGGCCGGCAGGTCGACGAGGTCGCCGCTGATGTTGGCCAGCCAGTTGACCATCTCCTGCTCGTTCTGCTCAAGCGCGGTGTAGGTGACGTAGTCGACCATTTCCGGGGTGATCGAGCCGCCGCTGCCCGGGACGTTGCCGGTGCCCTGCTGGCCGCCGAAGAGATTGAACGGCACGCAGTTGCCGGTGCACTGGTCGGCCGGGCCGAGCGCGCGGGCGAGGCGGTCGTGATTGAGCAGGTTCTCGATCGACGCGTTGCGTTCGGAACGCGTGTAGGTGTAGGAGACGTCCCAGTCGAATGGACGACCGGCTACCTGGAAGGAGCCTTCCAGGCCGCCCGTCCAGCTCCAGGTGTCGACCTTGCCGTTGTAATTTCGGGTACCCGCCTCGACGAAACGCCGCCCGGCAAGCACGAGATTGTCCCTCGGGTCGAGATCGAAACCGAAGGGGTTGAACGGGTTGTCGGCCGAGATCCCCACGTCCAGGGGCAGGATGCCCGCGGAGCCGGCGAAGATCGGGATCGGCGCCTGCAGCTGCGTCGACTCACGCCGGTTGTAGAAGGCCTCGGTGAAGAACTGCAGCTGGGGCGAGAACTCGTGGGTCGCCTGCACGAAGGCCGAAGTCTGCTCGAGCGGAATCTGCAGGTAGTTGTCGGGCGCAAAGTTGAAACGGTCGGCCGTGCCGTCGAAGGTTCGGAAATCCCCTTCGGTCGGCGTTCCCGTGCCGGGATCGCGGGTGAGATCCCGGACCTCGCCGGTATTGGGGTCGACGAAGACAAAGCGCCCTTCCGGCGTGGCCGAGGAGCCTCGGCTGATTGCCCCGCCGAAGGTGTCCGCGCCGAACTGCGGCACGCGCGAAATCTTGCGGTCGGCCGCCATGATTTCTTTCTGCTTGGTGTAGCTGATGTTGAACAGCAGGTTGCTGGTGTCGTCACCGCGACCGATGGTGAAGCTGTAGGCTTCTTCCTCGCCGTCGCCTTCGCTCGTTTCGCCGTACTGGGCGCTGGCCGAAGTGTCGGTGAAATCGCTGCGCGTGATGATGTTGATGACGCCGGCGATTGCGTCGGAGCCGTAAACCGAAGAGGCGCCGCCGGTAAGCACTTCGATGCGATCGACCGCGGCGGCCGGAATGGTGCTCAGGTCGGCCGCATTGGCCACACCAGCCTGGGTGGTGGCCTTGACCCAGCGTCGGCCGTTGACCAGCACCAGAGTGCGTTCCGGCCCGAGATTGCGCAGCGACACGCGTTCACCGCCGTCGCCACCCTGGTCGGGTGCGTTAAACGCCGTGTTGATTGCCGAGCCTGAAGAGGTGATCTCCTGGAGCAGGTCGCCCACCCGGATGTGGCCCGATCGCTCGATGGCTTCGCGGTCGATAACCTGGACCGGAGCCGGACCTTCGAAGTCGGTGCGCTTGATGCGTGTGCCGGTGACCTCGAAACGGTCGAGATCAGCGGATTGCTCGGTTTCCTGGGCGCTGGCAGTGCCGGCGACCATGGCGGGCAGCGCGGTGGCAAAGGCCGCCGCAAACACGCTCAACCTGGGTTGAGACTTCTTCATTGGTGTTCCTCCCATTCTTGTTTGAAATTGATCGATCAAGTTCCCCCTTTCATAACGAAAATGTCACAAATGTCGATGCAATTGCAACTATGTAAAACTACGGAGGCGTTTGAAGGCCGCGTGATCACCGGTTCAGGGAACGGTGTGGTCGCGGCAGACCGGCAGCCGGCGGTTAAGCGCTTGTGGGAGGTCAGTCAGTGATCCGACGGGCGGGGTCGACCAGTTCGAGGCGCCTGAGGGCGATGCCGGCCTGGGTGCGGTTGCGCACTTCCAGTTTCTGGAGGATCTCGCTCATGTGCGCCTTGACGGTGCGTTCCTGGATGCCCAGGTCATCGGCGATCTGCTTGTTGAGCCAACCGTCGGCGACCAGCGCCAGCACGCGGAACTGTTGCGGGGTGAGGGCGGCAATGCGCTCGGCCAGTACCAGGTCTTCGTCATCGGAATCGAGATCGGCCACGGCCCGCTCCAGGTGGGGCGGCACCCACTCGCGGCAATCAAGAACCGTGTTGAGTGCGCTCGTCATGTCGTCCAGCCCGGAGCTCTTGGGGATGAAACCGGCCGCGCCGTGGTCGAGCACGCGCCGGATGACGCGTGGGTCCTCGTTGGCCGACACCACCACGACGGCGACAGCCGGGTGATTGCAGCGAATCGAGGCGAGGCCGGCCAGGCCGTGGCTGCCGGGCATGTGCAAATCGAGCAGTACCAGGTCGACGGCTTCGTGTTCGTCGAGCAGGGCGGTCGTCTCGGGCAGGTCGCGCGCCTCGAGGATGTCGACATCGTCCATGCACGCGCCCAGCGCCTGCACCAGAGCGCCGCGGAAGAGCGGATGGTCATCGGCAATGAGAACGCGAGTGGCCATGTCCGCCAGATTACTGCACCGTCCAGCCACCGTCGACAACGATGCACTGGCCGGTGATGTTGCGGGCCGCTGGCCCCACCAGGAAGGCGCAGATGCCGGCCAGCTCCTCGAAAGAAATGAACACCCCCTTGGGCATGGGCTTGAGCATGATTTCGTCGACCACGCGGTCTTCGGAAATGCCGTGCGTTCTTGCCTGGTCGGCGATCTGCTTTTCCACCAGCGGCGTCTTGACGTAGGTCGGGCAGACGGTGTTGATGGTGATATCGGTGTCGGCCGTCTCCAGCGCCAGTACCTTCGAGAAACCGGTCAGGCCGTGCTTGGCGGCGACGTAGGCGCTCTTGAAGGGGCTCGCGACCAGTGAGTGGATGGAGCCGATATTGACGATCCGCCCGAAACCCTGTTCTCGCATGCCCGGCAGCAGGGCGCGGGTGAGGCGTGCGGTGCCGGTGAGCATGACTTGAACGAGTTGGTCCCACTTGTCCATGGGAAAATCCTCCAGGCGTGCGACGTGCTGCAGCCCGGCATTGTTGACGAGCACATCGACCGGGCCGTCCAGTTCCGCGACCAGGCGTTCGACGTCCTCCTCACTGGTGACGTCCAGAGCGTAGCCGCGCGCGCTGCCGCCGGCCTGGGTGATCCGCTCGGCGGTGGCCCGGGCAGCCCGGGCGTCGAGATCGGTGGCGAGTATGCTGTGGCCGGCCTTTGCCAGGTGGTTCGCGATGCCGGCACCGATGCCGCTGCCGGCTCCGGTGATCAGAATGCGCAGGGTGCGGTCGCTCATGGTCGGTAGGGACTCCCGGGGCGGTTTGATCGAGACAAACCGAAGCCTAGCAAAGCCGCGGGCGCTCGACTGCTGTACCAAAGTCCATTGCGAGCGCGTGCGCGCGCCCTGCTAGAGTATTGGTCCCGAATGGAAGCCTCGTGAAGCCGAGAAATCATATGCAACCGAAACTGAGTGCCGCCATTCTGGCGGGTCTGCTCCTGACAGCCTGTGGTTCCGATCAAGACGCCGTCAGCGAAAGACAGGTGGTGGAACTCGATATCCGGACCACCGAACACCGTGACGGCGATGACCTGCTCACCGCCGGCCTGGACCTCGAGGGCATGACGGCTGCACCGCCCCAGCCGACCGATCCGTCAGCGCCGACGCCGGAAGAGCTTCGCCGCATGGCCATCCACAAATCCTGGACCGGTATCCAGTCGTTCACGCCGGCCGGCGGCCTCGGGGGGCTGCTCGATGAGTTGCCTTCCGTCCCGGGTCGCGAGTTCCAGGCCTTCGTGACCGTGGCCGACGCCGTGCATCCGGTTCGCGTGCTGTTGCAGTTGCCCGATGATTTCGACAGCGACTCTCCCTGCCTGGTCGTGGCCCCGGCGTCGGGTTCGCGCGGCATCTACGGGGCCATCGCCCTTGCGGGTCCCTGGGCCTTGCCGGCCGGCTGTGCGGTGGTCTACACGGACAAGGGCGCGGGCACGGATTTCTACGATTACTCCACTGAAACCGGCGTTGCGCTTGACGGCACGCGCACCGCGCCTGGCGGAACAGCCGACCTGGGGTTCCGGGCCGATGAGCGCCCGGAGGATACTGATGAAGCGGCCGTCGCGATCAAGCATGCCCATTCCGGCGACAACCCCGAAGCCGATTGGGGCCGGCACGTGCTGCGCGCCGCCGAGTTCGGCCTTCGCACGCTGGCCGACGAACTCGATGGGGATCTGTCCGCCGACAACACGCGCGTCATCGCCGCTGGTCTGTCCAACGGCGGCGGCGCCGTGCTGCGCGCGGCTGAACTCGACAAAGATGGACTGCTCGATGCAGTGGTTGCCGTCTCGCCGAACGTGACCGCGCCGGGTGCACCGCCACTGTACGACTACGCCACCGCCGCCGCGCTTTACCAGCCCTGCCTGTTGGCGGATATCGAAGCGGTCGGCGAAATGCCCCTGGGCAACCCGGTGCTGGCCGCCAGTGGCGAGTTGCGTTGCGCCTCCCTGGTTCGTGCCGGCCTGCTCGACGAGGCCGAAGCTGCGGCCGCACGCGCAAAGCTGGAGGAACTCGGATTCGAGGACGCTGCCCTGAGTCAGTCGGCGGTCAATGTTGCACTGGACCTGTGGCGCAGCGTCGGGGCCAGTTACGCCTCGGCCTATCTAGGGCGCGGACCATTTGAAATGCCTTGCGGCTATGCCTACAGCGCGCCGGACGCCACGCCGGCCCAGCGCCAGGCCTGGTGGGCAATGCACTCGGGCGTCGGTCCGGGCGAAGGCATTGAATTGACCGGCTCGCTCGGCGACGGCCAGGATGCACATTTTGCGGGATTGCGCTGCCTGCGCCAGCTCTGGAGCGGCCGGGGTAGCGAGGCGCGGCAGTTGCACGAGGCGGTCGAAGCCACGCGTGCTTCCGCCCGGCTGGCCGGCACCCTGCCGGTGATGGTCATTCACGGCGCTGATGACGGCTTGATCCCGGCGGCATTCAGCAGTCGTCCATGGGTCGAACAGGCTCGCGATAACGGCGGCAATGTCGCTTACTGGGAGGTCGAGGATGCCCAGCACTTCGACGTGCTACTGGGTGCGCCGGGTGTGGCCGGGCGCTACGTGCCGCTTTTGCCCTACGGCTGGCGGGCCATGGATCGTGTGAACGATGCGCTCGATGGAAGCGTCCAACTCGGTGATGACCGGGTCATCGATTCCGATCCGGCCCCGGTCGGTGAGCCGCTCAGGTGGGAGGATCTGGGGCTGTGAGGCGGCGCCTGAAAATTTTCAAATCTCAAGCGTCAAGCACCAAACAAATCCGAATGATCAAAATCCCAATGATCTAAACAACTGTACTCCAGAACGCCGGTGTTCAAGACGTCTTTAGGACGCCGCGTTGGAGCATGGCTCGGTTGTAGAGGATCAGGAAAATGCCGATGGCGACGATCACGCCCGAGAAGATGAGGCCGGCGGCACCCATGATCTCGGCGCCGTTGGAGAGCACGAAGTTCTGGAATGATGTCATCAACATGGCGATAAACGAGATGATGAATAGGTGGTAGGCCCAGCGAAGCCGCATCAGCATGGCCAGTGAGCCGAGCAGGGCGCCCCATGTAGCGATGCCCCAGGTAATCACCGCCCAGGCGGGAATGCCGTAGAAGAAGGCCAGCTGTTCCTCGCTGAACGCCGACATGTAGGATTCCATTCGGATCTGGGTGGCGATAAAGTCGAATGCGCCGACTGCATTCCACAGAACGGCAATCACGGCGACGATCCAGAAGTGCACAGGTGGTCGGGAGGCGGGTGTATCGGTCATGGTGGATCCCTCTTCGCGCTGTTTTGGGTATTTTGCGCCTGCCTGCGTAGCGCGGCAAGTCAGTTGCGGGCATGTCACGGGGCGATCACCCGGCACGAATTCTCGTCGTTCAGGGCCCGTCCGGTATCATCGGGTGATGACGTCGAATCGATTTGCAACGGCAGCTGGCTTCCTGCGTCGCTGGGCCAGCATTCTCAAGGCTTCGGGCAAGAATTGGCTCGATAGCCAGGCTTTCATCTACGCCGCGGCCCTGGCGTTCTTTACGGTTTTCTCGATCGCGCCGGTCATGATCGTGATTGTTGCCCTGGTGGGGGTGGTTCTGGGCGAGGACACCGCCCGCGCCGAACTGATGAGCCAGGTCGAGGCTGTGCTGGGTGCCCAGGCCACGGGCGTGGTCGAGACAGCGATCCAGAACTCACAGATCGAGGGTAGTGGACTGTGGCCGACCCTGGCGGGCATTGCGGCTACGGCGGTGGGTGCGACGACGGTCTTCGCCCAGATGCAGAAGTCGCTGAACCAGATCTGGGATGTGGCGCCACGGCCGTCGCGCAATAGCATCTGGTTGTTTATCAAGACACGCGTGCTGTCCCTGACCATCGTGCTGGCAATCGGTTTCGTCCTGCTGGTCTCGTTGTTGCTCAGCGTGCTGGTTCGTGCCGTCATGGAGCATGCCGAGCAATGGCTGCCGATTCCCGCCTGGTCCATGATCGGCATCGAGATCATGCTTTCCCTGGCCGTGGTCACGATGCTGTTCGCGGCGATTTTCAGAATTCTACCGGACGTGTTGCTGCGCTGGTCCGATGTGCTGGCCGCTGCATTCATCACGGCATTACTGTTCACGCTCGGGCGATCCCTGATCGCGTGGTATCTCGCCAACACCGCGGCGGCTTCAGCCTATGGCGCGGCGGGGTCGCTCGTATTGCTGCTGCTGTGGGTCAACTACTCTTCGCTGATCCTGTTGTTTGGTGCGTCCATCTGCCGTTCGCGCCTGGAAGCCGACGACCGGCCGATCCGGCCTCGCAATACGGCCGTGCGGGTGCATCGCGAGTTGATTGAAGACCCAAGCCCCTAGAAAGGAGCGCTGACCGGTATGGCAAGAAATATCGAGATCAAGGCCCGCGTGGCCGACTCGGAGGCGATGGCAGCGAGAGCTGCGCGGATCGCCGAAGAAGGCCCCTGGACCATCCATCAGGACGACACCTTCTTCGGCTGCCGGGACGGTCGTCTCAAACTGCGCGATTTCGGCAACGGCAACGGGGAACTGATCTTCTACCGGCGACCTGATCAGGCCGGCCCGGGACAGTCCGAATATCGCATCACGCCGACCGAAGACCCCGACGGTCTGCGCACGGTGCTGGCCGACGCGCTCGGTGTTACCGGACGGGTCCGCAAGCGGCGCATCCTCTACCTGGCCGGGCGCACGCGCCTTCATCTGGACCATGTCGAGGGCCTCGGGGATTTTCTCGAGCTTGAAGTCGTGCTCTCGGACAAGGAATCTTCCGCGACCGGCGAGTCCGAGGCGCGCTTCCTGATGGAGCGTCTGCGAATCGTTGAAGAGGACCTGGTCGACGTGGCTTACGTGGATCTCTTAGAGGAAGACTGAGCAGCCTTTCTGAAAAAACTGTGTCCACGTGCTGCAAGGTTTGATAGATAGTGGCATCAACCCCATCATCCTGGCCACCGACGGCGACTGCGAGCTCAGCACCGTCGATTTCGACGTGCTCGAAGGAGCTGATCGAGCGCAAGCGCGATTCGGCCGTAAGCGATGCGGAGCGAACTGCCCGTGAACAGTATGAGGCCATCGGCGCATCGCTCTCTCGTTCAACCTTTTCTGGAATGGAATCGCGCTTTTGGCTGTCAACAGGCTCCCGGCATTAATCCGTGAGAATCGCTAGGTGGTGTCTGTAGAAAAGAGCCGGGCATCTGTGCATCCGTTACGAGTGTATCAGTTTGTTATTTTAAGTTCGCCTATCGTTTATTTCTACGGTTGAAACGTACAAACAGACTCGAACATCTCTCGAAAGACCACATCATCACTCTGCCAACTGAACAAGACCGAATTGTTTGAAGATCCTGCCAAGAAGATATCTTCTTTGAAGATGGCCAAATCGGTAAAGCTGCCGCTTAGGCTTCCGAGATCGATGAGGGTCCATGAGTCTCCGTCCGGAGAAGAATAAACGCCATTGTCGCCAGCGACTACGAATCTATCGCCTAACCATTTCACCCCAAAGGTTTCGGTAAACGTCTCCTGAGGTGGCGTGAAATCTTCAGCCGCCCGCCAATTGATGCCCCCGTCGTCCGAAACGAACATATCACCGGTGAAACTCGCCCGGTCTCGACCGGATGCAACATACCTGCCTGCTCCAAAGGCGACATCTTGAAGTTCGATTTGCCGAGGTGGTCCTGGCTGACGTATCCAGGAGTCGCCTCCGTCAGTTGATTGAAGTACTGCGCCCAAATCCCCGACGATCGTAAACGTTCCATTCCGGAAATATATGCCATTAAGCCAAGTTTCTCCTTGACCATTCAGATCAAGCACCTCCCAAGTACTTCCTTTGTCGGAAGATCTCATAACCAGATTTCCATCGACGTTTCCCTCGAACCCTGCTCCAACCATGATGAAGGAGCCATCGCCGAAGGCAACGCTCTGCGGTCGGTTTGTCGAGCCTACAATGCCCGGGTCTTCTCGAGTCCAGTTTCTATTGTCCTGGGATCGCACAACCGTACCTTCCCATCCGACTGCAACCGTCCAGCCATCACCATGTGCGAGATCAAGTAAGCCGGATGTTTCCGTAGGCATCGAGTTGCTGTGCCAGTCAAGTGCGTTCTTGGAGTAGGCGCTCCTTGCCTCTGTGTTATTAGTGCCATCAACTGCAATTAGTTCGCCCTGAATGCATATTACGGCATTTGGCCTGTAGCCTATTTCAGTCGTTGTTAGGGCTCCTGCGGGGGGGACGGGCAAAATTGCGATAGCCGCTGCTAACGCGCCGGAGTGAATTTTTGATAGCTGCATTTCCTCTGCGCTCCTGTCGCTCAATTCAAAATTGATTGTGTTGATCCGTGAGTATGCCGGTTGATATTGGCTCTCCAGTTTCATTGTTGGAGTGGCCGGTGTTGCTGAACGTGCTAGGCCCCGTAACCATAGATGCATTGGATATTTTCTTGCTTGTTGTTTCGACGGCTCTTCCTTTGATCTGGATGATCAATCTATAGATTTATGGGCTTCCCATGCTCTCGTCTTCCTATGTTCAATGCTCTCCAGTCAAGTCACTGACACGCAGGTGTCGCTCACATTTGGGAGAGAAAGTTAGTCTTGAAAGCGGTCCTTGAAGATCTCAATATCAAGGGGGTTTATGAAAAATACGGACGAATTGTTCGACAAGAACGCATCGGGAGTCGTGGCTGTTGCTTCCGTCTCAAGCACCAGGAACGGCTCGACATCATCGATAGAGACAGCAACTTCAAGCTCGAGAGTGCAGGCTTTCCACTGTTTTGCTGCGAGTGTGAAAGTCTCTGACATGTAAACTCCCGAGCTGACCGTTCCATTACAAGTATCATCAATGAGTGACAGTTGGCTTGGAATGGTGACCTCGGCGGCCACGTCAGCTGAGGTCTCGGAGTCGTCAGTGTTATACGTCAAGGTTGTCACCTTGAAGGTTTGGCCCAGGAAGGTGTTTTCATCAGAAATGATTTTGTCGTACGGCTCCAGCGTTCCGGCACCGATTGAGTGGTAAAGATCGGCTGATCCAGCGGGGTCGTTTGCTGTGCTAAGAGCGTCGGATATGTTGTCGATTTCAACTGAATCACCAGCTTCCGAATTGCTTGCCCGAACTCCGAGGAAATCAACCGGGCTGGCGCCTGAGCCGTTCTTGTCCGACATATCTTTGCCGGCAAAAATCAAACGACCATCGTAGTAGATTGAAAGCTTGCCATCGATTGTTGTCGTAAACGAAACGTCTACGGTTTGGTTCTCTACCCAGTCGACCCCAGTGGGAACCAGGTTGATAAATTCATCGGTCTCGTCGAAGTCCTGAAAGACCCAGACATTCTGCGACGGATAGAATCCGATGGAGGCGTTCAAAAAATCACTTTCTGAGCCGACTATGAGAGAAACATTTGATGTGTTTAGGTTGGGTCGAACTTCTACAGTAAGCGTTCCGAATTGACCGGTGCTGACTCTCCTTCCCAGCACCTGGCCGAAGGATTCGGAGCCATCCGAAATATGGGCGCCGGATTGTCCATCGATCCCTGACGAAACTACCGTATCGCCAGTATCGACTACGTTGAACCAGTCGCTCTGATCGACCAGGCTTTGACCCGGAGTGTAGGATTCGAAATCATCAAACAGACCGGCTGGCGTTCCGCGCGCATCATCGGCAGAACTTTGAATGGATGGCCCGGTTGCTTTGGCGAGCTGAGGAGGTGGAATCTGAGCTTCAGAATTCGCTGCGATCAATGCAAGCGTCAGAGTTAGCAAGCAAGAATGGATGAGCGTTTTCATCATTTATCTCCCGGTAGTGAATCTTTGGGTGCCGTTTGTTGAGTACGGCTTGCTTCGAGGTCCCCGTAACCTTATTGCTCGAATCTGTCGGAAAAAATGCCGATTGCAATCGTCGCGGTGTTGGTGTTGCTGGTCTCATCGATATCGACAACCCCCGAAGGAATAGTGGCGGTCGCGGTGTTCGAGATCTCGTCGCTGGTGATTTCCGGGATTGTTCCTGTCAGCTCGACCGTCACGCTGTCGCCTTCCGGAATGTCGGCCGTGAGGCTCACGGCACCCGATCCGCTCGTCTCGCTGCAGCTGGCCGACCCGGCAGCCATGCAGCTCCAGCTCACACCGTTGAGCACGGCGGGCGGATTGTCTTCGACCGCGATGCCGGAGACGTCGCTAGGCCCGGAGTTGCTGACGATGACCGTGTAGGTCAGCAACGCACCGGTCTGGAGGGTAGAGACCTCCACCGTCTTGTCGACCTGGATATCGGCACCCGCATTGACCGCGATGTCGAAGGTGGCCGGCGCTGATTCGTCGCTGCCGCCGTTGGCCGTGCCGCCGTCGTCGCTCAGCACGACGGTGGCCGTCGCCGTGCCGGTGACATCCGGGGCGGGCGTGAACGTGAGCAGGCCATTTGCATCGATGGCGGGTTGCTGATCGAACAGCGAGGCATTGTCCGTCGTGACCTCGAAAGCCAGGGTCTGGCTCGATTCCTCCGGACCGGCCGAAACATCGGTCGCCCAGGTTTGCGAGAACGCAGTGTCTTCCAGTGTCTCCACATCGGACCCGGCAACGAACGTCGGCGCATCATTGATGCATGCCACGCTCACGGCCACCGTGGCGCTGGACCCGCCCGGGGCCAGCGTGTAGCTGAAGTCATTGGGTGGCGCGCCGTCGTTGCAGGCATCGGCCGTCGGCTCGTAGGTCAGGCCGCCGCCGGTGACAACGACCGTGCCGGCAGCCGGCTGGGTGACCGCGTCGATCGCGATCGGACCGCCGTCGACGTCGGTGTCGTTGGCCAGGACATCGATGGCCGTGGGCGCGGCGTCTTCGTCGAGGCTTGCCGCATCATCGACGGCGACCGGTGGATCATCAACGGGCTCGACCGTGATCGTCACCGTCGCGGAACTGGTCGCCCCGTTGTCGTCCTCGAGGGTGTAGTCGAAGGTGTCGCTGCCGCTGGCATCGGCCGGCGGGGTGTAGATGAAATCACCGTTGGCCTGCAGGTCGACGCTGCCGCCGAGGCCGGTGGCGGTCAGCGTGCCGGGATTCATCACCGACAGCGGGTCGTCGGGGTCGCTATCGGGCCCGCTGCCGTTGTCAGCAAACACGTTGCCGGCAAGCTGGACGTCCTCGTCGCTGGTGAAGGCGTCGGCGGCCGCGGCGGGCGGATCGTTGACGCCGTCGATCGTGATGTCGACCTCGGCGGTGGCCGTCGCGTTGCCGTCGGTGGCGCGATAGGAAAACGCATCGCTGCCCTGTTCGCCGACGTCGAGCCCGACGAACTGGCCGTTGGGGTCGTAAACGAAAGTGCCGTCGGCGGCCGCCGTGACCGTCGCGCCGGAAGGCAGAGACACGGCTGTGCCCAAATTGCCGGCCGAGCCTTCCACCTGGTCGACCGTCAGCACATCGCCGTCGATATCGGTGTCGTTGACGAGTACGCCGTCGTCGGACGAATCGCCATCCGTGCCGGTGCCGTCGGCGTCCGAGGCAACCAGCACTGAAGCCTCTCCCGTCGTCCGTGCGTCAACGTTTGCTACCGGTGCGTCATTTGCGCCGTTGATCGTGATCGTCACCGTCGCCGAATCCGATGCGATGCCGTCGGAGATCGTGTAGTCGAAAGTGTCGGTGGCCGTGTCGCCGACAGCAAGGCTCTCGAACTGGCCGTTGGGGTCGTAGATGAAGGCGCCGCTGGTGTCGACGGTCAACAGCGCGCCGGAAGCGAGCGTGATTTGTGCCCCGACATTGCCTGGCACCCCGTTGACCTCGGTCACGCTCAGCGGGTCGCCGTCAGGGTCCTCGTCGATGCCGTTGCCATTGTCGGAAAGAGTATTGCCGTCGAAAGTGGCGTCTTCGTCAGTCGCTACGCTGTCTGATTGGGCGACGGGGAGGTGATTTGGGTTGGTGTTGTAGTGTGCGAGATATGCATTAACGTTGCCACCAGCTTGCGTGAATATCCCGCCAACATAGAGTTCACCGCCAATGAAGTTCAAAGCGTATACAAAGAGCCCCGCCCCATTTCCAAGCGCCGACCAGCCGGCGTTGCTCGTTTGGGAAGTGTCGTATACGGCGATGTTGTTCGCCGCCATGCTTCCGGCCTGACCGAACCGTCCGCCAACGTAAAGATTATCTCCGCTGGGGGCTAGGGCATAAACGCTGCTGTCCATCCCGTCTCCAAGCCCTGACCATCCGGCGTTTCCGGTTTGGGAAGTATCAAAGGCCGCGATATGATCCGCGGGTGCACCGCCAGCATGTTCGAAAAAGCCGCCAACATACAGGTTGTTGTCGATCGCAGCCAGAGCGCGCACGGTGCTATCTACTCCATCCCCGAGTGCCGACCAGCCGGCATTGCCGGTTTGGGTGGTGTCGTAGATCCCGATGCGGTTTGTGGGTGTGCCACCGGCTTGGGTAAAAGCGCCGCCGACATAAAGGTTATCTTCCATTGCGGCGAGAGCAAACACGGTGTTGTCCACTCCGTCACCGAGCACCGACCATCCAGCATTGCCAGTCTGGGCGGTATCGTAGACTGCAATAAGGCTAGCGGGCGCGTTGCCCGCCTGGGTGAAAAGTCCGCCAACGTACAAATCATCGCTTATCGCAGCCAAGGCGTAAACGCTGCTGTTCGTCCCGTCCCCTAGTGTCGACCACCCTGCGTTTCCCGTCTGGGTGGTGTCGTAGACTGCGATGTTGTCCGCGGGCGCGCCACCAGCTTGGGTGAAATCTCCTCCGACATAAAGGTCATCGCCAATAGCGGCCAGGGCCCAAACGGTGTCGTCCAACCCGGTCCCTAGCGCTGACCAACCGCCGCTACCGGGCTGGCTGGTGTCGTAGACCGCGATATAGTCTGCCGGCACTGCGCCGGTCCGGGTGAAGTCTCCGCCGGCGTAAAGGTCGTCACCAATTGCAACCAGAGCCCGCATGGGGGCGCTCACTCCATCCTCGATCGCCGACCAGCCTGCGTTTCCAGTTAGCGTCGTATCATAGACTGCGACATGACTTAGGCCGATGCCGCCAGCCGTCACGAAGCCGCCGCCGACATACAGATCATCGCCGATCGTAGCCAATGTGCTCACGTTAGCGAATGTGCTCACGTTGTTGTTCACCCCTTGGCCAAGAGTGGACCAGCCGGCATTTCCGGTTTGCGCAGTATCGTAGACGGCGAGGTGCTTGGTGGATGACCCTCCGGCCTGAGTGAACGATCCTCCGACGTACAAGTCATCGCCGATCGCGGTCAGTGCAAGTACATTGCGCACACTACCGTTCACTCCGTCCCCCAGCGTCGACCAGCCTGCGTTGCTCGCCTGAGCGGTATCGTAGACCGCGATACTATTGGCGGGCGCGCTGCCGGCTTGGTTAAACTCCCCCCCAATGTATAGGTCATCACCGATCGCGACCAAGGCGTTCACCTGGCCGTTGTTCACCCCGTCTCCAAGGGCTGACCAGCCGGCGTTTCCGGTCTGCGTGGTGTCGTAGGCGGCAAGCCGGCTGATGGAGGTGCCGCCGGCCTCGCTGAAAGCTCCCCCGACGTACAAGTCATCGCCAATCGCGGCCAATGCCAGTACACCACCGTTTACTCCGTCGCCGAGCGCGGACCAGCCGGCGTTCCCGGTCTGCGTGGTGTCGTAGACGGCAAGGCGGCTGGTGGACGTGCCGCCGGCTTGGTTGAAGCTGCCTCCCACGTACAAATCGTCACCGATCGCAGCCATGGCATGCACCCAGTTGTTCACCCCGTCCCCGAGCGTCGACCATCCGGCGTTCCCGCTCTGCGTGGTGTCGTAGACGGCAATGTGGTTGGCAGAAGCGCCCCCAGCTTGGTCAAAGGTGCCTCCCACGTACAGGGCCTCGCCGATTGCGGCCAGAGTGTTTACGGCACCGTTCACACCGTCGCCAAGCGCAGCGAACTCGCCGGTGGTTGGATTGAAGCGGGCCACACTGGAGGTGGCTGCGAACCCGCAGGCCCTGAAAATATTGCCGCCCAGGAACAGCTCTCCATTGATGACCGTGGCCGCGACCACACTGCCACTGCAACCCGGAACGCCGAATTCTCCCTCGGACCATTGATCGTTGGTGCTACCTGATCGAACAAACCTCGGCGCCTGTCCTTCCTGACTCACCATCTGGAATCCGGTCGGATCGATCGAACCTGAAAAGTCATCGGGGAGCACGACGTGGCCGTTTTCGTCGACCAGTTCGCCAAGCGAGGCATCGAAGTCTTGCGCTGCGTTCGGGGACTGTTTGGCGAATGGCGCTTCATTTGAAGTGGCCATCGATGCCACTGGCATCAGGAGGATCAGTGCGATCAGGATCTCTGGAAAGACGGGCAAGCGGTCATTGCGCATGGCTGTCGGTCCTGTTGTTGATAATCGGATGATTGTTGAATTGGCGCTCAGGGCTCGACGCACTCCATCGAAAGGTCACGCTCGAAGACTCGGGAAGGTCGACGTTCGCGCTGGTCGGCCCCGAGCCGCTGGCGCTTCCGCAGGTCGCACCGCTTTGTGCGGTGCAGGTCCAGGTCGGGTTGTTGAGCCTCCGCAGCGGCGGGTTGTCGCCAAGCAAGCCGGAGAGATCGCTGCCCCCTCATTAGTAACGGCTCGTCTGGGATAAAACATCCTCCCCCTTTGATTGCTCGACTAGCACTCCCTATGTTCAAAATACTGAAGATCGGTCGACGATTCCTCCCCCATTTGGGTGAAATGGGTCCCGGTTTCTCATTGACCCGTGTTGTATGGGTTTGATAGAAAAAACGCAGGGAGCATTTAGGGAAGGCCGGGATGCCAACAAGTCGGGGTCGGGATCGGACCATCGCTGCACTCTATGGAGCGGCGACGGGGCGGGTTGCCTGGGACGAGTCGCTTTCTGTTCTCTCCGACTACCTCGAGGTCTACGGCATCACGCTCGACACTTACGATTTCGAGCAGTCCGCCGGCACGGCGCTGGCGACGAACCTGCCGCCGGATCCGGCCATCCTGGAGTACAACGAAGAGTTCGGCCGCGCCAATCCGCTGATCGAGCGTTCGCGGCGATATCTGGAGGGCAACTACGTCTTTCCGGCTTCGCACTTCGTGCGGCCCGAGGACTTTGCCCGTACGGATCTCTACAACGAGGTGTATCGGCGCCTCGGTATCGAGTACGTGGCGGGCATGGCGCTCGATTCCGGTCCCGAGTACACCACGCATCTGACCGTCATCAAGCCCTCGGGCGATCCGGATTTCTCCGAGCGCGAGCTGGCGCGGATGCGCTCGATTCATGCCCACGTCCGCGAGGCGTATGCGGGTTTCAGACATGTTCAGAGCACACGTCGGGACCTGGCGCGCCTGACCAGTCTCTGGGATGCCATCGAGCATGCCGTCATCGTCGTCGGCGCCGGCATGCGCGTTCGCTTCGCCAACCGGGCGGCCGAAGCCATTGCCGGCCGGCCGCGGACGTTCTTTGCCGCAAGCGATGAACTTCATTTCTGGCTAGGCAACGCCTCGCTGGTCGAGGCGACACGTTCCGTGCTAACGGGCAAGGACGACTTGCGCCATCTTTCGGGCCTGGCCATCGGCGAGTTTGACGGGCTGAATGCGTCCATCTTCCGGCTGGACAACGGCGAGGTCGTCCTGGTGATCTCCGATCCCGTTCGCGTTCGAAGGCTGTCAGTCGAGGCCTTGATACAGCGGTTTTCGCTCACGCCCGCCGAAGCGGAGATCGTTCGGGAAGTCATCGGCGGTGAATCACTTCGCTCGCTCGCCGAAGACAAGGGCTTGTCCTATGAAACCGTTCGCTCGCAATTGAAAAGCGCGATGACCAAGAACGGATGGCATCGGCAGACCGAGATGGTCGCCGATGTGTTCAGCCGGCTACTTCCCTTCGGCGACCTGGACGGTCGTGGACTGTAGAGTCGGTCAGCGCATCGAACCAGCGGTTCTTGAGTCTTTCTCCATACCACCCTTTCACGTCCGGCGGCCGGAGGTGTTCCGTCAAGAGACATTCTTCGATCTTTCGGGCAAGCGCTTTCATCTCACCGGGCGGATACCGAAACACCCGCGGATACTGCTCCGGATAACACAGCGCGTCCGGCACGACCGGAATCGCGCCGGCGCTGACGGCCTCGAGCATGGCCAGGCCCTGGAATTCGTGGGCGGCGGTGCTGACCACGATGCCGGCGCGCCCGAGCAGCGCACGATAGTCCTCGCGCGGCAGCAGGCCGTCGGCAACGATGCGATCGCCCAGTTGCCTCCGTATCCGTGTCAGGGCCGCAGGTGTATTGCGGGGGCGTTTGCCCAGCAGGGCGAGCCGAAAATCGATGCCTTCTTCGGCCAGGCGGCAGACGGCTTCGGCGAACAGCTCCGGCTGTTTGTCGTATTCCCAGCGGTGGTTCCAGACGATCAGCCGTCGGTCACGATGCTCGGCCGCTGGCACGGGCTCGACCGGAACCGGCAGGATGCGACTTTTCGGCGCCAGTCTTTCGGCGAGGTCGCGGGGTGCACGGTCGGGCATCTTGGCGGCGAATCGTGCCGCGCCTTCGAGGAAGGACTGCCTGTTGTAGTCGGAATTGAACAGCAGTTCGTCGGCCGCCAGGGCGCCGTAGATCTGCACGATAGCGTGCTCGATGGTCTTGACCTGGTTGCGGCTGACCGGGTAGGCCAGCTGGTTTTCGTGGAAATAGTAGCTCGTTGGCGCGTCGGCCAGCTGCGGATGAATGCCGCGCAGGGTGGCTAGGTCGACCATCGAGGTGGCCAGCACCCGGTCGGGCGGTTCGGGCGGAATTGCGTCGAGCCAGCTCAGCGGATTGCCGCGGATGCGCCAGGCGAAGTGGCGACCGGGTAATTCACGCACCGTCCATTCGATGTCCTCGATGTTGTTCACCAACCAGTCCGCCCAGGCGGCGTGGCTGTCGGAACGGTAGGCGGACAGGAGCAGAATGCGGGTCACTTGTTTGACACCACTTTGGGGGCGGCGTGAGCCTGCTCAGTCCTCGAACTCGACCCGGTTGTCCGCCCGGGCGACCACATCGGTGTACTTCGCCTCGATCACATCGCGCTTGATCTTGAGCGTGGGCGTGAGCAGGCCGTTGTCGACTTCCCAGGTTTCGCTGACCACGATCAGGCTGGCGAGGCGTTCGTGCGATTCCAGATCCTGGTTCAGCCGGTCGAGATCGGATTCAAGCTGCCGGGATACATGCTCCTGATCGTCGGGCGCATGTTCGGCCAGTTGCACCAGCGCGACCGGTTGGGTCATGCCGCTGCCCAGCACGCAGGCGATCTCGATCCAGGAATTGCGCGCCAGCAGGCTCTCGACCGGCACCGGCGCGACGTACTTGCCCTTGGCCGTCTTGAACAGTTCCTTGACGCGGCCGGTAATGGTCACCCAGCCGTTTTCGATGAAGGCGCGGTCTCCGGTGCGGAAAAAGCCGTCTTCGGTCATGCTCTCGGCGCTGAGTTCGTCGGCCCTGTAGTAGCCGTCCATCAGGCAGGGGCAGCGGATCAGCAATTCCTGTTCGTCGCTGAGCTTCAGTTCGGCCTCCGGAAGCGCACGGCTGATCGTGCCGAAGCGCGGCTCGACGTCCAGCCCGATCTGCGTGCCGTAGGCAAAAGTCTCGGTCATGCCCCAGCCCTCGCGAATGGTCACGCCCAGCCGGTCCCACCATTCGAGCAGCGACACGGCCATCGGCGCGCTGCCGCTGGCGAACCAGCGCGCCTGATCGAAGCCGAGCTGCTTCTTGATCTTTCGCTTGATCAGTGTCGAGACCAGCGGGATCCGCAGCAGACGATCGAGTTTCTCCGGCGGCAGCTTTTCGAGCACGCCGAGTTGGAAGCGCTTCCACAATCGGGGTACCGAGCCGAACAGTGTGGGCCTGGCGTGCCGCAGGTCTTCGGCAAAGGTATCGATGGATTCGGCAAAATAAAGCGACGTCTCGGCGTAGAAACTGGCCGCCTCGACATAGGCGCGTTCGGTGCAGTGCGACAACGGCAGGTAGGAAAACACGCGGTCGTTCGGTTCCACGCCCAAAGCGGTCGGCAGCGTGTGCCCGACAAAGGCGAAATTGGCGTAACTGTGCATCGCGCCCTTGGGTGTGCCGGTGCTTCCCGAGGTATAGAGCAGGGTGGCCAGGTCTTCCTCGCGGCGCTGGCGCAGCTGGAAATCCCCGGCGGCTTGTTCCACCAGTTCCTCCCAATCCAGATTGCCGCTGGTGCCGGGGTAGGGCATGGCGATGCGGCTCACTCCCTCGGGAACGCCCGCGAGGCGCTCGTTTGCTTCGTCGATCTTGCCGACAAAGCAGGCACGGCAGTCGCTGTGCTCGAGAATCTGGCGAATGGTCTCGGCCTTGGCCGTGGGGTAGACCGGTACGCTGACCAGCCCGGCGAGAATGATCGCCATGTCGGCCAGGACCCAGTGCGCACAATTGCGCGATATCAGGCCGACGCGGTCTCCGGGTTCGAGCCCGAGCCGCTCCAGGGCGGCGGCCATGCGGCGCGCTTCGTCGAAAGCCTCGGCCCAGGTCCAGGTATGCCACTCCCGCTCGATGGGCTGGGAGAGGTAAAGCTGGTCGGGTGTGCTTTTCGACCGATGCACCAGTTGATCCTGAATGCCGCGCATGCTGGCTCCTCCCCTCGTTGTCGTGTGGTGGTCACGAGTATAGCAACGGCTGCGTTCGGGAGCCTTGCCGGCCCTGCCCGGGCGTAAAATGGCGGATCATGAGCGATCTGTTTGCATCCGAGGAAAGCGATCAGTCACCCGGCGGCCCGCTGGCAGACCGGCTGCGCCCGAAGCAGTTCGATGAAGTGGTCGGGCAGGATCACCTGTTGGGTGAGCAGGGGCCGTTGCGGCGCATGATCGACTCCGGCCGCCTTGCCTCCCTCGTCTTCTGGGGCCCGCCGGGGACAGGCAAGACCACCATGGCCCGCCTGCTTGCCCAGGTCGGGGATCTGGCTTTCGTCCAGATATCGGCCATTTTCTCGGGCGTCGGCGACCTCAAGAAGATCTTCGAGGCGGCAAGCCTGCGCCGCCGCAACGGCCAGGGCACCTTGCTGTTCGTCGACGAGATTCACCGCTTCAATCGCGCCCAGCAGGACAGCTTTCTGCCGCACGTGGAAAACGGCACTATCATCCTGGTCGGCGCGACCACCGAAAACCCGTCGTTCGAACTCAACGGGGCGCTGCTCTCGCGCATGCAGGTGCTGGTGCTGCAACGCCTCGACCGAGAGGCGCTCGACGGGCTATTGAAGCGGGCCGAGCAGTACCTCGGGGGTCCGTTGCCGGTCGACGACGGAGCACGCGACATGTTGCTCGCCATGGCCGATGGCGACGGGCGCTACCTGCTCAATATGGCCGAGGCGGTCCATGAACTGGCCGGCGCGGACGAAATGATCGACAGCGAGCGCCTCCCGGGCCTGGTACAGCGTCGTTCGCCGGCTTACGACAAGGATCGGGAAGCCCATTACAACCTGATCTCGGCCCTCCACAAATCGCTGCGCGGTTCAGACGCCGACGCCGCCCTCTACTGGCTGGCGCGCATGCTCGTCGGCGGCGAGGATCCGCTCTATGTCGCACGCCGCCTGATCCGCTTCGCCTCCGAGGATATAGGACTGGCCGAACCGCAGGCCCTCACGCAGGCCTTGGCCGCGCGGGAAGCCTACGAGGTGCTGGGTTCGCCCGAGGGCGAGTTGGCCATCGTCCAGGCCACGCTCTACCTGGCTACGGCGCCCAAGTCCAATGCCATCTACAAGGCGGCCGGAACGGCCTGGCGGTCGGCGAAGGAAACCGGATCGCTGATGCCGCCGGCGCATATCCTCAATGCGCCGACCGGCCTGATGAAGGATCTGGGCTACGGCAAGGAATATGTCTACGACCACGACACCGACAAGGGATTTTCCGGACAGAACTATTTCCCCGAGGAAATGGAACGGCAGCGCTTCTATCGCCCGGTCGAGCGCGGCTTCGAGCGTGAGGTGCTCAGGCGGCTTAAATGGTGGGAGCAGCAGCGTAATCCCTCCTGAACGCCGGCCCTTGCCCGACGAGTGGATCACATTTGTGAGGGAGCGGTTTCGGGCGACCCGCAATCTGGGTTATATTGCAGTCGGATGCAGCAGTTGTGACAGCCGTCACTGATCTGCAGGAGGCCGGAGAATGCGCCGAGAAGACGACGACAACATTTACGAATTCGTCACCGACGACACAATCAAGCGTGCCGAGGAGATGTGTTCCTCGCTGTCGAGCAATATCGGGCTCGAGCGGCGGGGCCAGACGACCTACTACCAGGGCGCCATTTCCGACATGAGTTCCATGTCCGGTCGCTTCAGCAAGGTGACCGTGGCCGATTCCGGCAGCAGCGCCGATCAGTTGACACTGATTTCCGATCGGCCCCTGCCTTCATCCGGAAATGCGTTGCTCGTTTTCCGGGCCGGCCCGGGCGAGGACATGAAATACCTGGGCAAGCATGGCGACACCTCTCCCGGCCAGCGCCAGGAAGACGAGGACGAAGAGAAGCATATCGTCCGCTATACGATCCTGCGCGACGTCCGCAAGCGCTAGGATTGCTCCGGGCTTCTCCTGGAGCCCATGAAGACGACTGCGCGAGCGTCCGGCAAGGCAGGCAGAAGTCCCTCAAGAGACTCCCGGGTGCGGTTTCGCGGTCATTTTCCGGAATGTCACGATAACGATCCCCAGCAGCCACATGGCACAGATGAAATCGATCGAGGTCGCGCCGTAGTAGACGCCCGAGACACCGATCAGCGTCGGTAGCGTCAGCATCACCGGCACGTAGAACAGCAGTTGCCGCGAGACCGAGACCAGGGTGGCCTTGCCGGGCTGCTCGATGGCCGGCAGGAGCGCCAGAGCGGTGAACACGATGGGCAATACCGGCAGCACCAGCATCAGCACGCGGAAGCGGTGCAGGTCGATCGCTCCCAGGACGGCATCGGGCAACATCAGCGCAAGCGTGGCTTCCGGAAAGAGGTTCATGAAGATCCATATCGGCACGATCATGACCGCGCCGGCGGCGACGAAAGTCCAGTAACTGTCGCGTATCCGCCCCCACTGGCCGGCGCCGTAATTGATGCCGGCCACCGGCTGGAAGGCGCGCATCAGGCCGAACAGCGGCGTGAGCATGAACAAAAGCACGCGCCAGGCCGCACCGAAGAAGGCGATGTCGGCCTCCGTGCCGATACGACTGAGCATGTTGAATACCACCACGGCCTGGACCAGGCCGGTGGAGCTTTGCACCATGGCGGGCGTACCGAGTCTGACAATTCGTCCGGCCAGGGCCCGAGGCAGGCCCAGGAAGCGGGCATCCACCGGATAGCTGGCGCGGCCCCGCGCGAAGCGCTGCCAGACCAGCAGGCCGCCGACCGCACCACCGATATTCGTCGCCCAGGCCGCACCGGCGACGCCCCAGTCGAAGACCGTGATGAAGATCGGTGTGAGGAGGACGTTGACCAGCAGCCCCGTGGCCATGTAGGCCGCCGCCAGCTTCATCTTGCCCTCGCCCCGGATCAGCATGTTGAGCGTCATGCCGCCGATGGCGCCGAAGCCGCCCAGGGCCGACGCTCGCAGGTAAGCTGCCGCGAGTGGAACCAGGTCGTCGCGTGCGCCCATCGCATAGACCAGCTTCTCGGCCAGGCTGCCGCCGATAAGCGCATAGCCCAAGGATAGAAGCAATGCGATGGTGACGGCCGTCCCGGGCAGTTGTCTGACCGTCTCGCGGTCGGCCCGCCCGATGGCGATCGACAGCGCCACACCGCCGCCGATGCCGGCCAGGGAGCCCAGTCCCAGGGTCAGCTGGGTCAGCGGATAGGCGAGCACCGCGCCGGCGAGCGCCTGCTCGCCGATGAGGTGCCCGATGTAGACGGCGTCCATCACGGCGTTGAGGCCGAAGGCCATCATTACGGCAATCGCCGGCCAGGCCATGTGCCACAGCACCCTGAGCCGTGAGCCGTAAAGGATCAAGTGGGCATGCGGGTCGGCGTGCTCCTTCGGCAGGGCGGTTTCGGGCGTGGAGGCCAAGGGGCGTCTATCCGCCCGCGCGCAGGATGCGGATGGGCGAGGTTTTGAGCACCGAACGGTTGCCCAGCCAGCCGCTGCCGACGACCAGCACGAACGATACGACAAAGCCGCTCGCCAGCAGCAGAGCCGAGGGCCGGTAGGCGAATTCGAACAGCTCGCGCGCCAGCAGCCAGCCGGTCAGCGCCGCGCCGCCGGTTGCCAGCACGGCGGCGATCAGCGCCATGGCGCCGTATTCGATCAGCAGCCCGCGCCGCACCAGGGCGTCGTCGGCGCCCAGTGCGCGGATCAGGGCCGCTTCCTGCCGGCGCTCGTCGCGGGTGGCTTCCAGCGCCGCCAGCAGCACCACCAGCCCCGCGATCAGGGTAAAGAAGAAAACCACCTGGGCCGCACTCGAGACCCGGTCGATGATCTCTCCGATGCGATCGAGCAGGGCGCCGATATCGATGATCGATACATTGGGCCAACCCTGCTGGATATCGCGCAGGGGGCCGGCGTCATCGGGCAGGCGGAAGCTGGCGATGAACTGGTGCGGGAGCGACTCGCCCGCCGACGGGGTGAGCAGGATGAAGAAGTTGACGTTGAACGACTCCCACTCGACCTCGCGCATGCTCGTTACCGTCGCTTTCAGGCGCTGGCCGCCGGCTTCGAACAGCATGGTGTCGCCCATGCCGATGCCGGTTCGCTCGGCCCAGCGCTGGGCCAGGGAAATCTCGCCGTCGGCGTCCGGTGCGAAGAAACTGCCTTCGATGACGCGATTGGCCGGCGGTAGTGTATCGATCCAGGAGACATTGGTCTGCCCGGCCCAACGGTGATCCGGTGGCGCCTCGCCGTTGACCTCGATGAGGTTGACGGTGGCCATCGGGCGGACCTGCAGGTTGAGCGCGCCGGCCTCGGCCAGTGCTTCGCGCACGGCCTCGCGCTGGTCGGGCTGGATGTTGACCACGAAGTGATCGGCGGTGTCTTCCGGCAGGCTGCCGCGCCACTGATCGAGCAGTTCGGCGCGCACGATCATGAGCAGTAGCAGCGCCATCAGCCCCAGACCCAGCGCGGTGATCTGGATGATGCCCTGGCCGCGGCGGCGGTGCAGCCCGGCCAGGCCGAAACGCCAGTCAGCCCGCGTGCGCTTCGACAATTGCCGGCTCAGCGCCATCGCGCCCCAGGCCGCCAGGGCCAGGACGGCGGCCAGCAGGGCCGACCCGCCGAGCACGATCATCGCCAGGCGCAGGTTGCCGAGCTGCAGCACCGGAATCGCCAGCGCACCGATAATCGGCGCCAGCCACAAGCCGCCGGCCAGTCCGGGCCGGGTATCGAGCGAGCGGTTGAGAATGCGCATGGGCGCGACCGTTCGGAGTGCCACCAGCGGCGGCAGGGCGAAACCGGCCGCCAGAAGCAGGGTGAAACTGCCGCTGCCGACAAGCGGCATCAGTCGCGCCGGCGGGAGTTCGCCGGCGGGGCCGTCGGCCAGGATCGAGGCGATGACGGCCTGCGCGCCGAAGGCCAGGACCCCGCCGGTGGCGATTGCCGCCAGCGCCAGCCACAGCAGCATCAGGCTCAGTGCGCCGAGAATCTGGCGACCTTCGGCGCCGAAGGCCTTAAGGAGCGCGACCAGGTCGCGCTGAGAGCGCGAATACCTGAGTGCGGCCAGCAGCACGGCGGCGGCGGCCAGGATCACGGCGGTCAGCGCGGCCACGCCCAGGAAGCGTTGGGCCTGCTCGAGCGCCTGGCCGGTGTCGGCCTCGGCCTCGGCGACGGTTTCGATGTCCTGGCGGTCTTCGAGTCTTGGTTCGACCCAGCGGCGGAATTCGGCCACGCCCGATTCGCTGCCGGCGACCAGAAGGCGCCAGCGCACGCGCGAGCCCGGGCCGAGCAGTTCGCTGTCGAGCAGGTCGTCCATGTGGATGATCAACCGCGGGGCGAGCATGAAGCGGCTGCCGCCACGGTCCGGTTCCCAGGTCAGCACACGTTCGACCGTCACCGGCCGGCGGCCGATATCGACTTCCACGTTGGTATCGGTTTCAAACAGGCGCAGGCCCCGGGCGGCCATCCAGCCCGCGCCCGGACGGGGCGCGGCCGCCAGGGTTTCTTCCTCGTCGCTATCGAGTCGGTCGGCCAGCTTGAGCTGCCCGCGCAGGGGGTAGCCGTCGGTGACGGCCTTGAGATCGACCAGGTGGCTTTCCTCGCCGATGAACAGCACCGTGCTCAAAAGCGCGATCTCGGCCGTATCCAGGCCGAGCTCGCCGGCCTTTTCCCGGTATTCGTCCGGCAGCCGCTCGCGCCCGGTTACCACCAGGTCCGCGGCCAGCACCTCCCCGGCCTGCCGCTCCAGCGCCCGCCCGACCCGGTCGGTAAACAGACTCACCGCCGCCAGTGCAGCCGTGGCCACGACCAGGCCTGCAAACAGCATGACCAGGGCGCTGGAGCGGGCCTGGCGGGTGAGGAGCTTTAGCGAGAGGGTGGTGGCGTTCATTGGCTTACGGTTGCCCGGTCAAGCGATTAACCACGGAAAACACGGAATACACGGAAAATGGAAAAACGACATTCATTCTCCGTGCGCTTCCGTGTATTCCGTGGTTCCATTAATAGGGTCGCCCGCCTGGCGAGACACGACTTCGTTGCCTTGCATTAGCCGGCCATCCTCGATCTCTTCAACCCGCCCACACCGCCGAGCGAGCTTCATGTCGTGTGTGACGAGCACCAGCGCCGTGCCGTGGTGTCTGTTGAGTTCGAACAGCAGGTCGGCCACGGCTTCGCCCGTGCGCTGGTCGAGGTTGCCGGTCGGTTCGTCGGCAAACAGGATCTCGGGCTCGCCGGCGAAGGCCCTGGCAATCGCCACACGCTGCTGCTCGCCGCCGGAGAGCTGGCGCGGGTAGTGCTCAAGGCGGTGGCTCAGGCCCACCTGGTCGAGCGCCTGAAGGGCGCGCTTGCGCGGGTGCTCGAAGCCGGCGATCTCCAGCGCTAGCATCACGTTTTCCAGCGCGGTCAGGCTGGGCAGCAGGTGAAAGCTCTGGAAGACGAAGCCGACGTGGCGTTTGCGCAACCGCGCGCGGGCGTTTTCGTCAAGCGACTTGAGTTCGGCGCCGGTCAGCCGGATATCGCCACTGGTTGGGCGGTCGAGGCCGGCCAGCAGACCGAGCAGGGTGGTCTTGCCCGAGCCGGAGGCCCCGACGATCGCCAGCGTTTCGCCGGCGTTCAGGTCCAGGCTGATATCTTTGAGAATCTCGAGTCGCCCGCCGGGGGCGTCGACCGAAAATCCCACCTGTCGGGCCGACAGGATGCTTTGTGTGGATTGATCCATGTTCAAACTGTTCTCGAAAGGACTGTTCATTGCGTTGCTGAGCGCATCATTGTGCCTGCCGGTGAGTGCGGCGACGGTGATGGTCGTCGGCGACAGTCTTTCCGACGCCTATTCCATCCCCCGTGAATCGGGCTGGGTGCATCTGCTGTCCGAACGCCTCGACGGCGAGCACGAAGTAGTCAACGCCAGCATCTCGGGCGAAACCACCGCCGGGGCGGTCACCCGGATCGACGGGCTACTGGAAACACACCGGCCGGATGTCGTGCTGATCATTCTTGGCGGCAATGACGGCCTGCGTGGGCTATCGCCGACGCAGACCGAAGACAATCTGGCGGCCGTGATCGAAAAAGGCAAGTCGGCCGATGCCACCGTGGCCCTGATGCAGATCCGCCTGCCGCCGAACCTTGGTCCGGTCTACATCGAGCGCTTCGAGGCGATCTATCCGCGCCTGGCCGAGCGCCATGACGTCGAGCTGCTTCCGTTCTTCATCGACGATATTTTCGACAAGCCGGGGATGCTCCAGGATGACGGAATCCATCCCACCGTCGAGGCCCAGCCGCTGATGCTGGAGGCCGTCTGGCCGAAGCTGCAGTCGCTGCTCGCCGATTAGGCCCGGCAGAGTTTCTCAGAGGCTCCCTTGCCTGTATCCTTTCAGATCTGGCCCGAATTCCCAGCGAATCCCATGTCCGAACGCGAAATCATGGAATACGACGTCGTGATCGTCGGTGCCGGCCCGGCCGGGCTGGCTTGCGCGATCCGGCTCAAGCAACTCTCCGACGATCTCAACGTCTGCGTGATCGAGAAGGCCGCCGAGATTGGCGGACACATTCTTTCCGGTGCGGTCATCGAGCCCGAGCCGCTGGATGCACTCATCGACGGCTGGCGCGATGATCCGCCACCGATCTGCGTGCCCGCGGGCAAGGACCGGTTCCTGCACCTGAGCAAGACCGGCAGCCGCAAACTCCCCACGCCGCCGCAGCAGAAGAATCACGGCAACTTCATCGTCTCGCTGGGCGCGATGTGCGGCTGGCTGGCGCCCAAGGCGGAAGCGCTGGGCGTGGACCTGTTCCCCGGCTTCGCCGCCGCCGACCTGAGCTACAACGACAAGGACGAAGTGCAGGGCGTGATCATCGGCGACATGGGCGTCGACGCCGAAGGCAACGAGAAGGACACCTACGTCCAGGGCATCGAGATCCACGCCCCGGTCACCGTGCTGGGCGAGGGCTGCCGCGGCCACCTGTCCAAGCGCGCGATCAAGAAGTACAAGCTGGATGCCGACAGTGACCCCCAGACCTACGGCATCGGCATGAAGGAACTCTGGCGCCTGCCGGAAGGACGCGTCGAGCCGGGCTACATCCAGCACACTGTGGGCTGGCCACTGCCCAGCGAGATCTACGGCGGCAGTTTCATCTACCACCTCGACAAGGACCGCATCGCCGTCGGCTTCGTTTGCGGCCTGGACTATCAGGATCCGGCGTTCTCGCCCTTCGAGGCCTTCCAGCAGTTCAAGCACCACCCGATGATGCACGAGCTGCTCGAGGGCGGTGAAATCCTGTCGGCCGGCGCCCGCGCCCTGGTCGAGGGCGGCTACCAGTCCCTGCCGAAGGTCGAGATGCCGGGCGCGATGCTCATCGGCGATTCGGCCGGCCTGCTCAATGTGCCCAAGATCAAGGGCACGCACCAGGCGATGAAGTCGGGCATGCTCGCCGCCGAGCATCTCTCGGAGAAGCTCAGCAGTGAAGGCTTCGACGCTTGCCTGCGCGAGTCCGACATCTTCGCCGAACTCAAGAAGGTGCGAAACATTCGTCCGGGCTTCAACAAGGGCCTGTGGCGCGGCATGTCAATTGCCGCCGTGGAGACGGCCACCGCCGGCAAGCTGCCGCGCACATTGTCGAACCACGCCGACCACGAGCAGTACCGCAAGCTCGACGAAGCGGGTTTGAAGTTCGACTACGTCGAGCGCGACCTGCCGCCGCGTGACCGTCTTGCCTCGGTCTACTTCGCCCAGACCGCGCATGACGAAGACCAGCCGGTGCACCTGAAGATCATCGACCCGGATGTGTGTTTCACCCGATGCGAGGAAGAGTACGGCAACCCCTGCACGAAGTTCTGCCCGGCCAACGTCTACGAGGTGGTCGAGGACGAAGGCGGCAAGCGCCTGCAGATCAACGCCGCCAACTGCGTCCACTGCAAGACCTGCGACATTGCCGATCCCTACCAGGTCATCGACTGGGTCACGCCGGAGGGTGGCTCCGGTCCCAATTACACGAATCTTTGATTATGAAAAGAAGGGTTCAGGTTTCAGGGTTCAGGGTTCAGGGGCGCGTGGCGGGTCCGAAGGTGCGTTGCCGACAAGCGTTAAGCTGTGCTCGCCGAGCGTCGGACTTGATCTGGAGTGATTCAGCGGGTCGGGGCGCGAACCCCGAACCCCGAACCCCGAACCCCGAACCCTGATGTCTTCAAACTCCTTCGGCCATGTTCTAACGATCACGACCTTCGGTGAAAGCCACGGGCCGGCGATCGGGTGTGTGATCGACGGGTTTCCGCCCGGCATGGAGATCACGGCCGAGGAGATCCGCGACGAGTTGATGCGGCGGGCAACCGGGCAGAGCCGTTGGACCTCACAGCGCAAGGAGGCCGAGGACGTCCAGATTCTCTCGGGCACCTTCGAGGGCAGGACGACGGGTTCGCCGATCGCGCTGTTGATCTACAACACCGACGCGCGCTCGAAGGATTACTCGAAGATCGCCGAGCAGTTCCGCCCCGGCCACGCCGATTACACCTACCACCACAAGTACGGAATCAGGGACTACCGTGGCGGGGGACGGTCCTCGGCGCGGGAGACGGCCGTGCGAGTGGCTGCCGGGGCGCTGGCGAAGAAATGGCTGAGCGAAAAGCTGGGTGTCGAGATCGTCGGCTGGCTGGGCCAGATCGGCGACGAGGTCTGCGACGAGCATTTCGACGCCGCCGTGATCGGTACGAATCCGTTTTTCTGTCCGGACGCCTCCAGGATCGAGGCGCTCGAGGACTATATGAAGAAGCTCTGGAAGTCGGGCGACTCGGTGGGTGCGCTGGTCAAGGCGCGTGCGACCGGCGTGCCGGTGGGCCTGGGCGCGCCGGTTTATGCCAAGCTCGACGGCGACCTGGCCGCGGCGATGATGAGCATCAATGCCACCAAGGGCGTGGAGATCGGCGCCGGGTTCGGTTCGGTTGCGCAGAAGGGCACCGAGCACCGCGACGAGATCACGCCGGAGGGCTTCGAGTCCAACCACGCCGGCGGTGTGCTGGGCGGTATTTCGACGGGGCAGCCGGTCGAGTGCGCTGTCGCCTTCAAACCGACTTCATCCCTTCGCTTGCCGGGAAAAACCGTGAATATCCACGGCGATCCGGTTGAAATCGTGACCACCGGCCGCCATGACCCTTGTGTCGGGATTCGCGCCGTGCCCATCGTCGAGGCCATGCTGGCCCTGGTGATCATGGACCATTACCTGCTCAACCGTGCCCAGTGTGGTGACGTAGGCGAGCAGACGCCGCGTATTCCCGGGTGACGCAACTTCAAAATCAAATTCAAAATCTAATTGCCCACAGATGAACACAGATGAACACGGATAAAGAAACCACCGACTCCCCTTGTCTGTGGCACCAAGGCATTGCAGCTCAGGCGCCTCTCCTCGGGTAAGAAACTGCTGGCAAGACCAATCTGTGTTTATCTGTGTTCATCTGTGGACATTTTTTCATTCAAACAGACCAAAAAGACATCATGAGCGAAGCGAAGCAAGGTTATCGAGTAGCCGTCGTCGGTGCGACCGGGGCGGTGGGGCATGTCATGCTGCAGTTGCTGGCTGAGCGCGAATTTCCGATCAGCGAGCTGGCGGTGCTGGCGTCGAGCCGGTCGGCCGGCAGCCAGGTCGATTTCAATGGCAAGTCGGTTACGGTCCAGGACCTGTCCGAGTTCGATTTCAGCGGCTGGGACTATGCACTGTTCTCCGCCGGCGGCAGCGTCTCGGCCGAGCATGCCCCCCGGGCGGCCAAGGCCGGCTGCACGGTGATCGACAACACCTCGCATTTCCGCCTCGACCCGGACGTGCCGCTGGTGGTGCCCGAGGTGAACGCCAGCGTCCTGGATGATTTCGGTACCGACGGCGGCATCATCGCCAACCCCAACTGCTCGACCATCCAGATGCTGCTGGCCGTCGCGCCGATCCATCGCGCCGCCGGCGTTGCCCGCATCAACGTGGCGACCTACCAGTCGGTCTCCGGTGCCGGTGCCAAAGCGATGGAAGAGCTGGCCCAGCAGAGCAAGGACCGCTTCAACTTCCGCGACCCGGAGGTCAAGGCCCTGAACGCGCCGATCGCCTTCAACGTGATCCCGATGATCGACGTGTTGCAGGAAAACGGCTATACCAAGGAAGAGATGAAGATGCACAACGAGACGCGTCGCATCCTCGATTCCGACGAAATCGCCGTCAACGCCACGGCGGTGCGTGTGCCGGTGTTCTTCGGTCACGGCGAGGCCGTGCATCTCGAAACCGTCAAGCCGCTCGAAGTCGAGGAGGCACGCGAGCTCCTGGGCAAGGCGCCGGGTGTGAAGGTGGTCGGCGATGACGAGATCGTCACACCCCAGACGCATGCCAGTGGTCACGACGAGACCTTCGTCAGCCGTATCCGCCGCGACCTCAGTCATCCGCAGGGACTGGATTTCTGGGTCGTCGCCGACAATGTACGAAAGGGTGCGGCGTTGAATGCCATCCAGATCGCCGAGTACCTGATTAGTCGCCGATGAGCGACTGCGCGGCTGTGTGACGGCGTCTGGCGGACACCGTCAGTCAGCCGCGCGCTACGTTCCTCGACGATTGATTCCAATCAGCGATCCCTTGAAAGCGCCGCGATGCCGCGGCGCTTTCGCATTATGTGAACACATTGGTATACTCGCTTGAATTGAAATAAATTTGTCAAGCATTAGAGGGACTCGGCGCTCATGGCCAACAACGCTGTTCGATTGATCGCACCCGTTCTCCTGGGTGTACTCATGCTGCTGTTTCCTGCCGACGGTCTTCGGGCGCTCGGGCTCGGGGAGGCCCGCGTCGATTCCTGGCTGGGCCAGCCGCTGGATATCTCCATTCGCCTGCTCGACGTGCGGTCCGATGCGGTCGAGTCCGTCAGCGTGGCGCCGGCTTCGCTCGAAGACCACGAACGTCTCGGTGTGCCGAGTGACTCGCTGGGACTGGGCCTCGAGGTGACGGTTGATCGCAGTACCGATCCGGCGACCGTTCGCGTGCGCTCGCAGCGGCCCGTCGACGATCCCGTCGTTCAGATTCTCATCGATGCACGCTGGTCCAGCGGCCGCGTGTTGCGTGAATACACCCTTTTCCTGGACCCGCCGGTCAGGGACTCCGCGGCACCGGTACGCGATGTCAGTCAGCCGGCTTCCCGGCCCGCTTCCGAGCCGGAGCCCGCCGAACGCCAGGAGCGTGAGACGGCCGAGCGCGCTGAAGAGCCGGCGAGCCAGCCGTCCTCCCGGCCCTCGCAGCCGGAAGAAGAATCAGCAACCACGCCTTCGCGCGCCGGCGACACGGTAAGAGTTTCCCGCGGCGATACCTTGTGGCGTATTGCCCAGGACTGGCGCCCTGACAACACGCTGAGCATGGACCAAGTCATGCTGGCCATCTTCAATCGCAATCGCGGCGCCTTCCTCGGCGAGAACATCAATCGGCTTCGTAGCGACGCGCTGCTGGACATGCCGGATGTCGATGAAGTCGGAGCCGTGGACCGTGCCGAGGCCGAACGTCGCGTTCGCGAGCACATGCGGTCCTGGCAGCCGCAAATGGCCGGGGATGCTCCCGTCCTGTCGGACGCGGCTACGCCGGAAACGCCTGAACCATCTGCCGGGGCCGACCAGGACGAAGCCGCAGAGGAAAGCGCTGCGCAGGAAGAGACTGCTCCGGAAGAAGGGGCAGCCGAGACGGCCGAAAGCGGCGAAGACTACCGCCTCGACGTCGTCCCGCCCGAGGAGGACCAGTATTCGGAAACGTCCGCTGTTTCCGAAAGCGAGGTTCAACGTGTCAGCCAGCAGCTGGCCGAGGTCGAAGAGGAGATCGCCGCCAGCGATGTCGAAAGCGAGCGCTTTGACGAACACGTCGCCGAAGTTCGTGATGCGCTCGAGCAGCGAGACATGGCCGGAGTGGCCGTAGCAGAAGAATCGCTGGCGGAGCTCGAGGATCGACTGCGCGAAGCCCGCGAGGCGCGAGCAGAGCAGGACCGGCTTGCCCAGACGGCCGACGGGGAAGAGGCCGCCGGCGGTGAAGAGGGCGACGAGGTCACCGACTACATGCGGGAGCTCGAAGAAGAGTTCGGAACACAGGACGAAGAAGCATCCGACGCTGAAAGCGGCGAAATGGCTGCGGCTGATGAAGACGATGCTGGAGCATCCGGTGAAGCCGAAGACGCCGACACCGCGACCGATGGCGACGACGAGGCGATGGCGGCGGCCGATGAGTCGAGTACGGATTCACAGGCAACCGATGAAGCCGGGCAAGCCGAACAAGCCGAACAAGCCGAGTCCTCCATGCCCGTCACGCGCAGTTCCGGCGGCATGTCCGGCTGGTTGTGGCCCGCCGTGGGGCTGCTGGCTCTGGTCATCGTTGCCGTGCTTGCCGTGTTGTGGCTGCGCCGTCGACGCCAGGCCTCGCAGTCGGTCGGAGGGGCTCCGGCCGACGACGACGCTGTCGACTCGGCCCGGGCGTCCGTGGCTCGCAGGCCGAATGACCTTGCCGCGCACCTGGCGTTGCTGGAGTTGCTTGGCGATCGCGGTCGGGAGCAGGAGTTCACCGATGCTTTCGATCAGATGTACCAAGAGGTTGACGATGAGTCGGCGCCGGAGTGGCAGGAGGCGCTGTCGCTGGCGTCTGCGTATGTTCCCGACCACCCGCTACTGACGCCGCACGAGGCGCAGGATGAGGACGATGATTTCGATCGGCGTGCGGATGAAATGATCGGCATGCTCGACATCGGCGAGGCCGATTCGCAAAGCGATATGGACACCGATACCGACACCGGAGAGCGCGAGCCCGGTGATGCCGCCGACGAGGAATTCGATCTCGGCATGGAGGAAGAAACGCGTGAACCGGCGACTTCCGAAACCGACGACGGCACGGACGGAAGCGAAGACAGTTTCGACGAAGACATGGATCTCGCCGTGCTGTCCGAGCGCCTCGACGATCCGGCCAGCGAAACCGGGCCAGTTACTTCTGTTCCGGCCGATACCGAGGTAACCGACTTTGGTGAATTCGAGGAAGACGACGAGTCCGCTGAGGCGACTGAAGCGCCCACAGACGAGCATTCCGAGGCGCCGGTGGAAGTCGAGGATGAAGGTGCGGGCGGACTCGACCTGGACTTCACGCCAGCGCGTGAGCAGGAAGCTGATGAAGTGCTTGGAGAGGCCGGCACGCGGGAAGATGAGGATCTCGATCTCGAACTGAGCTCGGATGTCGAGGATTTGGATTCTACGGTTTCCGACGACGGACTCGATTTCAATCTGGACGAGACTGCTGAGACTGATAGCGAGAACGCCGAGACCGCCGAGACCGCCGAGACCGAAGCATTTGAGTGGGACGGCGCGTCCGAATCTGCCGAGCCGTCGGATGGTGAAGTTGCTGAAGATGTCGAAGCATCCGAATCGTCGGGCGGCTCGCTCGGCGACGAAGATGCCGACGTCAAGCTCGATCTCGCACGCGCCTACATCTCGGTCGACCTGGCGGACTCGGCACGGCCGGTCCTCGAGGAAGTGATCAGCGACGGCAGCGAAGAGAAGCAGGCCGAGGCGCAGAAGCTGCTCGACCAGCTTGAATAGTGGCGTAGTCCGGAAATTCCAATGCGACTGGCCGCCGGCATCGAGTACGACGGCAGCGGTTTCTACGGCTGGCAGCGACAGCGTCAGTCGCCGACCGTGCAAGCCTGCCTCGAATCATCCCTGAGCCGGGTGGCCGACCACCCGGTCACCGTGCATTGCGCCGGGCGCACGGATACGAGTGTCCACGCGTACTGCCAGGTCGTTCATTTCGATACCCGGGCCGAACGGCGCGAGCGTTCCTGGGTGCTCGGCGCCAATACCCAGCTCCATCCCGGTATTTCGGTGTTGTGGACGCGCCCCGTGGACGATCGATTTCACGCCCGCTTTTCGGCCACGCGCCGCCGCTACCGCTATCGCATCCTCAATCGCTGGGTTCGGCCGGCCATCGAGCGCGGTCGGGTCGCCTGGATTCGGCAGCCATTGGATGCCGATCGAATGCACGAAGCGGCCCAGGCCCTGCTGGGCGAGCACGATTTTTCCAGCTTCCGGGCGGTGGGATGCCAGGCGAAATCGCCGGTGAGGCGCATCCATCACCTGTCGGTGACACGCCATGGCAGCGAGGTGGTCGTTGACATCGAGGCCAATGCCTTCGTCTACCATATGGTTCGAAACGTGGCCGGAACGCTGATTCCGGTCGGCAAGGGTGACAAAACCCTGTCGTGGCCGGGCGACGTTCTGGCGGCAGCGGACCGGACTGTCGCCGGCCCGACAGCGCCTTCCGAAGGGCTTTATTTCATGGCGCCCACGTATCCCGACTATCCGGGTTTGCCAGTTGATCGGGTAATCGATTTCCCTGAACGAGACGACCAGTAACCCACCAGGTAGAAGCAAGATGATTCGCGTCAAAATCTGCGGTATCACGCGCATCGAGGACGCCCTGGCGGCCGCTCAGGGCGGGGCGGACGCGATCGGGCTGGTGTTTGCCGAGGGTAGTTCCCGCCTGATCGACCACGAGCGGGCACGGGCCATTTGTAGGGCCCTGCCGCCCTTCGTCACGCGGGTCGGTCTGTTCATGGACGCCTCGGCGGATGCGGTGGGAGAGACGCTCGAGCAAGTGCCGCTGGACTGGCTGCAGTTCCACGGACGCGAGGATCAGGACTTCTGCCGCCAGTTCGACCGGCCGTGGATGAAAGCCCTGGCCATGGGCGGTGAGCGCCCCGAAGATCCGGCTGACTATGAGCTGGCCGATGCCCTGTTGCTCGACGCGCACGCGCCGGGACAGGCCGGCGGCAGCGGTGAAATTTTCGACTGGGCCCGGGTTCCGCGTCTCGACCGTCCCTGGGTACTGGCCGGCGGCCTGAACCCCGCTAACGTGGCCGATGCATGCAGGCGTCTGAAGCCCGACGCGGTCGATGTTTCCAGCGGGGTGGAGGTTCGCCCCGGGGTGAAGAGTGATAAGCTGATTCGTGACTTTATCAAGGCGGTGAGAAATGGCTGAAGCAGCCGAAAAGACAAGGATTGAAACCCAGTTGCCCGATGCCGGCGGCCATTTTGGTGTGTTCGGCGGGCGCTTCGTCTCCGAGACCCTGATGGCGGCGCTGGAAGAACTCGAGACAGCTTGGCGCAACAACCTTGCCGACGATGCTTTCATGGCGCAGCTCGATTCCGACCTGAAGCATTTCGTCGGCCGGCCCTCGCCGCTGTACCTGGCCGAAAACCTGACCCGCAAGATGGGCGGGGCGAAGATCGTGCTCAAGCGCGAGGACCTCAATCACACCGGCGCCCACAAGATCAACAACACCGTCGGCCAGGCCCTGCTGGCCCGTGCCATGGGCAAGCATCGCGTCATCGCCGAGACCGGGGCCGGTCAGCACGGCGTGGCCACGGCCACGGTGGCGGCCCGGCTGGGCATGAAATGCGTGGTCTACATGGGCTCCGAAGACGTCAAGCGCCAGTCGGTCAACGTTTTCCGGATGAAGCTGCTCGGTGCTGAAGTCATCAGCGTCGAGGCCGGCTCGAAGACGCTGAAGGACGCGCTCAACGAAGCCATGCGCGACTGGGTTACGAACGTCGACGACACCTTCTATGTCCTCGGAACGGTGGCCGGTCCGCATCCCTATCCGGCCATGGTGCGCGACTTCAATGCCGTCGTGGGGCGCGAGGCACGTCGACAGGTGCAGGAAGAATACGGTCGGCTCCCGGATGCCCTGGTGGCCTGCGTCGGCGGCGGTTCGAATGCCATCGGCCTGTTCCATCCCTTCATCGGCGATGACGAGGTGGCCATGTACGGCGTCGAGGCCGCCGGCCGCGGCTTGTCGGGCCACGAGCATGCGGCCAGCCTGTGCGCCGGACGCATCGGTGTGCTGCACGGTTCGCGTACCTACCTGCTCGACGACGACGCTGGGCAGATTATCGACACGCACTCGGTCTCGGCCGGGCTCGATTATCCGGGCGTCGGTCCCGAGCACGCCTGGCTGAAGGATTCCGGCCGGGCGGAGTATGTCGGTATCGACGATGAAGAGGCGCTGGCCGCTTTCCATGAGCTGACCCGTTCGGAGGGCATCATGCCTGCGCTGGAGAGCGCGCACGCCATTGCCTATGGCATGAAGCTCGCGGCCGAACGCAGCAAGGACGAAATCGTGCTGGTCAATCTCTCCGGCCGGGGCGACAAGGACATCAACACCGTGGCAGAACTGAAAGGAATGACGCTTTGAACCGTATCGACGCGAGATTCGAGGATCTCAGGCGGCGCGGCCGCCGCGCGCTGATCCCTTACGTGACCGCCGGCTACCCGGGCCCGGATGCGACGGTGCCGGTCATGCACGCCGCCGTCGAGGCGGGTGCGGACCTGCTCGAGGTCGGTATGCCGTTCTCCGATGTCATGGCCGACGGCCCGGTCATCCAGGAAGCCTGCGCCAGGGCGCTCGAGCAGGGCACCGGCCTGCAGGAAGTGCTGGCGATGGTGGCCGAGTTTCGCCGCACCGACGCCGCCACACCGGTCGTGCTGATGGGCTATGCCAACCCGATCGAGCGCCGCGGCGTCGCTCGATTCTGCGGGGAAGCCGCTGCCGCCGGCGTTGATGGCTTGTTGATTGTCGATGTTCCGGCCGACGAAGCCGACGAGATGCGCGCCGAACTGGCCCGCCACGACCTGCATCAGATTTTCCTGGTCGCACCGACGACCACCGATGCACGTCTCAAGCGTGCAGCGGAGCTGGCCGGCGGTTTTCTCTACTACGTCTCGATCAAGGGCGTGACCGGAGCGTCCACCCTCGACACGGCCTCTCTCGCGCCTGCCGTCGAGCGAGTACGAAAGGCCGCCGGTGTCCCGATTGCCGTCGGCTTCGGCATCCGGACGCCGGAGCACGCGGCGACGGCGGCCGAGAGCGCCGATGCGGTGGTCATCGGCTCGGCCCTGGTCGAGCGCTTGGGCAAGACGGACTCAGCCGCGGCCGCCGTGGACGCGGCACGCGAATACCTTGCCCCCGTCCGCGAGGCCATGGACAATAACGCCTCTTCCAAACGCGATGCGGTGAGCGCCTGACATGACCTGGTTCCAGAAATTGATGCCCGGCAGGATTCGAACCGAAGGCTCCAAGAGCCGCAAGGTGCCCGACGGGCTCTGGACAAAATGCAAGGCCTGCGAAGCAGTGCTTTATCGGCCTGAACTGGAACGCAACATCAACGTCTGTCCCAAGTGCGACCACCACATGACCCTTTCAGGTCGGGCGCGCCTGGATGCTTTCCTCGACGAAGGCGATCACGTCGAGATCGGCGCGGAGTTGGCGCCGGTGGACGTGCTCAAGTTCAAGGACACCAAGAAGTATCGCGACCGCCTGGTATCGAGTCAGAAGGCAACCGGCGAGAAGGACGCCCTGGTGGCATTGCGGGGCAAGCTGCTGGAAATGGAGCTTGTCGCCTGCGCCTTCGATTTTCGCTTCATGGGCGGCTCGATGGGCTCGGTAGTGGGCGAGCGTTTCGCCCGGGCCGCGCAGGATTGCCTGGAACGCGAATTGCCGTTGGTGTGCTTCGCCGCCTCCGGCGGTGCCCGCATGCAGGAAGGCCTGTTCTCACTCATGCAGATGGCCAAGACCTCGGCGGCACTGGCGCGCATGGCCGAAGAGGGCCTGCCCTATATCGTGGTGTTGACCCATCCGACCACCGGCGGCGTGTCCGCCAGCCTGGGCATGCTTGGCGATGTCAATCTGGCCGAACCCAATGCATTGATCGGCTTTGCCGGACCGCGCGTGATCGAGCAGACCGTCCGCGAGAAGCTGCCCGAGGGCTTCCAGCGCTCGGAATTCCTGCTCGACAAGGGGGCCATCGACCAGATCGTCGACCGTCGCGAACTGCGCCAGCGCATTCACGGCCTGCTGACCATGCTGATGGCCCCGCGCCGCGCTGCCGAGGCCCGCGAGGGCGAACTGGTCGACGAAGACCAGTAGACCAGGTCGACCGTCAAAGCCGTCTTGAGCGACTCCCCCAACTCGAATTCGACCCCGCTGGCCGACTGGCTCGACCGGCTGGAGCGTCGGGCGCCGGCTTCGCGCATCGAGCTGGGGCTCGAACGGGTGCGCGAGGTCTGGCGGGCGATGGATGCCGAGTTGTCGATGCCGGTGATCACCGTGGCCGGCACCAATGGCAAGGGCTCGGTGGTGGCCATGATCGAATCCATGCTGATCGCCGGCGGATATCGCCCGCTCGCCTACACCTCGCCGCATATCCTGCGATTTTCCGAGCGCATGCGGATTGCCGGCCAGGAGGCGCCGGAAGCGGACATCGTCGATGCGCTGGAGCACGTCGAACAGGCCCGGGGCGATGTCCCGCTGACGTATTTCGAGCACACGACCCTGGCCGCATTCCGGCTGGCCGCGCGGGCCGGCGTCGATGCCGCGATCCTGGAAGTCGGCCTCGGTGGACGGCTCGACGCGGTCAATGTCATCGATGCCGACGTGGCCGTCATTACTTCCATTGGCATCGACCATGCCGAGTTTCTAGGCGATACGCGCGAGCAGATTGCCCTCGAAAAAGCGGGGGTGGCGCGGGCCGGTCGGCCCGTGATCGTCGGCGAACCCGATCCGCCCGACGGGCTCTTCGAGGCGCTCGAATCGATCGGGGCACGCGTGATTCGCGCCTGTGACTGCATCGCTCCGGTGAATGCCACCGATGACCTGCGAATAGCCCATGGTGGCCTCCAGCTGCAGTTGCCCCGTCCGGCGCTGGCCGGCGACTGGCAGCGAGTCAACGCGGCCTGCGCGGTGATCGCGCTGGATGAACTGGCCGATTGCCTGCCGCTCAGTCAAGCGCAGATGGCGGCGGGCCTGCGTGACGTTCGGCTTCCGGGACGCTTTCAGATCGTTCAGCACCATCCCGAGCTGATACTCGATGTTGCCCATAATCCGGCGGCGGCCGCCTCGCTGGCGTCTGCCCTGGGTCCAGCGCAGGCCAGGAGCACGGCGGTGTTCAGTACACTCGGCGGCAAGGATGTCGCCGGCATTGCCCGTGAACTGGACGCCTGTTTCACGCACTGGCTGGTCACGCCGTTGCATGGCGACCGGGCACGGCCGGCCGCCGACATTGCGGCTGAACTCGCAGATACGCCTGTTTCCGGCACCGTGGAGACGGTAGAATCCGTACCTGCCGCGCTGCAACAGGCAATGGCCGACAGCGGACCCGCCGATCGCGTGGTGGTGTTCGGCTCGTTCCTGACCGTGGCCGAGGCCTGGATCGAACTCTCACCGAAGGCGTACTGAAGGTATGGACAAGGTACTCAAGCAGCGGCTGGTCGGCGCCAGCATCCTGATTGCCCTGGCGGTGATCTTCCTGCCCATGCTGTTCGACAACGGCGAGCGCGATTCCGTCGAAGAACGCGAGCTGGCCCTGGACGTGCCCGATCGTGACAGCGGCGACCGGCGCGTGCGTCGTCTTGCGCTGGATCCCGACCAGGCACGGCGGCCGCCGGCTGATAGCCAGGCGGAACCGTCACCTTCCGAGCCTGAGGCCGAGGTGCCACGGCCGGTCAAGGAAGAGTCCGGGCCGGTGCGCGATCAGGATAACCAAGGCACAACAGGCAACGAACAGACGTCGGAGTCGGGCCTGTCGGACTTGAGTGGATCGGAGGAGACCGAGTCGCAGACGGAGTCCGACCAGCAATCGACCGAACGCGCTGATGAGGCGCAATCGGAACCCGAAACCGAAACTGAACCCGAAACTGAACCCGAAGCGGAGACCGAATCCGCCGGAACCGCAGACGAGTCCGACTCGGTGCCCTCGGCGGCGGTTGACGGGGGGTGGGCCGTTCAGGTGGCGGTTTTCAGCAGCCGAGAAACGGCGAACTCGATTCGCCAGCGACTCGAGGATCTGGGTCACGAAGCATCGATGGAAGTGCTGGTCCGTGATCAGACGGAGCTGTTCAGGTTGCAAACCGGTCCCTACTCCGACGAGACCACGGCCGAGCGCGCACGTGCCCAGATTGCTTCGACCGTGGCCGGTGTCGAGCCGGCGACGCGCGAACTCTCCGGGGGCGGTGGTGCGGACAATCGTGAGGGCCTGGCTGTTCAGGTCGGTTCCTTCGCCAGCAACGGCAATGCAGAACGCCTGGTCGAGCAACTGACCGAGGCGGGTTTCGATGCCTTCATGTTCAGCGAGGAAACCGGAGGCCGCACGATCTGGCGGGTTCGCGTGGGCGCCTACGAGGAGCGCGCCGATGCCGAACGCCTGCTCGAAACCTTGCGTGATGAACAGGGCCTGGAAGGCATCGTGGTCTCCCATCCATGAACTGGGCGGATTTCGCCATTATCGGCATCTGCCTGGTGTCGATGGTGGTCAGCCTGTTTCGCGGTTTCATCCGCGAAGTGTTCTCATTGCTGGTCTGGATCGCGGCGGTCTACGCCGGCCTGCAGGCAGCCGGACCGCTTGCGATTCAGCTCGAGGGCGTCATCGAGGTGCCCTCGGTGCGTGTCATCATCGCATTCGTCGGCGTGTTCCTGGTCGTGCTCGCCGTTGGTGGCCTGATCAACTACCTGCTCGGAAAGCTCGTCGACAGCACCGGCCTGAGCGGTACGGACCGCATGTTCGGGGCCTTGTTCGGCGCTTTGCGGGGGCTGGCCATCGTGCTGGTGGCCGTGATCATCGCCGGCTTTACGCCGTTTGTCGCCGATCCATGGTGGCAGCAGTCCATGCTGTTGCCCGAGTTGGAACGCATGGCAACCTGGCTGGTGGAGTTCTTCCCGGAGTCGATCCAGGAATACCTGCCCGAGAAAGTCGTTACGGAACAAGACACTACGGAGGCTGAAGCCTGACATGTGCGGAATCATCGGAATCGTGGGTCGCTCGCCTGTGGCGGCCCGGCTGTACGACGCCATGACCATCTTGCAGCACCGCGGGCAGGATGCGGCCGGCATGACCACCCTCGATGGTGGGCGGATGCGCTCGGCGCGCGGACTCGGCCTGGTGCGGGATGTTTTTTCTGAGGGCGCCGTCGCCGGCCTGACCGGCGAGGTCGGAATCGGCCACGTCCGTTACCCCACCGCCGGCTGTGATCAGCCCGACGAAGCCCAGCCGATGTACGTCAATTCGCCCTGCGGTATCGCACTGGGTCACAACGGCAACCTGATCAACAGTGACCGGCTCAGCCATGAGCTGTTCGCCGAGGATCGCCGGCACATCAATACCGAGTCGGATTCGGAAGTGCTGCTCAACGTCTTCGCTCATGAGCTGGCCGACTACGCGCGCAACGGGGTCGAGCCCGCCGATATCTTTGCCGCCGTCGACGGCGTCTACCGGCGCTGCAAGGGTGGTTACGCGGCGGTGGCGCTGATTGCCGGCGTCGGGCTGGTGGCTTTTCGCGATCCCAACGGTATTCGCCCGGCCGTGGTAGGGCGGCGCGAGGCACCGGAGGGGCCCGAATACATCGTGGCCTCGGAGTCGGTGGTGCTCGATATTCTCGGCTTCGAGCTGGTTTCGGACATCGCGCCGGGCGAGTGCGTTTTCGTCACGCTAGATGGCGAGCTGCACCGCAGGGTCAGCGATCACGCCGAGTCCTATACGCCCTGCATGTTCGAGTACGTCTACTTCGCCCGGCCGGATTCGATGATCGATGACCTGTCGGTCTACAAGGCGCGGCTGCGCATGGGTGAGGCGCTGGCGGAGAGAATTCTCAGCGAGTGGTCCGATCACGACATCGACGTCGTCATTCCGGTCCCCGACACCAGCCGGACGGCCTGCCTGCCCCTGGCCCACCAACTGGGTGTGAAGTACCGCGAGGGGCTGATGAAGAACCGATACATCGGGCGGACCTTCATCATGCCGGGACAGGAGGAGCGCGTGCGTTCGGTGCGGCGCAAGCTCAATACCATCTCCCTGGAGTTTCGCAACAAGAACGTGTTGCTGGTCGATGACTCGATCGTGCGCGGCACCACCTCCAAGCAGATCATCCAGATGGCCCGGGAAGCCGGCGCAAAAAAGGTCTACCTGGCTTCCGCATCGCCGCCGGTGCGCTATCCCAACGTATACGGTATCGACATGCCCGCGGCCAGCGATCTGGTGGCCTCCGGCCGTACCGAAAGCGAGATCTGCGAGGTTGTCGGCGCCGACCGCCTGATCTACCAGGATCTCGAAGCCCTGGAGAAGGCGGTTCGAGGCAAGAATCAGCGGCTGACCGGCTTCGACAGTTCCTGCTTCAGCGGCGAGTACGTGACCGGGCTGGACGACGGCTATCTCGAGGAACTGGAGGCGCGCCGTTCGGATGCCGCGCGCATGCAGCGACGCTCTTCGGGCTGACTAAGCTCTGATGATGCCGTATTGATCCGGCCGGTGCGACAATCCGGCCATGACTGATACGGCTATCGTCTGGTTTCGCCGGGATCTCCGCCTGGCCGACAATCCCGCACTCGACCATGCCCGCCGGGAACATGCGCGGGTCGTTCCCCTGTTCGTGTTCGACCCCGAAACCGAGTCCCCCTGGTCGCCCGGCGCTGCGAGCCGTTGGTGGCTGTACCACTCGTTGGCCGAACTCGAGGCGCGGCTGCGCGATTGCGGTAGCCGTCTGATTCTGGCCGCTGGCGATCCGATGGAGGCCATCGATCGGGTTCGCCGGGTGACGGGTGCCGAGTCGGTTTACTGGAACCGCTGTTACGAACCCGGCCTGGTCGAGCGCGATCGGGGCATCAAACGGCGCCTCGGCCGTGAGGGTGTGACCGCCCGCAGTTTCAACGGGTCGTTGCTGGTCGAGCCCTGGGCCGGGGTCAAGGCCGACGGCGAGCCGTATCTGGTGTTCACGCCTTTCTGGAAGCAGATGCAGAAGAGCTGGCTGCCGCCCGCCTGCCACGCTGAGCCGTGTGAACTCGCCGCCCCGCGACGCTGGCCGGCCAGCCTGGCGCCGGGTGAACTCGGCCTGTTGCCCGGCCACGAATGGCCGGACAAGCTCGCCGCCTGCTGGTCGCCTGGAGAACTCGGTGCGCGGCGTCGCCTGGAGGCCTTCACCGAGCGAGCCCCCGATTACCACGACCTGCGCGACCGCCCCGACCGCGTCGGAACATCGCGGTTATCGCCTCACCTGCATTTCGGCGAGGTTTCCCCTGCCCAGGTTGTCCGTGCGCTCGAGCCATCGGGTGAATTGCCGGCCGGAAAGGGGCGCATGGTGTTCGCCAGCGAGCTGGCTTGGCGCGAGTATTCCCATCACTTGCTGTGGCATTTTCCGCGCACGCCGGCGGAGTCCCTCAAGCCGGCGTTCGGGGCTTTTCCCTGGCGAGACCGGTCCGACTATGCCGACGATCTGGCTGCATGGCAACGAGGGCTCACCGGCATTCCGATGGTCGACGCCGGCATGCGCGAGTTGTGGGAGACGGGGTGGATGCACAACCGGGTACGCATGATCGTGGCCTCCTTCCTGACCAAGAACCTGCTCATCCCCTGGCAGGAAGGCGCGCGCTGGTTCTGGGATACCCTGGTCGACGCCGATCTCGCCAACAATACCCAGGGATGGCAGTGGACCGCTGGCTCCGGTGCCGATGCCGCACCCTATTTCCGGGTATTCAATCCCGTTCTGCAGGGCGAGAAGTTCGACCCGGGCGGCGATTACGTCCGGCGCTGGTGCCCGGAACTCGGCAAGCGGGACGGCAAACAGATCCACCAGCCCCTGAACGCCGCGGAGGCGAAATCACTCGGCTACCCGGAACCCATCGCCGATCTGAAAGTCACCCGCCGCCGCGCTCTAGACGCTTGGCAGTCCATCCGCACCTAGAGTGGCCAGAAAATAATCTTCGAGAAAATTTTCCTACCTCGTGAAATACCAGTGCCAGGGCTCCCACGCCATGTTGTGCCGGTTGTGGCGCGGGTAGGACTCCCGGAAGCCAAATATTCGGGCGTTTTCCAGCAGCCATTCGTAAGCCTTGGTCTGGGCAAACGCCTGTTCGAGGGGTTTCACGCCGCGTGAAGTGATATCGACGGCGCGTCCGCTGTGGTGCTCACTGAAGCCTGGGGGCGCGGAGACCTCGAGGATCTCCTTCATCGTGTGTCCCTGATCGAGTTTGCGGCGAAACAGGTTGGCCTGGTAAGCGATGGCACGGTAGCCGGAGACGAGCCGAATTTCGACGCTGGCCGTCGTCATGGCCGCGTCGCGCATGCGCTTGAAGGCATCTGCAGCCTCCGGTATCAGTCGCTGTTCACGTTCGAAGATGTCGCTGGCGGCGAATGTCAGCTCATGGGCCTGGGGGACAAGCGGCATGCGGTGTGCCACGCCGTAGTCTTCGGGTACGCCGAGTTCATCGCACATCCGCAGGATCTCGCGGGTATCGTCGTCGGCCAGTTCCATCAGGTCGCGCGAGATGAGGATATTGTCCTCGTCATCCGGATCGGGCCGAGAATCGTAGCCGAGAGAACGCATGAAGCCGGCGACACGCCTGCGGGCCACGCCGTGAAGCTTGCGTATCCCGAATTGCAGCGCGCGCCGTTCAAGCTCGTTGAACAGGCGCCGAGGCGTGTCGGGCGTAGCCACTTCCGGGTCGAGGTAGCAGGCCAGGATGCGTTGGTGGTCGAGGTCGAGAGCGCCCAGGCCTGCCAGGCGCGTACCATGGGTGGCCACGATCAGGGCCTGGTCGGGAATGAGGTCGGCCAGGTGCGTTTCGACACTATCGCCGCGACGGACCTGCGACATCATGTCGGGCAGGCGTGATTTGACCAGCTTGGCGAGGGTGGCCACTTCCGAACTGCGGGCGGGTCGCACCCGTATTGCGTTCTCCATGCTTGCTCCGGCTAGTTTTCGGTACCCCGAAGCTCCTGACTTGAAGTCCCCCGCGGAGCCGGGTCAAGGCTTGTTCTGATTAATGTTCGATATAGTCTACATGCTATATTCTGGCATATGATGCCACGGCTGCCTTCAGTTGTGCTGCGCCGATTGGGGGGCGGCGCGGTTCTGCTGCTTCTGAGCGCCCTGTGCCTGGCACTGCCGGCGCGTCACGTGCTCATTCCATTGTGGCCGAATTCAGTCGAGGAGGTCCTGGTGGAGACTGGCTCCGGCAGCGTTGAGCGCCGGTTTATTGATGACAATTCAGCCAGTTCCGAGCGTTCACCCCTCATTGCACGCAGTCGACCGATGACATTGTGGCGCCTGGAAACCGAGGAGGGCCAGGTGCTGCACGCCTGGCTTGCGGGTGTTCGTGATACCGACGGTCAGCTCATGTCGACCTTGCCGGACTGGTCCAGGTCCAAACGGCTGGATGGTCCCCCGCCCGGCTCTGTTCGGCTGGTGCTGCGCACGGCGGCCAGGGAGACCCGGGAAGTCGACGGTGAAACAGTTCGGAGGATGTACCGCCCCAACAGCATGACACTCACCGATCGAACGGCGCTCTGGCGCGACCGCTTGGTCGAGCGCTGGCGAATCAGTCCCCCGAGTGCTGTGCGAATGACACCACCTGATCGATAGAAGACGCGCCGAGCGCCACCATCACAAGACGATCGAAGCCCAGCGCCACACCGGAGCAATCGGGCATATCCGATGCCAGTGCGCCCAGCAGTCGTTCGTCGATTGGCATCTCCGGCAGCCCCTTGTTCGCGCGGACTTGATTGTCGCGTTCGAATCGCGTTCGCTGCTCCCCGGCATCGATCAGTTCGTGATAGCCGTTGGCCAATTCGATGGATCCCGCAAAAACCTCGAAGCGTTCTGCCACGCGCGAATCCGCCGTGCTGATGCGGGCCAGGGCGGCCTGGCTGGCCGGATAGTCGAATACCACCGTGATGGATGTCTCGTCGAAGCCGTGCTGAATGCGGGTGGCGAACAGCCAGTCGAGCAGGGCGTCGCGATCGAGCCCTTTCGGAGCGTCGTGTGCTAGACGATCCAGCTCCTGGAACTCGGCCGACAAGGCGTCGATACCAAGCGCTTCAAGAAAACAGTCGTTCCAGCTACGCCACCGAACCGTTCGCTTGACGGTATCGGTTTCCAGCGCGTGGCGTATCAGCTGGACCACTTCTTCGGCGAGCTCCCGCCAGCTCCAGCCGACCCGGTACCACTCCAGCAGGGTGAACTCGGGCTGATGATGGCGTCCGGCCTCGCCGCGGCGGAATACCGGGCCGAGCTCGTACAGATCGCCGAAGCCGGCCGCCAGCAGGCGCTTGTGGTAATACTCGGGCGAGGTGCGTAGCCAGCCTGCCGGGGAATCGGTCGCCACGCTTTCAATGTGCACATCGGTCACGCCCGATTCGGTCAAGACCGGCGTCTGGACTTCGAAAATCTCGCGTTGCCCGAAGAACGCCCGGATAAGCTCGAGCAGTTCAGCACGACGCCGCAGCGCCCGAACGGAGGCCGTGGGAGACCACTGGCTCATCCTGGGAGAACCCCGATTCCGATCAGTTCCTTGATCTCGAGTTCCAGACCCAGTTTATGCAGCTGGCGCTGCTGGTACTTCAGTCCGCGTGCACTCAATGGATGCGTGTCGAGCCAGATCGGGGGCAAACCCAGGACCAGTGAATCGTTCCGGGGGTCCAACGAGAAGTCCGGCATCGCCTGGTCACTCCTGGGCCGTGCAAGCGTGACTGCCACCCTTAGCAGGGCGCTCAGGCGCATGAGGGGCAGTCGCATGCGCTGCGGCACCCAGTCCGCGGCTTCACGCTTGACCTTGCCGCGTTGCAGGGCGATCAGGGCGGCCATGAAGCGCTGTTCGGGGCGAGTGAAGCCGGGCATGTCCGCGTGGGTCAACAGGTAGGCGCCATGCTTTTGATGGTGATGATGATTGACCGAGCGGCCGACTTCATGCAGTTGAGCAGCCCATAAAAGGAGGTCTCGATGATCATCGGAAAGCTCCCAGCCGACGGCAACCTGGTCGAATGCGGCCTGTACCCAATCGTGAACCCGGGCCGCCTGGTCGGCATCGCAGCCGAGACGTTCTGCCATGCCGCTGACGCTGAGCCCCCGCGGATCGGCATGGTCGAGGCGGCCGATGAGGTCGTGAAGAAGCCCCTCGCGCAGTGCGGCGTCGGATGTCTCGAACGTTTCGATATCGAGAACGTTCGACAGTGCTTCCAGGATGGCGAGTCCGCCCACGATCACCGGCGCGCGTCGAGACGACAGCCCCGGCAGTTCGATACGGTCGACGTGGCCGGCAGCCAGTACAAGATCCCTCAGTCGTTCAAGGTCGGCGCGGGTGAAGTTGCGTGCGTCCTCTTTGCTCTCATTGGCCATCGAAGCAATCGCACGCATGGTTCCGGACGAGCCGATCACTCGTCGCCAACCCAGATTTCGACAGGGTTTGATGAGTTCCACCATCCGGTCCTCGACGGCCTCGACGGCGCGCCTGAAGCGCGAAGCACTGAGCTTGCCGCCGCGAAAATGCGACTCCGTGAGCGATACGCAGCCGGCCGGTACGGTCGCGGTCAGTTCGGGCTCATCGGTTTCGCCAATCGCCAGTTCCGTGGACCCCCCACCGATATCGATAATCAGGCTGCGGCCTTCTCCGACCGGTGTCCCCTGGTGCACGCCGAGATAAACCAGGCGCGCCTCCTCGCTGCCGCTGATGACATCGATGGGGCAGCCCAGCGCGGTTTCGGCCACGACGAGAAAAGCGGCCGGGTGGGCCAGCCGTCGAAAGCTCTGGGTACCTACGGCCCGGACCCGCCTTTGGGGGATATCGGAGATTCGCTGGCCGAAGCGGGCCAGCGATGACAGCGCACGCTCCTGGGTGGCCGGGTCGAGCCGACCGTGGTGGTCGATTCCGCCGGCCAGCCGGACCATGTCCTTGATCCGATCGACAATGCGCAACTGGTGACCGTCGTGGTGGGCGACCACCATGTGGAAGCTGTTACTTCCGAGGTCGATCGCCACATGCTGGCTGGGTGTGTCAGGCATCCGTAGCGTCCTGCATCAGCAGTTCCTGGACGTGAAGGTCGGCCCCGGGAGTTCGGACCAGGCGCCACTGCCCCTGGCCGTCGAGTTCCCAGGCTTGTATGTCGTCACGGAATACCAGGTCGAAGCTTTCATGCCGGACTCGTTCGGCTGCTTCGGGGTTGTCGATCGGGAAACAGGTCTCCACTCGCTGAAACAGGTTCCGCCCCATCCAGTCGGCACTCGAGGCCCAGGTTTCCGGTGCATCATCATTGCCGAAATGATAAACCCTGGAGTGTTCGAGGAACCGGCCGAGTACCGAGCGCACGCGGATGGTTTCCGACAGTCCGGGAATGCCGGGCCGAATGCAGCAGCTGCCCCGGACGACAAGCCGGATCTTCACGCCCGCCCTAGAGGCGCTATAGAGTGCGCGAATCACCGTCGCCTCGGTCAGGCCGTTCATTTTGGCCATGATCAGTCCCGGCTTGCCGTTTCGAGCTAGTTCCGCCTCGCGTTCGATGCGCCCGATCAGGAAATCGTGCAGGTCGAAGGGTGATTGAACCAGGCGTTTGAGCGCCTGGGCGCGACCGAAGCCGGACAGCAGCTGGAAGACCCGGTGAACGTCCTGCGCGATTTGAGGGTCGGCGCTGAGCATGCCCCAGTCCGTGTAGGCCTTGGCTGTGCCCTGGTGATAGTTGCCCGTGCCGAGGTGGACGTAGCGCCGCAGGCGTCGGCCTTCCCGCCGCACGATGAGCATCATCTTTGCGTGTGCCTTGTGACCGACGACGCCGTAGACGACCTGCACGCCGGCTTCCTGCATGCGCGTGGCGAGGTTGATGTTGGCCTGCTCGTCGAAGCGTGCACGGAGCTCGACCACGACCGTGACGTCCTTGCCGGCCCGCGCGGCCTCGATCAGTAAATCGGCCAGCATCGAGTCGACGCCCGTCCGATAAAGTGTCTGCTTGATCGCCAGCACCTGCGGGTCGCGGGCGGCCTGCCGGGCCAGATCGAGGATGGGCTGGAAGCTGTCGTAGGGATGATGCAGTACGTAGTCGCGCCGTTTCAGACTGGTAAACAGGTTCCTGCTGGCTGAAAGCGCCTCCGGTATATGCGGCGTGAAGGGCGGGAATTTCAGGTCGGCCCGATCGGCCAGGTCATAGACGGCGATCATGCGGTTCAAATTGACCGGCCCGTTGCAGTGATAAACGTCGTCGAGTGAGACGCCGAATTTGCTGGCCAGCAGATTGACGACATGCTCGGGACAGCCGACCGCCACTTCAAGCCGCACGGCCTCCGCGAATCCGCGCTCCATGAGCTCGCCTTCCAGGGCCCGGGCCAGATCCTCGACTTCCTCTTCGTCGACCAGCAGTTCGCTGTTGCGGGTGACGCGGAACTGGTAGCTGCCCAGCACCTCCATGCCGGGGAACAATTCATCGATGAATTCGTGGACGATCGAGGACAGGAACACGAAATCGTCCGGGCCGGCCGAGTAACTCTTCGGGATGCGGATGATGCGCGGGAGGGAACGCGGGGCCCTGACAAGCGCCATGGAGCCGTTTCGCCCGAACGCATCGCGCCCCGCTAGAGAAACGGCAAAGTTCAGGCTCTTGTTGAGTATGCGCGGAAATGGGTGGGCTGGGTCGAGGCCGAGCGGGCTGAGCACCGGCAGGATCTGGTTCTGGAAGTGGCGGTGAAGCCACCCTCGCTGTCGCTTGGTGAAGCGGTTTCGGGCGATGATGCGAATGCCCTGTTCGCCCAGTGCCGGCAGCAGTTCTTCCTCGAGAACCCGATACTGCTCTGCGACCATTTCCAGCACCTGCCTGCGTATGGCGGCCATCGTGGATTGCGGTGACAAGCCGTCAGCGCCGGGCTGAATGGCGCCAAGGCGGATTCGCTGGCGAATGGCGGCGACGCGCACCTCGAAGAATTCGTCGAGGTTGGTGCAGGAAATGCAGAGAAACCGCAGGCGCTCGAGCAGGGGTACGGTTTCGTCCCTGGACAGGGCCAGAACACGGCGATGGAATGCCAGCAGGCTGATTTCGTGATTGAACAGCAGTTCTGGAGACTCAAGCGTATCACTGGTCCATCGCTCCAGTGGTTCGGCCAGTTGTGTAACCTGCTGCTTGCCATCGGCCTCGGCTGGCATGGGCGTTTCTCGTCGGTTGGACAGCCCTCTACCATAACTGCCAGTTCATGACAGCTTGTTTACGCGGTAGCAGGCGGCTTATTGCGGAAGTTCGCTCTCGCGTGAAGACAGGCGCATTCGTTCGGCGTGCAGCTGGTTGAGGCGGGCAGTGATGCGCGAGCGCTGGTAGTAGTCCAGGTCTTCCCGGTCGTTGATGCGTTCGAGCTGTACGATGGCTTCCTGGATGCCGCCGCGCATGTAGTAACTCTCGGCCAGGGCTTCGGCGGCTCGTACCTCGTTGCCGGCGCGGTCCGATGCGCGCGCGTAGAGTTCGGTCATCTGGACGTCATCGGGGTATTCGCGCAGGTAGCTGCGCAGGATCTCGGCTGCTCGCGTGGCCCGCTGCGCGTCGCGTTCGTGCATGAGCATGCGGGCGTACTGGCTGGTAATCAGACGATTGCCCGGATACTGCAGGTAGAGTCCTTCGAGGATATCGAGGCCCTGGTCGAGATGGCCTTCCGCGACGAGCAGTTCCGCCTGGAGCAACTGAAAGAGTTGGCGGTCCGGATCGGATTCGAGGAGCCAATCGACCTGCTCGCGCGCCGCGGCCAGCCGGCGATCGCCCAGCAGCGTCATGGCCAGCCCATAGCGCATGGCTGCTTCGGGTCGTTCGGATTCCCGGTCGATTCGCGCGCGGAACCAGTTCTCGGCCTCGGCAGCGTCGGTGATCATTGCCCGCAAACGGGCCTGGACGAAGTGAAAATCGGTCTGATCCCGTGTGTCGCGCGCCTCGAACTGCTCCGCGCGGGTGCGCGCTTCGGCAATGCGGTTGACGGTCAGCGGGTGGGTACGCAGGTACTCCGGCGGACCTTCGCCCATGGCGCGTGAGACCCGGTTGAGCCGCTCGAAAAAGCGCGTCATGCCCTGCGGTTCAAAACCGCCGCGGGCGAGCAGGGCGATGCCGATACGATCGGCTTCGGCTTCGGCCTGGCGTGTGTGGCTGATCTGGAACTGCTGTGCCAGGCTCATTCCTCCCATCAGGATGGCCTGCGTGGCTTCATTGTCGGCCCCCGCCGCTCCGGCCGCGATGGCCAGGCCCAGGGTCGCAAGCATGGTCGGCAAGGAAACCTGCTTGCTGTTTTCCAGGCCGCGGGCCAGGTGATCCTGCGTCACATGGGCGATTTCATGCGCGACGACGCCGGCCACTTCGTTGGCGTCATGGGCGGTGAGGATGAGCCCGGAATGCAGCGCAATGACGCCAGCCGGGGCGGCAAAAGCGTTGATGTTGGGCTCGTTCAGTACGAAGAAGTGAAAGGATTCGCCGGCATTTTCCGAATACGAAACCAGCCGGTAGCCCATGTCGCTGAAGTAGTCGCGAATGAGCGGGTCTTCGACCAGCAGCTCGTTTGCCCGCATGTATTGCTCGAATTCACGTGGAAAACTCTCGGTCTCTTGCCGGGACAGTACTTCGGTGCTGGTTCCACCCAGATCGGGCAGGCGCACGGAATCGACGGCGCCCGCCGTCGTGGCGGCCGCTACAATGAGCAGAGTCAGAAGCGTCTTGAGCATGTATTGCGTCACGATCATTCAGACCGGCAAATGGCGCTGTTGTTTCACCGGGCGCCGCGCATTCACCAGGTAGTGACGGGGCAGCCCCTTGGACGAAACGCTACAGTATCACCGAATCCTCCTTGTTCGCGCCCGGCCGGGCAGCGAGGCAAGCCGTCTCGGACAGCTCCGTGCCGAAGCCTGGCGGAACGAAAATGCTCGCTTGCTGGTGTTCTTCCATGGAGATGGCGTCGAGCACGCCGACGGCGAGCCTTCCACGGCGTGGCGCCGGCTGGCTGGCTGGCACGGCGTGACCCTGGCGGTGTGCAGCGGTTCCTGGCAGCGTCGGCACGATGGGCCGCCGCCAGAGCCTTTTATGCTGTCCAGCCTGGTGGCATTCTGGAATTCTGCGATCGATGCACGCGAGGTTGCGTGTTTCGGGAATGCCGATGCCGTCTGAAGTTTGGGTGATCGTGGTCGGCGTCGAGCCCGGTGAGCCCGGCAGCCGGGAGATGCTCGAGCTGATCCTGGCGGGCGCGAGTCTCGAGCTTGAGCTGGCCGTGGTCTTCGAAGGCCCAGGCTGCGCTCATCTCGAGCCCGATGTGTTCGCGCCCTGGCGGCAGTTGATCGACTTCGAGCTGGCCGACCTCCGTGCCCGGCAGCCCAAGTCAGTCTTGATCCCTTCCGGCGTGACCGCCATTGAAGAGGATGAGTTCGGAAAATTGTGCCGGGACGCGGCCGGGGTGTTGAGGCTGTGAGCGTCGAATCCAGCCAGCTCTACGTGGCCGGAGAGCCGATCGGTCTCGACGCCGAAGGGTTTCTCGTCGACCGCGAATCCTGGTTTCCGGAAGTGGCCGAGGCCCTGGCCGACCGCGACGGCGTGCAGCTCGGCGAGGATCACTGGTGGCTGATCGAGTTCGTGCGCGACCACCACGCGCGCTACGGCAATCCGCCCCTGATGCGTGTCGTGGTCGCCGAATATCGCAAGCGCCACCCCGACAGCCGCGGCAGCCGCGACCTTTATCGCCTGTTTCCGGACGGCCCGGTGCGGGAAGCCTGCCGCTATGGCGGGCTGCCCAAGCCGGACTGGTGTATCTGACCTCGGGTACGATGAGCCGGGTATTGGTGGCAACAAGGAGCGCGACATGCGGATGATGCAACTTGCCGGCGTGGCCGGCGTTGCGGCGGCTTCGGCCATGGCCGGAGCGCTGACCGCCACCAGCCTGGTGCTGGGAGACGGAACCGAACCCGTGCTGCGCGTTCTCGGGCTCGAGCCGTTCGTCGACGATCCACCCTTACTGGTCAGCACGACCGCGGCTGAAGGCGTCGACAACTCCGCCTTTTACACGCTGATGCCTGAAGGGAAATCGCTCGATGCCGGGGCCCTCGGCGCCTCGACGCGAATGGAAGGCGGCGGTCGCGGCGTCGGAGCGACGCTGTATGCGGAAAACGATGGCGACAGCGGGACCGTGTGGGGTTTGAACAGCATGGGTGTGACCTGGACCGGTCAACCGGCGGTCGGTGCCGAGATCAACGGTTTCAACTACTCCGATGATTTCGCGCTGGTCCGGGGCATGGAGATCGTAAACGGCGGTTCAGCGCCGACCGAACTGGGTCTGAGCATCATGACCAGCAACGCTCAGCCCGCGGGAAAGCCGCAATACGGAATTGTGCTCGGCGGACCGGAATTCGGCTACAGTGAGCATGCGCCGGCGTCCCGGGCCGGTATCGTGGTCGATTCCATAGATTCCGGAGAGGCTCTCCGGATTGCCGCCGGAAACTTCATCAGCCTGGACGGCGCCGCCGGGCGCATCCGGTTGCGCTACAACCCGGAAGAAGACCGGATCGAGTTCTTCAACGGTGATCGGCTGGCCCACAGCATTCCCATGGATTGACGATCGGTCGCGAGACGACCATTTCATCGTCGGTCGGCAAAAGTTGTTTCGAACAAAGGAGCCTGAGCATTGAGCAAAGAAATCGTCATGTACACCAAGTCCACCTGCCCGTTCTGTCGGGCCGCAGCCGACCTGTTCCGGCAAAAGGGCGTGGAATGGTCGGAGATCGACATCGGGGCCGAGCCCGAACGGCGCGACGAGATGATCGAGCGAAGCGGTCGGCGGACCGTGCCCCAGATATTCATCGGCGATGAGCATGTCGGCGGTTTCGACGACCTCGACGCGCTGGAGCAAGAAGGAGCTCTGGATCGCATGCTCCGCTAGAGAGTCGATGAGCTTTATAATGGCGGGTTCGGATTCAACCGCTTGATTACCACAGGAACCATCGCGTGACGCAGCAGATTACCGTCATTCGGGGCGACGGCATCGGCCCCGAAATCATGGATGCGACCCTCCGCATGCTCGACACCATCGGCGCGGGTCTGAGCTACGATTTTCAGCTTGCCGGCATGGCCGCCCAGGAAGAGACGGGCGAGTTGCTGCCGCAGGCGACGCTCGATTCGATCGAGAAGAACCGTGTGGCCCTCAAGGCGCCGCTGACCACCCCGGTGGGCGGCGGGTTCAAGTCGCTCAACGTCGCGCTGCGCAAGCATTTCGATCTCTATGCCAATGTCCGGCCGGCGATCAGCTTCAAGGGCTCGAATTCGCGCTACGAGAACATCGACCTGATCACGGTGCGCGAGAATACCGAAGGCGCGTACCTGGGGGAAGGCGCCTGGACCGCGCCCGACGACAGCCGGGCGGAGTCGAAAATGGTGGTTACGCGCAAGGGCTGTGAGCGTATCGTGCGCTTTGCCTTCGAACTGGCCCGGCGAACGGGCCGAAAGAAGGTCACGGTCGTGCACAAGGCCAACATCCTCAAGGATGTCACCGGCATGTTCCTGCGTGTGGCGCACGAAGTGGCGGAAGATTACAAGGATATCGAAAGCAACGACCTGATCGTCGACAACGCCTGCATGCAGTTGGTCATGCGGCCCGAACAGTTCGACGTGATCGTCACGACCAACCTGTTCGGCGACATCATTTCCGACCTGTGTGCGGGACTCGTCGGCGGTCTCGGTCTGGCGCCGGGCGCCAATATCGGCGAGAAGGCCGCCATGTTCGAAGCCGTCCACGGTTCGGCGCCGGACATCGCCGGCCAGGGCATCGCCAATCCCTGCGCCCTGATGCTGGGGGCGGCCCAGATGCTCGAGCACCTCGATCAGAATGATCGCGCCGGCCGCCTCCGAAAGGCCATTGCCGACGTCATCGAGGCCGGCGACCGTACAACGCCCGACCTCGGCGGCAGCGGCACAACCGAGAGCTTCACCGACGCGATCTGCGAACGTCTGGGCTGATCGTTTACAGCGTCGGGGCCGGTCGACGGCCGGCATGCCGGCACCGCGCCAGGCCAGCTTTGTTGCTCATGCGCAACATCCGGGCGGCGGGCGCAGAGTCAGTCTTGGCAAGGGTTAGCGGGGATCTTGCCGCATCCGGTGAATTCAGGCGTTGTATTTTTGCCATGGGTGAATGTACACTTGCGCCGTAACCATGTCGCTGGCCCGGAATCCGATGCACCGACTACTGTCCATCCTCGTCCTGACCGTTGCCCTGGTGTTGGCTTCGCCGGCTTGGTCGATGTCGCGCATGTCCGGCTCGATGCAGCTATCTCCCTATGCCGGCCTGGCGTGGTACGTGGCGGGTTTCGAGCTGGGTCCGTGGGATCAGTATCTGGTCCACGAAATCACGCCCGAGCTGGAGCGACTTTCGGCACGCAAGTTGCCGCATGTCAGCTGGTTGCAGATCGACGAGACCATCATCCTGCCGGAGTTTGCGCTGCCGTTGCTGAAGTCCCGGGGGCGTTCGCCGCTCAGGCTGTCCTTCCGCCAGGGCCGCGCGGGACTTTTGCTCAGCGAACCGCTGGTGGACAGCATTCGCAGCGCCAATCGCTTCCAGCAGTCGGTGGTGATGCCCGGGGTTTCGCACCGCGTCGGTGCAAACAGCGACCTGACGGTCAGCGCTGTCCTGGCAAGCCAGCAGTTCGGAACGGCGGCCATGAACTTCCAATCTTCGAATGCGCGGCTCGGGCAGGCCGATCCAGCCGACCTGCTTGTATTCGACCCGTCCCGAACCGAAGTCTCGAATGGTACGGGCCTGCGGTTCGCGCTCAGCAGCCAGGTGGTCACCGGCGTGCGTCTCGAGGCGGCGTTCCAGTCGCGAATCAACATGGACGAGTTCGCGACGGTGCGGGGTGTTCACGGCGCCAGTGCGGAGCTCGATATCCCGCCGCGCTTGCAGTTGGGGCTGGAACTGCACACGACTTCGCGCTCGTGGTTCAATCTCGGCGTTTCGCAGATCTTCTACAGTGATGTCGGCGCGTTCCCGAGCCGGTCCCTGCCGGCGCGATTCACCGCGCTTCTGGGGGATCGCAATAGCCCCAGCTTCGCCTGGGATGACCTGACGGTCTACAGCCTGGGATGGCGCTGGCGTGCCGATGACGATGATGTCGAGTTGTTCGTCGACTACCGCACGCGCACCCAACCCCGTCCAACGGCACCGAAGCTTGCCGATGCACTCCAGTCCGAGCTGGCCAGCAATGCCGTCATGGCCGGTCTGTCGAAAGGGGTTGGCGAACGTACCCGGCTGCACCTGAATGCGGCTTACGCACCGCCCGAGTACGCCTTCGGCGGTAATTTCCTGGGCGTGGTCAGCGATGAGCTGGAGCAGGACTTCGAGGTTCAGGCCATGCTGAGTCTTGATTTCTGAGTCCCGGTTTGAACGAGTTTTCTTACCCGCAGCTACAACACTCCTGAACGGCACGTTGCCCGGTGGCCTTCTTGCGGGGAAGGCTCACCGGGCAGGGCTGGTGGTCCTTCAGCCTGATAATTGCGAATTCAGTTGGTCTGTCAGCGTTCATGCCAAGGGCGACGGCCATTGACTGCGCACGGCGCCTTGCAGCGAAACGCCACAGGAACGCTGAATTCGCAAGTATCAGGCTGAAGGACCACTAGCGCCCGTATAATTCACCCATGATTGCGCGCGTCAACGACTGGTTTCGCCGACATTTCTCCGACCCGCAGGTCGTCATCCTGGCGCTCTTCCTGGCGTTGGGCGTGCTGGCCATCGTGTTGTTCGGAAAAATGCTCGCACCGGTGCTGGCCAGCCTGGTTCTGGCGTACCTGCTCGAGGGCGGCGTACAGCGGCTAGAGCGTCTGGGCGCACCCCGGTTGCTCAGTGTCATCGGTGTGTTTACCGGTTTCATGGCTGCTTTGCTTTACCTGCTGTTCGGATTGGTGCCGATGCTCACCCGTCAGCTTGCGGCCATCGTTCGGGATCTGCCCAGTTACGTTGCCCTGGCGCAGGACTGGGTCGCCGAGCTGCCGGAGCGATACCCGCAGCTGGTGGCGCCGGACCAGCCCGAAACTGAAAACGAAGTCGAGACGACGGCCGGTACCGGTTCCGAACTGGTGGCCGACCAGGCCGAGCGCGAGCTGGCCTTGATCTCGCAGGAGCAGCTCTCCCGCTGGCTCGATAACATCGGAACCGAATTGGTCAATTACGGTGCCACGCTGGTTTCCTTCTCCGGTGTGATGAGCGCCGTCAACCTGTTGATCTTCCTGGTGCTGATGCCGGTGCTGGTCTTCTTTTTCCTCAAGGACAAGCACAAGCTGGTTGCTTGGGCCGCCCAGTACCTGCCGCGTGATCGGGACCTGGTCACCAGCGTCTGGCAGGAAGTGGACGCACAGATCGGCAATTACGTCCGCGGCAAGGTGCTCGAAATTCTGATCGTGTGGGTGGTGACCTACGCGGTTTTCGCGCTGTTTGAAATGCCCTTCGTCATGCTGCTGTCCATGCTGGTCGGCTTTTCGGTGATCATTCCCTACATCGGTGCAGCCGTGGTGACCGTACCGGTGGCGCTGGTCGCACTGGTCGCCTTCGGGCCGGGGGCGACCTTCTGGTACGTGTTGATTGCCTACGCCATCATCCAGGCGCTGGATGGCAACTTGCTGGTTCCCATTTTGTTCTCCGAGGTGGTCAGCCTCCATCCCGTCGCCATCATCACCGCCGTTCTCATCTTCGGTGGAATCTGGGGCTTCTGGGGCGTATTTTTTGCCATTCCCCTGGCGACCCTGGTCAACGCAGTATTGCGCGCCTGGCCGCGATTGCCGGATGACGACGACGGGAAGAGCGAACAGGAAGTATCGGCGGATGCCCGCGCCTGATCCCGTCCCGCCGGCTTCGAGCCTCGTCGGCTGGCAACGCGAGGACAGCCTTACTTTTCGCTTCGGCGAGCGTCGATTCGATCCGGCCACCGGTTGGATCGAACTGGCTTACGAGCTGGACGGCATCGAACTGATCGAGCGATTCTGGCTTCCGGTGAACAGCCCGGCTGCCGAATGCTCCCGGGCGCTCGATGCTGCGCTGGACCTGCTGCACTGGACGGCCGCCATCAGTTACTGGAAGGCGGGCTGTCCGCCGTCGATCGAGTTTTCCCGACGCTGCCCGGACGACTGGCAGGCTGCCTGGTTGGCGCGGCTGTACCGAGAGGGGCTGGCCGAGTTCGCCTGGCGAAACGGGCTGGAGCAGGGACGGTGGGCCCATTTTCCCGTGTCCGACGAAACCGCTGCAAAAGCACAGCATTGTTCGCTGCCACGTCGCTCACTCGTCCCCATGGGGGGCGGCAAGGATTCCCTGGTGGCGCTCGAGCGCTTGCGCTGTCGCGGGGAAGACCTTGCCACGGTCCAGGTCGGGCAGGCCGAGCTGATCCGTCAGGTGGCCGACGCGGCCGGCACTCACCACCTGCGTGTCGAACGGCGCGTCGACCCGAAGCTGGCCGAGCTCAACCGTCAGGGCGCCTGGAACGGGCATGTGCCGATTACCGCCATCAATGCTGCCGTTCTCGTCGTCCTGGCGCTGGTGCAGGGTTTCGACCGGATCGTCTTCGCCAACGAGCGCTCGGCCGACGAGCCCACCATGCACGACGCGCAGGGCCGGCCGGTCAATCACCAGTTTTCCAAGTCCCTGGAATTCGAATCGATGCTGGGCGAGTGGGTGGCGCGTTACATCACCCCCGACGTGGCGGTGTTTTCGATGCTGCGTCGCGACCGCGAGCTGGCGGTTTGCCGCGAGTTTGCCGGTCTGGTGCGCTATCACGGCGTTTTTTCGTCCTGCAACCGCAACTTTCACCTCGACGGGGCGCGGACAGATCGCTGGTGCGGCCAATGTCCGAAATGCCAGTTCGTGTTCCTGGCCCTGGCGCCTTTCATGGCGCCGGAAGCGCTCATCGAGATCTTTGGTGCCAACCTGCTCGACGACGAGTCCCGGCTGTCTGGCTTCCGCGAATTGCTCGCCATGGACGGCGCCAAGCCCTTCGAGTGCGTCGGCGAGGCCGGCGAAGCGCGTGCGGCGCTGGCGGCGCTGGCCCGCGATCCGCACTGGCGTGATTTTGCCGTCGTGGCCGGCCTGGCGCCGCTCCTGGAGGGGCTGGATGTGCCCGATATCGATGAACTCTGCCGGCCCGGCCGATCACACCGCATTCCCGATGACCTGCTCGCCGACGCTTGACTGGCTGCTGGCGCAGCGAATCGGACTGCTGGGCTACGGCCGTGACGGTCGGGCGACGGCCCGGGCGCTGCTGGCCCGCGATCCCGATGCTCGCCTGACGGTCCTGGTCGAAAGCGGTGGGGCCGATACCGATCTGCCGGTCATCAGCGGTCGCTTCGGCGCCGGTTTGAAGGACTTCGACGTGCTGGTACGTTCGCCCGGCGTACCGGTGGACCATCCCGCCCTGACAGCAGCGCGCGAAGCCGGTGTGGCCATCGTCAATCCGGCCTCGATCTGGCTGGCCGAGAAGGGCGGTGAGCTGACGGTTATTGGCGTGACGGGGTCGAAGGGCAAGAGCACGACATCCTCATTGCTGGCCCACCTGCTGCGGGCACAGCGGCATGAAGTCCTGCTGGGCGGCAATATCGGGGTGCCGCTGCTCGACCACCTCGACACCCCGGCCAGAATCGCCGTCGTCGAACTGTCGAGTTACCAGCTGTCGGACCTTCAGGGGCGCCTGGACCTCGGCATATTCACGCGTCTTTTTCCCGAGCACCTGGACTGGCACGGCGATGAGGCGGCCTACATAGCCGCAAAACTCAGGATGGCTGAACTGCTGGACGGTCGTCCACTGCTGGTCAATGGTAGCGACGAGCGCCTGGTGGCGGCTACCGAGTCGTTGCCCGGGCGCGTAATCGCCAATCGCCCGCCGGGCGTGTGGCGTGACGGCAATCGGCTGATGATGGACCGCACCCAGCTTTGTCCCGAGGGCGCCCTGCCGCTGATCGGGCAGCACAACCTCGACAACGCGGCTCTGGCGCTGCAGGCGGCGATACTGCTCGGGCACGAGGCCGATGAGCTCAGCGACGCCCTGGCGAGTTTCCAGCCGTTGCCGCATCGCCTGGAGCCGGTGGCGACGGTCGACGGCGTGCGCTACATCAACGATTCGATTTCGACCAGCCCCTGGGCCACGCTGGCGGCGCTGGACGCGCTTGGAGACTCCCCCGTGATCCTGATCGCCGGCGGCCAGCCCCGGCCGGCTGACTGGCAGCCGGTGTTCGATCGGGTTGGCCAGCACGGGCTCGAGGCCCTGCTCACGATTCCCGATAATGGGGCGGAGATTGCCCGATGTTTTCGAGAATCGGTCGGGGACAGGGTCGGTACCATTGAACAATTCGACGGGCTGGAGCCGGCCGTGACGCGGGCCCGGGAACTGGCGCGAGAGGGGGCCGTGGTGCTGCTCTCCCCCGGCGCCCCGAGCTTTACTCGTTTTCGTGATTTCGAACAGCGCGGCGAGTCTTTTCGCGCACTAGTGTAGCTGCCTTCAGTACGCGCGATTCACTGCGTAACCGGCAAGAAATTCCAAGGCGCTGCGTTCCTCGCTTTCGGGCAACACCGACAAGGCCTGTGTCGCTTTTCGCGACAGCCCTTCGGCCTGGGACATCGCGAGATCGAGGGCGCCGGTTCGCTCCATGGCTTGGCGTACATCGGTGATTCGGTCGCTGCCGCCCGCCTCGACGATCTCTCGGATCAGCTTCCGCTCTTCATCGTCCGCGGACTGCAGGGTGAGAATCAGCGGCAGGGTAACCTTGCCCTCGGCAAGGTCGTCGCCGGCGTTCTTGCCCAGGTTATCGCCGGTCCCGCGGTAGTCGAGCACGTCGTCGACGATCTGGAAGGCCTGGCCCAGGTAGAGGCCGTATTCGGCCAGGCGTTCGCAGGCCCCGTCGTCCATCTCGCCCAGGACGCCGCCCAGACGGGCGCTGGCCGCGAACAGGCAGGCCGTCTTGTCGGAGATGACCTGATAGTAATCTTCGACGCCGAGATCGGGGTTGCCCATCTGCATCAGCTGCAGGACCTCGCCTTCGGCAATCGTGTTGGTGGTGTCGGCCAGGATGTTCATGATACGCATCCGGTCGAGCTCCACCATCAGCTGGAAGCTGCGCGAGTACAGGAAATCGCCGACCAGGACGGAGGCGGCATTGCCCCAGAGACGATGGGCCGTGACCTGCCCGCGCCGGCGGGAGGACTCGTCGACCACGTCGTCGTGGAGCAGGGTCGAGGTGTGGATGAACTCGATGATGGCGGCCAGCTTGAGGTGATCGCGGCCTTCATAGCCTGCCGCCCGGGCGCAGAGCAGGTGTACCAGCGGCCGCATGCGCTTGCCGCCACCGCTGATGATGTGCCGGCTGATCTGATTGACCAGCACGACATCGGAGGCCAGCCGGTCGGCAATCAGGTGGTCGACCGCCCGGCGGTCGGCCCGCGTCAGCTCGAGAATGTCATCCAGGCCGGCCGGCGCCGTGGGCGAGGGGAAATCGTTCATGGCCGACAATTATACGGGTCGATGTCCTACGCCGGGGCACTCGGTTTTATCAGGCTGAACGGCCCCGCCCGTGCTAGACTTTTGCGCATTCTCAAACGCTTGAAAAGGAGAGGCCCGCGTCATGGCCCGTGGAATCAACAAGGCGATCCTGATCGGCAACCTCGGCGCCGATCCCGAAACCCGGCATACGGCCGGCGGCAACGCAGTGACCAACATCCGCATTGCCACTTCAGAGAGCTGGCGCGACAAGCAGACCGGCGAGCAGCAGGAGCGTACCGAGTGGCACCGGGTGGTGATGTTCGGCAAGCTCGGCGAGATTGCCGGTGAGTACCTGCGCAAGGGCTCCAAGGTCTACATCGAAGGCCGTATCCAGACGCGCAAGTGGCAGGGACAGGACGGCCAGGACCGCTGGACCACCGAAATCGTCGCCAACGAAATGCAGATGCTCGACAGCCGTGGCGGCAGCGCGCCGTTCGACGACAACAACCAGTCCCAGCAGAACTACGACGGCCCGCCCAGCGACAACAGCGGCGGCCTGGAAGACGATATTCCGTTCTGAACGATGCCGATTCCGGATTCCGGGGCCACGATTTGCGCGTGGCGGCCTCGGTTGGGTCCGGCAAAAATCTTGAAAACGCAAAGACGCGAAGGCGCAAAGAAAGTGAAATGGTTGCGGTTTCCTGATGTCACCACGAGTCTGCAGAGACTTGTGGCTTCAGAAAGGCAAAGCCGTTTGCATTGATTTGTTGTCTCTTTGCGTCTTTGCGTCTTAGCGTTTCAAAGGTTTTGATTTTCAAATGAAAACCATTCTAGTGACCGGCGGTGCCGGTTTTATCGGGTCCAACTTCGTCCACCATGTGCTCGCCTCGGGCGACGTGCGGGTGGTCAACCTGGACCTGCTCACCTATGCCGGAAACCGCGAATCGCTCGACGGCCTGCCGGATGAGCGGCACGTGTTCGTCGAGGGCGATATCTGCGACGGCCCGCTGGTACGCCGGCTGCTGGAAGAACACCGGCCCGACGCCATCGTCCACTTCGCTGCCGAGAGCCACGTGGATCGTTCCATTGACGACCCGGGTGCGTTCATCCATACCAACGTCACCGGCACCCAGACTTTGCTCGATGCCGCGCTTGAATACTGGCAGGGCGGGGCGAGTCACTTTCGCTTCGTGCATGTCTCGACCGACGAAGTCTATGGCACGCTCGGACCCGGCGAGCCGGGGTTCACCGAGACGCATCGCTACGCCCCCAACTCGCCGTATGCCGCTTCAAAGGCCGCGGCCGATCATCTCGCCCGAGCCTGGCATCGCACCTACGGCCTGCCGGTGATGATCACCAACTGCTCGAATAACTACGGCCCGTTGCAGTTTCCCGAGAAGCTGATTCCGCTGATGCTGATCAATGCTCTCGAGGGCGAGAAACTGCCTGTCTACGGTGATGGCCAGCAGCGCCGGGACTGGCTTTTCGTCACCGATCACTGTCGTGCGATCGAGCGCGTGCTCGAAGCCGGCGAGCCGGGCCGGGTCTACAACGTCGGCGGCAACGCCGAGATGGCCAACCTAGACGTGGTCCATCTCCTGTGCGACCTGCTCGACGAGCGCGTGCCGGGCGATCGCCCCCGGCGTGAATTGATCGAATACGTCACCGACCGCCCCGGCCACGACCGCCGCTACGCCATCGACGCGACCCGCATCCGCGAAGAACTCGGCTGGGAACCGTCGCTCGACTTCGCCGAAGGCCTGGCGAAGACCGTCGACTGGTACCTCGAAAACCGCGACTGGTGGCAACGCATCCGCGACGGTCGCTACCGCTCCGAACGGCTAGGCGTGTCGCGGCTGAAGGGCTGAAAAAAGAAAAGAAATATTGTCCACAGATGAACACAGATGGACACAGATAAAGAAAAACATCTTTTGTCAGATGTATCGGAGAAGGTCATTGGTTGTTGCTATGAGGTGGGCAACACTTTAGGAGCAGGATTTCTGGAAAGCGTCTACGAAAACGCCTTGTCGGTGGAACTGGTCAACCAGGGCATTGATCACCAACGACAAGTACAAGTCGACGTGCAGTACAAAGGTACCCTGGTGGGCAGATATCAACCCGATTTCCTCGTTGAGAAGCGATTGGTCGTAGAAATCAAGGCTCTCAGGGAATTGACCGGGCAACATCAGGCGCAGGTTTTGAATTATTTGAAAGCAACCGGACTCGATGTCGGTTTGCTCGTCAATTTCGGCAGTCCCAAAGTTCAGGTAAAACGCCTAGTAAATTGAGTTTTTATTTTTTTATCTGTGTTCATCTGTGTTCATCTGTGGACAATTAGGTTTTAGTGTTTTTAGATTTTTCGGGACAATGACTCCATGAACAGGAAAGGCATCATTCTGGCCGGCGGCTCCGGCACGCGGCTCTACCCGCTTACGCAGGTGATCAGCAAGCAACTGCTGCCGGTCTACGACAAGCCAATGGTCTATTACCCGCTCTCGACCATGATGCAGGCGGGTATTCGCGAAATCCTGATGATCACTACGCCGCACGAGCAGGCCCTGTTCAAGCGGCTGCTCGGCGACGGCAGCCAGTGGGGAATCGAGCTTTCCTACGCCGTGCAGGACGAGCCCCGCGGGCTGGCTGATGCCTTCATCATCGGACGCGACTTTGTCGATGGCCATCCTTCCTGCCTGATCCTGGGCGATAACATCTTCCACGGCGGCGGTTTGCGCGAGCTGCTCGAGCGCGCGAATTCCCGCGAGCACGGCGCCACCGTGTTCGGCTACTGGGTCAGCGATCCGGAACGCTACGGCGTGGCCGAGATGGATGCCGACGGCCGGGTGCTCTCGCTGGAGGAAAAGCCCGAGCAACCCAAGTCGAATTACGCGGTGACCGGTCTGTATTTCTACGACGAACGCGTCTGCGATTACGCCGCCGACCTGGCGCCGTCGGAGCGCGGTGAGCTGGAAATCACCGATCTCAACCGGCGCTACCTCGAGGCCGGTGATCTCACCGTCGAGCGCATGGGCCGCGGCTATGCCTGGCTCGATACCGGCACGCACGCTTCGCTGCAGCAGGCGGCAAGCTACATCGAAACCCTGGAGTCGCGACAGGGTCTGCGGGTGGCCTGTCCCGAGGAAATCGCCTTCCGCCACGGTTGGATCACCACCGAGCAGTTGCTGGCCCTGGCCGAGCCGCTGACCAAGAGCGGTTACGGCGATTACCTGCGCATGATCGCCCGAACAGTCGACTTCTCATGAAAGTCAGCGAAACCGACCTTCCCGGCGTGAAGCTCGTCGAACCGCGCGTATTCGGTGATGAGCGCGGCTGGTTTCTCGAGACCTGGCGTGAGGAGCGCTACCGTGAACACGGTATCGGCCCGGCTTTCGTCCAGGCCAACTGCTCGCAATCCGGTCGCGGCGTGTTGCGCGGCCTGCATTACCAGTGGCCCGAGCCGCAGGGCAAGCTGGTCTGGGTTTCGAGCGGGCGTGTATTCGACGTGGCCGTCGATATCCGCCCCGGCTCGAGCCACTTCGGACGCTGGACGGCCCTCGAACTCGACGCCGAGAGCCATCAGCAGCTGTGGATTCCCGAGGGCTTCGCGCACGGTTTCCAGGTTCTGAGCGATTCGGCCACGTTCAACTATCTCTGCACCCGTCCGTATCGGGGCGAATATGACGCGTCGATTGCCTGGGACGATCCGGACATCGCGGTCGAGTGGCCGCTGGATCCGGCGGGCCTGTCGGACAAGGACCAATCCGCGCCGCGCCTGGCGGAACTGTCCGCCGATCGCCTCCCGTCATGACCACGCTGCTGCTGGGCGCCAATGGTCAGCTCGGACGGCACCTGCGTGCCGAAATCGACGGCATGGTGACCTGTGCCCGCAGCGGGGCCGACCACACCCTGGATTTGTCGGATATCGAATCCGTCCCGGCGCTGCTGGACCGGGTGCGGCCGGACGTCATCGTCAACGCCGCCGCCTGGACCGCGGTGGACGACGCCGAAGCGCATGAATCGGAGGCCTTTCGCCTCAACCACGATCTACCCGCGGCGCTGGCCGGCTGGTGCCGCGGCCACGACGCCTTGCTTGTGCACTACTCGACTGACTACGTCTTCAGCGGCGAGCCCGGACGCCCGTGGCGCGAGGATGACCCCGTGGCGCCGGAATCGGCCTACGGCCGCACCAAGCTGGCCGGCGAACAGGCGATCGCGATCAGCGGCTGCCGGGCCCTGGTGCTGCGCACGGCCTGGGTCTACAGCGCGCTGCCGGGCAATTTCGTCTCCGCCATCCTCAAGCGCGCCGGTGACGGGCAGGATCTGAAAGTCGTGGCCGACCAGACCGGTTCGCCCACCTGGGCCGGCACGCTGGCACAGGCGACGCGCCAGTTGCTGTCGCTCGGCCAGCGTGTCGACCGGCCGGAGTTGCTGCACGTGAGCGGTCAGGGTGCCATGACCTGGCACGCCCTGGCCGAGCGGGCTGTGCAACTGGCTGCCGAGCGTGGCATCATTCCGGACATTGTCGGCGTTGAACCGATCGGCAGCGACCAGTGGCCGCAAAAAGCGCGTCGGCCGGCCTGGTCGGTACTCGATGGCTCGCGCTATGAACAACTCACCGGTCAGAGGCTGCCCTCCTGCGAGCAGGCACTGACCGAGTGCCTGGACCGATGGAGCAAGGCCCCATGCTGATACCCGTGATCATGTCCGGCGGCGCCGGCACCCGCCTGTGGCCGGTGTCGCGCAAGGCGCACCCAAAGCCGTTCATGCGCCTGGCCGATGGTCAGACCCTGGCCGCCAGCACCATTCGTCGGGCGTTGGCGGTTGGAGATGCGCCGGTCACACTGACCGTGACCGGGCGCGATTATTACTTCCTGACCCGCGACGAATACCTGTCCGTCGATGATTCATCCGATCATCGCTTCCTGCTCGAGCCCGAGGGCCGCAATACCGCGCCGGCTATCGCTGCAGCTGCGCTGTGGGCCGAGCATGCCTACGGTCCGGAAACCCGCCTGCTGGTGATGCCGGCCGATCATCTGATTCGCGACCTGGATGCCTTCTCCGAGGCCGTCGCTCATGCCGACGCCCTGGCCGAGGAAGGCTGGCTGACCTGTCTCGGAGTGACGCCCACGCACGCCGAAACCGGCTACGGCTACATCCGCTCCGGCGAGACCATCGGCGAACACGGTCGAAAGATTCGTGCCTTTGTCGAAAAGCCCGACCAGGACACCGCGCGTCGTTATTTCGAATCGGGCGAGTACCTGTGGAATGCCGGCATGTTCTGCTTTCGTGTCGATGCGATTCTGGCCGCGCTCGAAGAACATGCCGGCGATATCCTCGAGCAGGTACGGGCCACCTGGGCGGAGACTGATCCCGACGCCTCTCCGGTCGAACTCGATGCGGAGCGTTTTACGCAGGTGCGTGCCGACTCGATCGACTTCGCCGTGATGGAAAAAGCCGCGCACCGCGCGGTGGTACCCGTTAACTGCGGCTGGAGCGATATCGGTTCCTGGCAGGCCATCAGCGATCTCTACGAAACCGATGCGCTGGGCAATCGCGTGCAGGGCGAAGCCGTCCTGGTCGACGCCCGCAACACCTTCGTGCAGGGCGAAAAACGCCTGGTGGCCGCCGTCGGCGTGGACAACCTGCTCATCGTCGACACCGGCGATGCCGTGCTCGTCGCCAGCCGGGACCGCGCCCAGGAAGTCAAGGCCGTGGTGGAGGAACTGACCCGCAATGACGACCAGCTGGCCGTCTTTCACCGCACTGTGCATCGTCCCTGGGGCAGTTTCACGGTGCTCGAAGACGCCGAGGACTGCAAGGTCAAGCGCCTGGTGGTCAAGCCCGGCGGCATCCTGTCGCTTCAGCGCCACCAGCATCGCAGCGAGCACTGGACGGTCGTGTCCGGGCAGGCGAAGGTGCGGGTTGGTGACGAGGAGCGCATCTACGGCGCCAACGAGACGGTCGAGATTCCGGTCGGCAATCTTCATCGCCTTGAAAACCCCGGTACCGATGATGTGCATATCATCGAAGTCCAGACCGGAAGCTACTTTGGTGAAGATGATATTGAGCGGTTGGAAGATGTCTATGGACGAACTTGAAAAACCACTGGAAAACTACTGCGCGTGCGCCTGACGGCGTCCGGCGGTGCTCGGAATCCTCATGTATTCACACATACACGCGCAACGGCTCCAGTCCGGCGCTCCTTGCGCTACGCGCAAACCGCACCGGACTTCCACCTGCGCTGCGGTTCCTGCGCTCCGGCGGCCACCGTCAGCCACCCGCTCGCTACGTTTTCCAGAGGTTTTTGAAATCTCCGAATTCCAGGCACCAAATATCAAACAAATTCGAATGACCAAAGTTCGAATGTTCGAAATGTATGGGGTGGTTCTTTCAGGGCTCCTCAATCAAGCAGGGTGTGAAACCAATGAGCCAGTTTCGTCGAATGTATTCAGAAATTGCCGGGGTAATGGGCGTCTTCGCTGGCGCGCTTCTGCTCGCTGCTTGTGCCGTTAATGAACCCAAGCCGGAAGCGCCGGAAGAGGAATCCCGATCGGATGCTGAGGTGACGGAATGGCGGGCCGAAGCGATTGACTGGCGGCAGCGCCGTCGTGACCGGCTGACCGAACCTTACGGATGGCTGAGCCTGGTGGGTCTGGACTTCGTCGATGACGGTCGCTGGCGTATCGGCGCAGGCGAGGATGCCGACATCACCATGCCGGCGGGTCCGGGTTACTGGGGCGAGTTGATCGTCGAGGGCACGCGTGCGCGCTTCGAGCCGGCTTCCGATGAGGTGCTGGTCGACGGGCGCGCCGGCGTGGCCGGAATGCTCGTGCAGTCCGCGCGTGACGAGCCGGTGTGGGTGCAGGCCGAGGATGTTCGTTTCCAGATCATCCAGCGTAACGACCGCCTGGCCGTGCGCACGCGCTGGCCGCGCGCGGAAGCCCGCACCGGGTTCAAGGGCCTCGACTACTTTCCCTTCGATCCCGACTGGCGTGTCGAGGCGCATCTCGAGTATCACCCGCCGGGCACGACCATGCCGGTCGGCAGTGTGCTGGGTGACGTCACGCAGGAACCCAACCTGGGCACGGCGGTGTTCGAATACGAAGGCAAGACCTACCGCCTGGAAGCCCAGGCTGCGGCTGACGACGAAGAATTGTTCTTCGTGATCGCCGACCGCACCACCGGCCGCGAGACCTACGGCGCGGGACGCATGCTTTATGCGCCCATGCCTGACGAAAACGACCGCACGGTTCTGGACTTCAACCGCGCCTACAATCCGCCGTGTACCTTCACCGAGTTTTCCACCTGTCCGTTACCGGTACCGGAAAACCGCCTCGATGTGCGCATCACTGCGGGCGAGAAGGACTACGAGGGCGAAACTGGCTATCTGAAATAAAGAGAATTTCTCGCGAAGGCGCGAAGGCGCAAAGAACGCAAGGTATGAATTTTCTTTTATTCTTTCCTTTGCGACCTTAGCGCCGTTGCGACTTTGCGAGAAAACGAAATTGCCTACTTTCCCTGAAACTCCGGCGTGCGTTTTTCGAGGAAGGCGCTGGTCCCTTCTTTCATGTCCTCCGTGGCGCAGCAAAGGGCGAAGCGGGCGGTTTCCAGCGCCAGTCCGGTCTGAAGGTCGGTGTCGGCGCCCTGGTTGACGGCCTGAAGGATGCCGCTTACGGCTTCCGGGGCGGCCTGGGCCAGTTGGCCCGCCAGTTCGCTCACGGCTGAATCCAGCTCAGCCGGCTCGACCACGCGGTTGACGATACCTAGCTGCTCGGCTCGTTCGGCCGCAATCGGCTCGCCGGTGAGCGCCATTTCCAGCGCGCGGGTGGTTCCGACCAGGCGTAGCAGGCGTTGCGTGCCGCCGAAACCAGGCATGATCCCGAGCTTGATCTCCGGCAGGCCCAGACGGGCGTTGGTCGAGGCAATGCGCAGGTGGCACCCCAGTGCCAGTTCCATGCCGCCGCCCAGTGCGAAACCGTTGATGGCTGCAATTACCGGCTTGTCGAAGCTTTGCACCAGGCTCATGAGGTTCTGTCCCATGGCGGAGAAGGCGCGGGCTTGTACCGCGGTCTGCTCGCGGATCTCGCCGATGTCGGCGCCGGCCACGAAGGCTTTTTCGCCACTGCCGGTGATGACGATCACGCGCACGCCCTCGGCGCCGTGCGCTTCGATCATCGCCCGGTGAAGCTCCTCGAGCGTGTGTCGGTTGAGCGCATTGAGTTTGTCGGGGCGGTTGACGGTGATCGTGCGCACCGCGCCGCGGTCGTCGATCAATAGATTCTCGAAAGGCATGGGTGTGGGGCTCCCGGTTTGGTTCGGTTGGAGCCCGATAGTTTAAGGGCTTCGAGCGCCTTGCGAGGGTTCAGGTTTATCCGGGGCCTCGCGCACTGCAGGTGGCAGTGAGTCCTGCGCCGTGCCGAATCGACGCGTGCGAGGTCCCGGCTCGGAGGCCGGGACGACAATTCGCGTCGCTTTCAGGGTTCTGGGTTCGGCAAGGACGGTGCGGTTGGGGTAGCAACGGGCGACTCGGCTGTCCGCCCGTTTTTGTCATTCGAGCATTGATATTTCGAATTTGTTTGAGATTTGGTGCTTCGGATTTGGTGCTTTAGGCGCTCTCGACTACCCGCACGATCAACCAGGTCGCAACCGCCAATGTGGCCACCCCTGCTAGAAGGAGGGCTAACGCCGGAACGATTGGCGCCAATTCCGCCAGTAGGGCGCTGGCGTGGGGCAGGGCGCCGGAAAGACAATCCGAGTTTGCAATGGCGCCGACCAGTCCTTCGCCGATCCCGGCCAGGGCGGCCGGGATCATGAGCAGGAGGATGACGATGGTCAGCAGTAGGTGCATGAAGGCGGTTCCCTTTCAGCGCCCGCGGCAAGCAGGTCAGTCGCGCAGCTCGCGGTCGATGCGGTACTCGCTGGAGGTCAGCCAGGCTTCCATGCGCTGCAGTCTCTTGTCGAGTTCACGAAAGCGATGGTTGAGGCTGCTGACGCCGTCTTTCGGGCCTTTGCGCACCTCCTGCCAGAAAGCCTCGTCGCGTTCGTCGCGATAGAGATTGATCGGGCGCTTGGGCACCAGGATCCACAGCACGACATAGCCGATGACCATGACCGCGGTAAACGGAATGGCCAGCAGCACGGTGATGACGCGCAGTGCGGTCAGGTTGAAGCCGGCCCAGTCGGCGATGCCGGCGCACACGCCACCCAGGATGCTTCGCTCCTTGTTGCGGTACAGGCGATTGCGTCTGGGTCGTTCGTATTCGAGCTGTCCGTGTTTCATGTGCGGCTTCTCCAGTTCGGGCTATCGGCATCGAGGATGCGTTCGAGGGTATGGATGCGTTCCTCCATCTTCCGAGCGCTCTCGTGCAACTCCTCCATCAACGCTTCGTCCTTGCTGTTGAGGCGCCGGTTGGCCGAGTTGCGGGTGGCGTAGTGCAAGATCAGCCAGATCGGCGCCACGATAACCAGGAAGAGGACGATCGGCACGAAGATAAGCCCCATCAAGTCGAGCATTTCGGCTTACTCCTTGTTGCGGCGAGACTTGAGCTCATTGAGGGCTTCTTCGACGCGCTCGTCGCGCTCGAGCTCCTCGAATTCCGAGTTCAGCGTTCGACCCTTGCGGCCCATGTCCAGCGCCTCGGCTTCCGATTCGATGTGCTCAATGCGTTCCTCGGCAGCGTCGAAGCGGTAGAGCATCTCGTCGACCTTTTCGTTGTAGACATGCTTCTTCGTCTTGAGGTGGTGATTGGCCGAGCGGTGGCGCATGACCAGGCTGCGCTGGCGATTGCGAGCGTCGGTCAGCTTGGCCTGCAGCTTGCCGATGTCCTCGTCGTACTTGGCCAGTTGATCCTCGTAGTGCTCGAGCTCTTCCTTCAGGTAACTGATACGGTCGGCCAGGGCTGTTTTTTCGGCCAGTGCGGCACGGGCCAGGTCCTCGCGGTCTTTCTCGAGGGCCAGTTCGGCCTTGCGTTCCCATTCGATCTGCTGCTGTTCCAGGCGCTTGAGCAGGCGGGTGCGTTCCTTCTTCTCGGCGATGCATTTGGCCGTGGCCGACCTGATCTCGACCAGAGTGTCTTCCATTTCCTGGATCATCAGGCGGATCATCTTTTCGGGATCTTCCGCCTTTTCGAGGGCGGAGTTGAGATTGGCGTTGATGATGTCGCCCATGCGGGAAAAGATACCCATGTGCGTGACTCCTGTGCGGTGGTTGATTGTCTGCACGGTTATAAGCAAACGCCGTGCCAAAGCCACTCTGCATTAAAAATCAAGGATTTGCGCGCAGGCAATCTGGAGTGAATGGTGAAATTAGCACAGTAACTGGTGAAATTAACCAACTTTCCAGTCGGAACCATTGTCGGGTTTGAGCGGTCCATTCAGGCGCACAGTGGACTTCACGGTTGCCACTCCGGTTTATTCCGGTGGCCGTGGTCAGCAGTGAAGTGGTCGGGTACAATGCCGGCTTTCGTAATTCCCGCTTTCAAACGACTTCCCTTCAACGGAGGCAACATGCAGAAGTGTTTTCTAGCAGCGGCCCTGGCCCTGATTCTGGCCGCGCCGGCCGCAGCCCAGGACCTGGAAAGTGAACAGGGACAGCTCGGCTATTCCATCGGCTACGAGTTCGGTTCCGAGCTCAACAGCTACGAAATCGACGTGGATCTCGACGCCGTCCTGCAGGCGGTTCGCGACGCTTACAACCAGCAGGAACCGGCGGTAGAAATGGACATCATGCGTGATCGCATGACCGAGCTTCAGGAAAGGCTGCGCCAGGAGCGCATGGAGGCCTTCGAAGCCCTGGCCGAAGAGAACAAGGTCAAGGCCGAGGAGTTCCTGGCCGAGAATCGGGACAGGAGCGGTATCACGGCCCTGCCCAGCGGCGTCCAGTACCGCGTGATCGTCGAAGGCGACGGCGAGCGGCCCAGCCTGGATGACACCGTGACGGTGCACTATCGTGGATCCAAGATCAGCGGCCGCGAATTCGACAGCTCGTTCCGTCGCGGCGTACCCGCGGTCTTCCAGGTGAACTCGGTCATCGAGGGCTGGCAGGAAGTGCTGCCATTGATGCGCGAGGGTGCCGAATGGCAGGTGTTCCTGCCGCCCGAACTGGCCTTCGGTGTTCGCGGCGATCCGCCGATCATCGGTCCGAACGAAGCGCTCAAGTTCGACATCAAGCTCGAGCAGATCGGCGAACCGGAAGACTACGAAGGCCAGACGCAGGCCCCCGGCCAGTAAGCGGGTTCAATGAGCGACCCGGCACGACCGATTCCCGAAGTGGAGTCGCCCTGCATCGGGACCTGCACCCTGGGTCCCGGTGACTTGTGCGCGGGTTGTTTCCGTTCCGCCACGGAGATCGCCGGATGGCTGGGCTATACGCCCGAACAGCGCCGGGAGATCATGCAGGCCCTGCCTGCCCGGGCGGACCGGTTGTTCGATGAAGGCTGAAGCCGCGCTCCAGCTCGACGAGCTGGCGGCGCGGCTCCACTCTCCCGATACGCCCCACGAGCGTCTTCCCCTGGGCGGCTTCCGCCCCCTCCACGACCGCTGGAGCCCCAGGCCCGCGGCCGTTCTTCTCCCGATTGTGTACGAACCCGAGCCCGCGATTGTCCTGACGGTCCGCAGTCGCCGTATGGCGCTTCATGCCGGCCAGGTGGCGCTACCGGGCGGGCGGCGCGAATCAAGCGAGTCCTTTCCGCTGGGAACCGCGCTGCGCGAGACGAGCGAGGAGATTGGTATCGACGCCGGCATGGTGTCCGTCCACGGTCTGCTCGACCGCTTCGACACGATCACCGGCTACCGCATCGTGCCGGTGGTTGCCTCCATCGCCGGTTCGCCCGACATGCGGGCTTGCCCGCGAGAGGTCGACACCATTTTCACGCTGCCCATGACGACCGTGCTCGATCCCGAAAGCTACCGGCACCACCAGGTCACCCGCGGCGGCCACAGCCACGACCTGATTACCATCGCCCACCCAAAGTGGATGATCTGGGGTGCCACCGCCGCCATCCTTCACCAGTTCCACTTGAAGATGACCGCCCAGAATTGAAGCGGGTCTCGAATTTCTTGAAGGGGGAGGGGGCTCTGAAAACGTAGCGAGCGAGTGCCTGACGGTGGCCGCCGGAACGCAGGGACCGGAGCGCAGGCGAAATATCCGGTGCGCTTTGCGCGGAGCGCAAGTAGCGCCGGATTGGAGCCGTCGCGCGTGTATGTGTAAATACATGAGGATCCCGAGTACGCGTTTGACGGCACTCCGACTCGGCTTCTTTCCTGCGGAAAGCCGCCAAGGCTCCGCTGCCTACGCTGCCGGACGCCGCCAGGCGCACGCGCAGTAGTTTTCAGAGCCCCCTCAGTCGTCCTCGCGGAGCCCGAACATCAGCTCCACAGCGTGCTTGTCCTCCGGCCGCACCATGACGTGTACATGATCGCCGGCCTGCAGCACGGTGTCGGGCGTGACCGGCAGCGCCTGTTTTTCGCGCACCACCAGCAGGATGTCGGCGCCGGCCGGCAACGGCAGCATGCGGGCCGGTTGCCCGGTCACCAGGGCGGCCGGGTGCAGGTTGAACGAGATGATCTGAACCGGCAGGCTGTCAATGGCGTTGATTTCCAGCACCGGCGCAGGGCGCTGCACACCGCCGCGCTCGACGCCGAAGAGCGACACGGCCCAGCGCACCGTGGCGCCCGGAATCAAGGCGTTGACCACCACCACGAAGAACACCAGGTGGAAAAGCGTCATCGCGTTCTCGACGCCGGCCATGACCGGATAGGTGGCCAGCAGAATGGGCACTGCGCCGCGCAGCCCGACCCAGGAAATGAAGGCGGTCTCGCGCGCGCTGTAGCGAAACGGCAGCAGGCACAGCGTTACCGCCAGCGGGCGGGCGACAAGCGCCAGTGCCAGGGCCACCAGCAGGCCGCGCCAGCCGAACGACACGAGGATCTGCGGCACGGCAAGCAGCCCCAGCACCAGGAACATCGAAATCTGCGCCAGCCAGGCCAGGGCGTCGTGTACGCGCAGGATGCCCGAGCGGTAGGGCAGGCGCTGATTGCCCAACATCATGGCAGTGATGTAGACCGCCAGGAAGCCCGAGCCCATGAACAGCGTTGGAATACCGAAGGCGAGCATGGCCAGCGCCAGCGTCAGCGCCGGGTAGAGGCCGGCGGCCGGCACCCGGATGCGTGCGAGCATCTGCGAGCCCAGCCATCCCATTGCCAGCCCGGCACCCAGGCCGACGGCAAGCTGAATGGTCACGTGGCCGAGAAAGTCCGGCCAGCTGAATGGGCCGCCGCCGATCAGCTGAGCGGTCAGGGTCAGTGTCAGGATCACCGCCATGGGGTCGTTGAGACCGGACTCCAGCTCCAGGGTGGCACCGACCCGTCGGCGCAGCTGCACACCCGAGCCGCGCAAAGCGGAGAAAACTGCGGCCGCATCGGTCGAGGAAACGATGGCGCCCAGCAAAAGAGCCATCATCCAGTCCAGGCCCAGCAGCCAGGCCGTCAGGGCGACCAGGAAGGCTGTGCCGACCACGGCCAGGGTGGCCAGCAGGGATGCAGGTAGCAAGTGTTCCCGGACCTGGCGGAAGGGTGTGTTCAGGCCGCCGTCGAACAGGATGAGGACCAGGCCCATGGTGCCGATGCGGAAGGCCAGGTCGAAATCGATCAGGTCGTGGCCGAAGCGCGAGCCGACCACGAGACCGATTAGCAGGAAGACCAGCACCACCGGGATGCCGATGCGCTCCGAGGGCCGGCTGAACAGCACGCTCAGGACCAGCAGCAACCCGGCTGCGGTCAGTGCCAATGCCGTACTGGTCGGCTCCGATTCGAACACGCCTTGTCTCCCCGTGGACTCGAGGATTCATCATACCCAAAGGCGATCCCGGATCGGCCTTGAGGAAGCGCTGCCCGGTCGGTTGCCCATCGACTCCGGCGGGGCGGTAAACTCTTGGGCTGCCACCGATCCAAGGAAGCAAGAGCCATGCTGAAGCACATCGACCACGGCGATGACATCGTCGAACTCAAGCTCGACCGCCCGCCGGTCAACGCGCTCAACCCCGCGCTGGTTGCCGAGCTCGACGGCGCCATCCAGAAGGCCACCGAAGACGGCGCCCGTGCCCTGGTCATCTCGGGGCGCGAGGGCCTGTTCTCCGCCGGTCTGGACGTACCCGAACTGCTCACCCTTGACGAGCAAGGCATGCGCGAGTTCTGGCGGGCGCTTTTCGGGTTGCTCGAACGCATCGCTCGCAGCCCCGTGCCGATCGTGACCGCCCTGACCGGGCACAGCCCCGCCGGCGGCACCGTCATTGCCCTGTTCGCCGACTATCGGATTCAGGCCGAGGGCGATTTCCGTCTCGGTCTCAACGAGGTCCAGGTCGGCCTGGTCGTGCCGCCGGCCATCCATCGTGCCCTCGTGCGCCTGATCGGTCCGTATCCGGCCGAGCGCCACTTGGTCGCCGGCGAAATGATTCCCGCGGCCGACGCGCTGGAGCTGGGCATGGTTGACGACCTGGCGCCGGCAGCCGAGGTGGTCGAGCGCTCCGTCGCCTGGTGCCGTGGGCTGCTCAAGTTGCCACAGCACTCCATGTCGGCCACCCGCCAGCTGTGCCGGGCAGAACTGGGCGCACTGTTCGACGACCGCGACGCACTGGATATCGATGCCTTCGTGGCCGGCTGGTTCGACGAGCAGACGCAGGCGACGCTGAAGAAACTGGTCGAGCGCCTCAAGAAATGAATGGGCCGTGATTGCCTCCGCGGGCCGCGGGGGCTATGCTGATTTGTGACGGCTTTGGCATTTTGCCGAAGCTTTCACATCTGGAGGTGTGTCATGGCTCAGGCTCAAATCGATGACCGCAGGCGCTATCTGCGCTACCCGCCGGACGAGACCGAAGTCGTTCTTCTGCAGTTTTCGAACACCATCCCCAGTGAGGAAGTCTTCGAGCCCGAAACTGCCGGTCTGGTGTGCGAGGAATCGCGCGGCGGCTTGCGCGTCGTGGTGCTTACCCGAGGCCCGATTCGGTCTGTGCAAAAGGGCGCGCGCTGCGTGGTTCAAGTGGCCAATCTGGGGCTGCAGGCGGCTGAAATCCGATGGATGGACGATATCGATGACGAGGTCGTGAAACTCGGCCTCGAATTCAGTTGAGAGTAGTGTCCCCGTAGGGATTTGTCTAAAACCTCTGGAAAACGTAGCGAGCGGGCGGCTGACGGTGGCCGCCGGAGCGCAGGAACCGCAGTGTATGTGCGAATACATGAGGATTCCGAGCACCGCCGGACGCCGTCAGACGCTCGCGCAGTAGTTTTCCGGAGGTTTTAGTGGCCCAGCTCGCGGATGCAGGCCGGCAAAGGGACCGGTTCGCCCTTCTTCTTGTCGATCCACACCAGCGTGCAGGTTGCGTCGGCGTAGACGGTCGCCTCGCCGTCGCCTTCCGGAATCGATCGAATTACGTGCTCCAGCTTGATTGACGAGCGCCCCGGCGACTGGGGCTCGAGCGTGACTTCGACTTCCCCGGGCCAGTACATCGGTCGCCGGAAGTTGATGCTGATATTGGCCACCACCGGCCCGGTTTCGCCTTCCTGCCAGTGACTGGGCACCGATTCCATCCACTGCGCCCGGCAATCCTCGATATAGCGCAGGTAGACCACGTTGCTGACGTGGCCAAAGCTGTCCATGTCGCCCCAGCGGACGGGGAGGGTTATGGTGAATTTGGACATTCGGTGGCTTCCGGTGGAATGTTCGAGGGATTGTAGCGCCGGGGCTAGCGGTGTGTGTTTTGTTGGCTGGTTTGCTTGTTTGCTTGTTTGCTGGTTCGGTTCCCCCTGGATTTGCGGGGCGGCTACGCCGCGAAACCAATGGAGGAAACTGGCTTTCGGTGCGTGACCCCAGCTTTCGCGGCGCAGCCGCCCACCAATAGTTCCAGTTGCCGAACCAGCCAACCAGCAAACAAGCTAACCAGCCAACAAATCGGCCGTCAGGCCGTTTTCTTCCTCTTGATGCCCAGCATGTCGGCCAGATACTCCCCGGTCCACGAACCGTCGGTGCGGGCGATTTCCTCGGGGGTTCCCGTGGCGATGATCTGCCCGCCGCGCTCGCCGCCTTCGGGACCCAGGTCGATGATCCAGTCGGCGGTCTTGATGACGTCCAGGTTGTGTTCGATCACGACCACCGTGTTGCCTTCGTCTCGCAGGCGGTGCAGGACCTCGAGCAGGTGCTTGATGTCGTGGAAGTGCAGGCCCGTGGTCGGCTCATCGAGGATGTAGAGCGTGTTGCCGGTATCGCGCTTGGACAGTTCGCGCGCCAGCTTGATGCGCTGGGCCTCGCCGCCGGACAGCGTGGTCGCGCTCTGGCCGAGCGTGATGTAGCTCAGGCCCACGTCCATCAGCGTCCTGAGCTTGCGCGCGATGGCCGGAACCGGCTCGAAAAACTCGAGCGCATCCTCGACGGTCATCTCCAGCACCTCGCGAATGCTCTTGCCCTTGTAGGTCACCGACAGGGTCTCGCGGTTGTAGCGTTTGCCGCCGCAAACGTCGCAGGGCACGAAGATATCCGGCAGGAAGTGCATCTCCACGCGGATCACGCCGTCGCCCTGGCAGGCCTCGCAGCGACCGCCCTTGACGTTGAAGGAAAAACGCCCCGGTTTGTAGCCGCGCGCACGGGCTTCCTGCGTGCCGGCGAACAGTTCCCGGATGGGCGTGAACATGCCGGTATAGGTAGCCGGATTGGAGCGCGGCGTGCGTCCGATCGGGCTCTGGTCAATGTCGACTACCTTGTCGTAGAGTTCAAGCCCGGAATGGCCGGTATGCGGCGAAGGCGTCTCCGAGGCGCCGTTGAGTTCGCGCGCGAGCAGTTTGTAGAGCGTGTCGTTGATCAGCGTTGACTTGCCCGAGCCGGATACCCCGGTCACGCACACGAAACGCCCGACGGGCAATTCCAGGTCGACCGACTTGAGGTTGTTGCCGGTGGCACCCTCCAGCCTGAGCAGGCGCTCGCGGTCAGGTTTGTGACGCTTCTTCGGAATCGCGATTTCCCGGCGGCCGGACAGATAATCGCCGGTGAGCGATTCGGTGCAATCGACCAGGCCCTCGGGCGTGCCGTTGTAGACGATCCGGCCGCCATGCACGCCGGGGCCGGGCCCGATGTCGACCACCTGGTCGGCTGAGCGGATGGCCTCTTCGTCGTGCTCGACCACGATCACCGTGTTGCCCAGGTCGCGCAGGCGGAACAGGGTCTCGAGCAAGCGGGCGTTGTCGCGCTGGTGCAGGCCGATGGAGGGTTCGTCGAGCACGTACATCACGCCCACCAGGCCGGCGCCGATCTGGCTGGCGAGGCGGATGCGCTGGGCCTCGCCGCCCGAGAGCGTGTCGGCTTGCCGGTCCAGCGTCAGGTAGTCCAGGCCGACGTTGACCAGGAACAGCAGGCGCTCGCGGACCTCTTTCAGGATCCGCCCGGCGATCTCGCCACGCCAGCCGGCCAGTTCGACCTTGTTGAAGAAGTCCAGGCATCGTTCCACCGACCAGCTCGAGACGTCCGGCAGCGACTTGTCTGCGATGTAGACGTGGCGGGCCGCGCGCCCCAGGCGCTGGCCGTGGCACTCCGGGCAGGCGCGCGTCGAAATGTAGCGCGACAGCTCTTCGCGCACGATGCGCGAGTCGGTTTCGCGGTAGCGCTTTTCCAGGTTGGGGATGATGCCCACGAAGGGATGCTTGCGCGTCTGCGTGCCGCGCTCGGACAGGTAGCGGAAGGCGATCTTCTCGTCGCCGCTACCGAAAAGGATGATCTGCTGCAGTTTCTCCGACAGCTCGCCAAAGGGCGTTTCGATGTCGAAGCCGTAGTGTTTGGCCAACGATTGGATCAGCTGGAAGTAGTAGGCATTGCGCCGGTCCCAGCCGCGGATGGCGCCACCGGCCAGCGACAGTTCGCGGTTGGCCACCACCCGATCGGGGTCGAAGTACTGTTTCACCCCCAGGCCGTCGCAGGTCTCGCAGGCCCCGTTGGGGTTGTTGAAGGAGAACATGCGCGGCTCGAGCTCGGGCAGGCTGTAGTCGCACACCGGGCAGGCGTAGCGGGCCGAGAACAGCATCTCCTCGATGCCGCCGTCGCTATCCTCCTGGTCGGAGCCAGGAGCAGGCATCGGAGCCACCATGGCCAGATTGTCGGCCAGCGCCAGCGCGGTCTCGAAGCTCTCGGCCAGGCGCTGGGTCAGGTCGTCGCGTACGCGGAAGCGGTCGACCACCGCCTCGATGGTGTGCTTCTTCCTGAGTTCGAGTTTCGGCAGCTCGTCGTCGAGATCGATCACCTCGCCGTTGACGCGGGCACGCACGAAGCCCTGGGCGCGCAATTCCTGCAATACCTGCACGTGTTCGCCCTTGCGATTGCGCACGATGGGCGCGAGCAGCATCAGCTTGCTGCCCTCGGGCAGGTTGAGCACGGTGTCGACCATTTCCGAGACGGTCTGGGCGTCGAGCTCCTCGCCATGGTCCGGGCAGCGCGGGGTGCCGACGCGCGCGTACATCAGGCGCAGGTAGTCGTGGATCTCGGTGACCGTGCCGACGGTCGAGCGCGGGTTGTGGCTGGCCGCCTTCTGCTCGATCGAGATCGCCGGCGAGAGCCCTTCGATACTGTCGACGTCGGGCTTTTCCATCATCGACAGGAACTGCCGGGCATAGGCCGACAGCGACTCGACGTAGCGCCGCTGGCCCTCGGCATAGATCGTGTCGAAGGCGAGCGAGGACTTGCCCGAACCCGACAGGCCGGTGAACACGATCAGCCGGTCGCGGGGGAGCTCGACATCGATATTGGCCAGGTTGTGGGTGCGCGCGCCGCGGACGCTGATCGACTTCATTGCTCAATGCCGTAAATGCAAGACAAGCCTGCTAATATATCGCGCTGCGCGTGATCAGCGCAAAGCAAACCCCCAAATTTTCGGGAATCACCGGTGGGCTTCTACTGCGTTGACGGAACGGGGGCGTTCCGGTAGAATTCCCGCTCTTTACTGGCGAGTTCTTGCGGAGATTCATCCATGTACGCGGTATTTTCAACCGGCGGCAAGCAGTATCGGGCCTCTGAAGGCGACGTTCTGCGCGTTGAGAAGCTGGAGGCCGAGAAGGGCTCCAAGGTCGAGATCGATCAGGTTCTGATGGTTGGCGAAGGCGACGACGTGCGCGTCGGTGCCCCGACTGTCGAGGGCGGCAAGGTGACCGCCGAGGTGGTCGACCACGGCCGCGGCGAGAAGATCCGGATCATCAAGTTCCGTCGTCGCAAGCACAGCATGAAGCAGATGGGGCACCGTCAGTACTACACCGAAATCAAGATCACCGGAATCGAGGGCTAAGCAATGGCTCATAAAAAGGCAGGCGGCTCAACTCGCAACGGCCGCGACTCCAATCCGAAATACCTGGGCGTCAAGCGTTACGGCGGTGAAGCCGTGGCGGCCGGCAACATCCTGGTCCGCCAGCGCGGCACCCGTTTCCATGCCGGCGCCAACGTCGGTGTGGGCCGTGACCACACCCTGTTTGCCCTGTCCGACGGCAAGGTCAAGTTCGAACAGCGCGGCAAGCCCGTACGCAAGTTCGTGACGGTCGAGCCGGCCGAGTAAGTCACGAGGCAGCGAAAAGACTCGCATTCCGCCCCAAACCGGATGCCGAGACGGCCCCGCCTTCGAGCGGGGCTTTTTCGTTTCTGGCGGGCCCGTCCTTAAAACCTTTAAAACGCAAAGACGCTAAGCAGCGAAGAGCGCAAAGGGGAAAGACCAAAATAATCAAAAACGCTATTGGAAAAGAGCATGGGCTCGCTGACCATGTTTTCCAATCCGCTTTTTCTGGTTTTCTTAGCGTTCTTTGCTGCTTTGCGTCTTTGCGTTTCAAAGATTTTCCTGCTTTCAGCGCCCGCCAACCCTGCTACGACCGAGTAAACTGCCAGCATGAAGTTTGTTGATGAAGCCTCCATTCGCGTCACTGCCGGTAACGGCGGGCACGGCTGTGTCAGTTTCCGGCGCGAGAAGTACATTCCCAAGGGCGGCCCCGATGGTGGTGACGGCGGCGACGGCGGGGATGTCTGGCTCGAGGGCGATTCCGGGCTGAACACGCTGGCCGACTTCCGGCATGCCCGGCACTTCAAGGCAAAGAACGGCCAGCCGGGTGCCGGGCAGCAGCGTACCGGCAAGTCCGCCCAGGACGTGACGGTACGCGTACCCCTGGGCACCATTGTTCGCGCCGCCGAAACCGACGAGCTCATTGGCGAGGTGCTCGAGCAGGGCCAGCGCCTGCTGGTCGCCCGTGGCGGCCATGGCGGCCGGGGCAATACCCGCTTCAAGTCATCCACCAATCGCACGCCGCGCCAGTCAACGCCGGGCACGCCCGGCGAGGAACGCGGGCTGTACCTGGAGCTGAAGGTGCTCGCCGACGTCGGCCTGCTGGGCTTTCCCAATGCCGGCAAGTCGACGTTGATCAGTGCCGTTTCAGCGGCGCGGCCCAAGGTGGCCGATTACCCGTTCACCACGCTTCATCCGAATCTGGGCGTGGTCAGTCTCGAACCCGGGCGTTCGTTCGTCATTGCCGATATTCCCGGCCTGATCGAGGGCGCGGCCGAAGGGGCCGGGCTGGGCATCCAGTTTCTCAAGCACCTGCAGCGCACGGGGCTCCTTCTGCATCTGGTCGAGATCGCGCCGGTCGACGGCAGCCAACCGGTCGACCAGGTGCGCGCGCTGGAACGCGAACTGGCCCGCTTCGACGAGGCCCTGGCCGGGCGCGAGCGCTGGCTGGTGCTGACCAAGATCGACCAGCTCGACGAGGAGCTGGCGAGTAAGGTCGCCGCAGAGATTGTCGAGAAGCTGGACTGGAAGGCCCCCTGGTACGCGGTATCGTCGGTGGCCCGCAAGGGACTGGACAGGCTCACGGGCGACGTGATGAACTACCTGGAAGAAAAAAGGCAGGTCGAGGCGGGTTCGCAAGAAGGTCATACCGGGGATTGAACCCTCGCCGATCGGGTCCGTCGAATTCACCACATGCCCCGCACACGGAGAGCGTCCATGTCGAGAATACTGTTGTTGCTTGGTTCCATCGTCTGGCTGCTTCCGGCTCATGCCGCGATCGAGTCGGTTACCGTTTTCCCCGATCGCGCCACCGTCACGCGCATCGTCGAGATGAACATCGAGGCCGGTTCCGGTGAGCTGGTCCAGTCCGATCTGCCGGCCGGCTTGTCGCGCGACAGCCTGCGCATTTCCGCAACCGGTCCGGACGGTCTGCGACTGGGTGCCTACCAGCTGGAAAACGTGCGCGGCAGTGAGCGCGTCAGCGAGCGGGCGCGTCAACTCGAATCCCGATTGCAGGCCCTGCGCGACGAACGCAATGTCATTGACGACGCCATCGTGGCGCGCGATCTTCAGATGGATCTTCTGCGCTCGCTGAGCGGCGGTGCAGGGCAGGGTGATGGAAAGCTGGCCATCGACGGATGGGACGATGCCCTGCAGACGGTGGGCAGCGGCGCCGAGGAGGTGCTCACGGCGCGTCGGCAGCTCAGTCTGGAGCGGCGCGAACTGGAGACCGAGATTCAGCGGCTCGAGCAGGAACTGGCCGATCTGGGTCAGCAACAGCAGGACACACTGGCGCTCAGCCTGTCCTACGAGAGCTCGTCGGCCGGCGCCGCCGAGTTCACCATCGAATACACCGTCGGCGGCGCATATTGGCGGCCGGTGTACGAATGGCGCCTGGATACCGAGGCCGACCAGCTGCAGGTCGTCCAGTTCGCCGAAGTGCGCCAGCGTACCGGCGAAGACTGGTCGGAGGCCGAACTCAATCTCTCGCTCTCGCGGCCCTCGGCGGGCGGCAGATTGCCCGAAGTCTCATCCTGGTGGGTGGATGTCCAGCCTCCCGAAAAGGAGGCGTCGCGCGACCGGGCCAGCGTGGCCGGCGACCAGCTTCAGCGCAGCGAGATGGAATTTGCGGCCGCGTCCGCGGCCGAAGCCGAGTGGGACGGTGCCGAACTGGTCGGCAACGAATACACCCAGGCCTACCGTGTGCCCGGCCGCGCCAGCGTGGCCGCCGACAATCAGCCGCATCGCTTCCGGCTCGACGAGTACACCATGGACGTCGCCCTCAGCGCCCGAGCGGTTCCGCGCTATCAGCAGACCGCCTGGCTGTATGCCGAAGGCGAGTGGGATGGCGACCTGGCGCTGCCTCCCGGCTCGGTCACGCTGTACCAGGACAGCACCCTGGTCGGACAGGCCCGTTTCGGCGGCGTGGCGCCCGGCGGGGAACTGGCCTCGAGCTTCGGTGTGGATGATCGCATCACCGTGGAGTACGAGATGGTGCGCGACGACCGCGCGACCGAAGGCATGTTGAGCAAGTCGACCGTGCTGACCCGGGCTCATCGCATCACGGTCAGCAACGGTCACTCACGATCGATCGATCTGACCGTATTCGACGCCATGCCCGTCTCCCGCGATGAGCGCATCGAAGTGGCCCTGACCGAGTCGACCACGGACCCGGACCGCCGCGACGTCGACGATCGACCCGGCGTGCTGGCCTGGGATCGCCAGGTAGCGGCCGGAGAGGGCCTGGACCTGACGGTCGGCTATCGCCTGCGCTTCCCGAAGGATCTGCCGGGCGTCCAGGGCTGGTAGGGTGTCAAACGGGCAAAGAAAAAGCCGCGCTCAGTGGCGCGGCTTTTTCGTGTTCTGCGTGTTGCCGGACGCCGTCAGCCGCCCGCGCAGTAGTCTTGCAGAGCCTTCTCAGCCCAGTTCGCGGACGTGCTGGTTCAGCCGCGACTTGTGGCGGGCGGCCTTGTTGGCGTGCATGACGCCCTTCGACACGGCACGGTCGATGGCCGGCACGGCCGACTTGTAGGCCTCTTCGGCAGCGGCCTTGTCGCCCGACTCGATGGCGCGCAGCACCTGCTTGATCTTGGTGCGCACGTGCGAGCGCTGCGAGGCATTGTGCTGACGATGCTTCTCGGTCTGGCGGGCGCGCTTGCGGGCGGATACGCTATTGGCCACGTTGGAATCTCCTGAAAAAATCGATCACTAAGAAATCAAGCAGGGAATTATCGGATGATTCGACAGACGAGTCAAGGGCCAGCGGGGTGGGCGGGATGAGCCTGATGCGCTCGGTATTCAGTTTCGGTTCGATGACGCTCATCTCGCGCATCCTCGGCTTCGTGCGCGACGTGGTCTTCGCGCGCTGGTTCGGGGCCGGGCCGGCGATGGATGCCTTCGTCTTCGCCTTCAAGATCCCGAATTTCCTGCGCCGCCTGTTCGCCGAAGGTTCGTTCTCGCTCGCCTTCGTGCCGGTGCTCAACGAATACCGCGAAAAGCACGACCACGCGCAGCTCAAGTCCCTGATCGACGCCACCGCCGGCAGCTTGATGGCGGTGCTGCTGGTGATCACCGCCCTGGGCGTGTTCGCCGCCCCCTGGATGGTCACCGTGTTCGCGCCGGGCTTTCTCGATGATCCGGAAAAGTTCCGGCTGGCCAGCGACATGCTGCGGGTGACCTTTCCCTACCTGCTGTTCATCGCCCTGACGGCACTGGCCGGCGGCATTCTAAACACGCTTGGACGCTTCGCGCTGCCGGCGCTCACCCCGGCGCTGCTCAATATCTCGCTGATTGCCGCGGCGGTCGCGTTCAGCCCGATGTTCGCCGAGCCGATCGAAGCCCTGGCCTGGGGCGTCCTGATCGCCGGCGTCCTCCAGTTGCTGGTACAACTGCCGGTGCTCGCCCGCCACGAGGTCCTGCCCCTGCCGAAGCCGAATTTCCGGCATCCCGGGGTCAAGCGCATCATGACCCTGATGGTGCCGACCCTGTTCGGCTCGTCGGTGGCGCAGGTCAGCCTGCTGTTCGACGTGTTCTTCGCCTCGCTGCTGGCTTCGGGGTCGCTGGCCTGGCTCTACTACGGCGACCGCCTGATGGAATTTCCGCTGGGCATGTTCGGGGTGGCGCTGTCGGTGGTGATCCTGCCGACCCTGTCGTCGCTGCACGCGCGCGATAACCGCCAGGAGTTCCGGGCGACGATCGACTGGGCCGTCACCCTGGGCGTGGTGATCGCCGTACCCGCCGCCGTGGGACTGGCGCTGGTGGCCGAACCGCTGGTGATCACGCTATTCCACTACGGCGCATTTACCGATCGTGATGCCGCCATGGCGGCCGTGGCGTTGCTGGCTTATACCGTGGGTCTGCCGGCGTTTATCGGCGTCAAGATCCTGGCGCCGGCGTACTTCTCGCGCCAGGACACCAAGACCCCGGTCAAGGTCGCGATCGTGGCACTCGTCGCCAACATGATCCTCAACGTGGTGTTTGTATTCATCATCGCCTGGCACCTGGCCGGCGGCGATTTCGGCGACGGCCTGTTCGCCACCCTGGCCGCGCATCCGGGTGCACATGCCGGCCTGGCCCTGGCCTCGAGCACTTCGGGCTGGGTCAACGCCTCCCTGCTGTGGCGCGGCCTGCGCCAGCGCGATCTTGCGCCCCGGCTGCCCTGGCGCCACGTCGGCCAGGTGGCGGCCGGGGTCGTGGTCATGGCACTCGCGCTCACCGTGCTGGTGCCGGCCACGGCCGACTGGCTGGCCGCCGGCATCGCCTGGCGGGCCGGGCAAATGACCCTGACCGTCCTCGTCGGCTCGATCGTCTATGCCGCCGTGCTGTTCGCCGCCGGCCTGCGCTTGCACCACCTTGCCCGTCCACGCGACGTCAAATCCGGCCCGTAGGTCGGGGTCGCATCCCCCACGGACGAGATTTCAATCTTGATCACGCGTAGCTATGAGTGTTCAGATCTGCTTACGTCGTCTTCCTCACGCAGAGCCGCAGGAAAGCGATCAGTTCGGCCAGTTCGTCGGGTCCGGCCGGCGCTTCCGCGCGCAGCTCGAGTGCTTGCAGCGACAGGTCCGGATCCCGCCGCGCGAGTTCGTCGATCCAGCGTTGCTGCTGACCGCGGCGGCGGGCGATGAAATCGTGGTCGTCGTCCGGAAACACGCCGTTGACGATGCAGCCGGCCACTTCGATGCCGGTTTGTCGCAGCTGCCCGGCCAGGCGCACGCTCTCGAGCACCGGCAGGCGTTCGGGCGAACACACCAGCAAGGCGCCGCAGCGCTCGGCGTCGGTCAGGATACGACCCACCGTTTCCAGGCGCGTTTGACGGCGCTGCAGGCGTTCTGCGATCCGTCGGCTGCGCTCCGACAGGCTTTCGTCGTGGCCGCGTTCGACCCGCAGCCGGTCGTGGCGATGCTGCTGATCGAGCAGGTCGTCGGTCCAGCGCCCCAGCGATTCGGGCAGCCGGAGAAGGCGCAGGGTATGGCCCCCTGGCGCGGTGTCGAGCACGATCCGCGCGTAGTCGCGACCGACGCCGTCGAGCAGTTCGGCCAGCCAGTCGATCAGGGCGGCCTCGACAGTGCCGGGCGCGTTGTGCGCCAGTGCCATGTGCCGGTCGATATCGGGCCAGGTATCGGGATGGGCATAGTCGCGCAGGGCGCGGGTGACCTGATCGACGTGCGCGGCGGCCAGCCGTTCGGCGTCGACTTCGATCGCATCCAGATTTGCTTCGACGGCGGATGGATCGTGGTCCAGCCGGACTCCGAGCACGTCACCGAGCGAATGCGCCGGATCGGTGGAGACCACCAGCGTGCGCTCTCCGGATCGTGCGGCGCGGACCGCCAGGGCCGCCGAGACCGTGGTCTTGCCCACGCCGCCCTTGCCGGCGACCAGGGTCAGGGGCCGCTCGCTCTTCATGGGTTCCTTAGCAGCAACGAGGACAGTCCAGCGGCGAGTGGGCCAGGCCCATGCGGCGGTGCCAGTCGTGAAAATCGTCGGCCAGCAGCGGACGCAGCTCCAATAGCAATCCGGCGGCTGGGTGATCGATGCCCAGCGCATCGGCGTGGACCAGCAGCATCAGCAGATCGTGGCGGTCGCGGCGGATGCGGGCCAGCTCGCGCCGATGGCGGGCGTGATAGAGCGCCTCGAGAAAAGCGTCGAGTCGGCGCATCAGCCGCCTCATGCCGCCTCCCGCCCGTCACCGCGGCGCGCGCGCACCAGGGCGCCGGCCGTTTCCAGGGCCACGAACACCGCCGCGACCAGGATCAACGCGTCCATGCCCAGCAGGAACCATTCGCCGGCCCGGTAGAAGTCGACCAGTTGGTAGAGCAGGGCGGCGATCGTCATTGCCATCAGGCCGAGCATGGGTACCAGCAGCGGCCAGGACGGCCTGCCCTGGCGCGCCACCAGCAGCCCGACGACCAGCAGCGTCAGCGCCGCCAGTAGCTGGTTGGTGGTGCCGAACAGCGGCCAGATGACCAGGCCGCCGGTGCCCTCCGTGCCGCCGGCGCCGAAGGCCAGGCCGACGCAGCAGCCGACCGCCAGCGCGGTCGACGGGCCCTTTCGAAGCAGCACCTGGATACCGTAGATCTGGCCCCATTCCTGGACGATGTAGCGCTGCAGACGAATGCCGGTGTCCATCGTGGTGGCCGCGAACAGCACCGCCATGACGGCCAGCAGGGTGGTGCCGACGGCCAGGGGCAGGCCGTAGCCGGTGTTCATCAGGTTGGCCCCGCCCTGGACGAAGGCCGCCAGGCCGCCGGAGGCGAAGCTCGAGTAGAGTTCGTTCCACTCGCCCAGGGTGGCGAAGCCGGCCGTGCAGGCGAGGATGGCCGCCAGCGCCAGGCAGCCCTCGCCGACGGCGCCGAAGTAGCCGACGAAGCGTGCGTCGGATTCGCGGTCGAGCTGCTTGGAGGTGGTGCCCGAGGCCACCAGGCCGTGAAAGCCCGAGATCGCCCCGCAGGCGATGGTGACGAACAGCAACGGAATCATCGGCGGGATGTTGTCGGGCAGGCCGGTGTTGATCATCGGCGCGACCACTTCCGGGTTGGCCAGCAGCACGGCGGCGAACAGCAGGCCCAGCCCGATGAACAGCTGCAGGCCGTTGATGTAGTCGCGCGGCTGCAGCAGCACCCAGACCGGCAGCAGCGAGGCGACGGCCGCGTAGGCGAAAAGCACGATGATCCACTGCGCGTTCGGGCCCAGCCCCAGCGCCGTCTCGGGCAGCGCCACGGGCATGAACTGGCCCAGCCAGATGGCGAAGTACAGCACGGTAACGCCGGCGATCGAGAGCCAGGCCAGGCCGATGCGCCCGCGGCGGATGAGCTGGCCCAGCACCAGGGCCACGGCGATGGCGCTCCAGGCCGGCACGACGCTTTGCGGGTAGTCGACGAACAACCGGGCGATGACCACCGCGAATACCGCGTTGACCATCAGCAACAGCAGGAAGATGACGATCATGAACAGTGCCCGCGTGCGGCCGCTGACCAGCGCGCCGGTGAGCGCCCCGACCGACTGGCCGCGGTTGCGAATGCTGGCCCAGATCGCGCCGAAGTCGTGCACACCGGCGATCAGGACGGTGCCCAGCACCACCCAGACAAACGCCGGCCCCCAGCCCCAGATCACCGCGATGGCGGGCCCGACGATGGGCGCGGCCCCGGCCACCGAGGTGAAGTGATGGCCCCACAGCACAAAGCGGTTGGTGGGCACGTAGTCGATGTCGTCGCGCAGGGTGTGCGCCGGGGTCGGGCGGCTGTCGTCGAGGCGGTAGATGCGCTCGGCGATCCAGCGCGAATAGACCAGGTAGCCGAGGGCGAAAATTCCCAGTCCGATGAGCAGCAGGGCAATGGCGTTCATGATGCGCAGCGGTGATCGATTCGCCCCAAGGATTGGTCAACGGGCCGGGACTGTCAATGCGAAGCCAACCGCGACGCTCGAAACCCGGTAGAATTCGTCGCCTGCCATGCGACTCATTCGATACCTCAATTCCGATCGCGATAACTGGCCCGCCACCTCGGTTGCGGTGGGCAACTTCGACGGTCTTCATCGCGGTCACCAGGCGCTGATCGAAGCGGCCCGTGACGGTGCGGGCAAGCTCGCGCCCGCGTTGATGTGTTTCGAGCCGTTGCCGGCCACGTTCTTCCAGCCGGATTCCCCGCAGCCACGCCTGCTCAAGGTGCGCGACAGGATCCGCCTGGCGCGCGATTACGGGGTGGAGCTGATGTTCATGCTGCGCTTCGACGCGGGTTTTGCCCGCCAGAGCCCGGAGCGTTTCGTGCGCGACGTGCTGGTTGCCGGTGCGCGCGCCGGGCGTGTCGTCGTCGGGTCGGACTTTCGGTTCGGCTCGCGGGCGGCCGGTGATGTCGCGATGCTCAAGAAGCTGGGCCGGCGCTACGGGTTCACGGTCGAGCGGGTCGAAGCGGTTGACGACGGCGAGGAGCGCATTTCATCGACCCGCATTCGCACGGCCATGTTCGAAGGCGACCTGGGCGAGGCCGAACGCCTGCTGGGCCGACCCTATCGGATTTCCGGGCGGGTGCTGCGCGGTCGCGCACTCGGTCGGGATCTCGGTTTTCCGACGATCAACATCCGGCCGCCGATGCCGCCTGCGCTGACCGGCATTCTGGCTGTAACCGTCTCAGGCGACGGCCTGGACGCGCACCCGGGCGTTGCCAGCCTCGGCCGCCGCCCGGTTCTGGGCGGCACAGACTGGCTGCTGGAAGTGCACCTGTTCGATTACGATGGCGACTTGTACGGCGCACACCTCGAAGTCGAGTTCGTCGAGTTCATTCGCAGCGAGGAACACTTCGACGATCTCGAGATGTTGACCGAGCAAATGAAGAAGGATGCCGAGAAGGCGAAGGACATGCTCTTGCATGCCGAATGACCAAGTACTAAGTTTCCCTGAACCCTGAACCCTGAACCCTGAAAACTGTGGATTACAAAGACACCATCAACCTGCCCAAGACGAGCTTTCCGATGAAGGCTTCCCTTGCCCAGCGCGAGCCGAACATGCTCGAGCAGTGGTATGCCGACGGGCTCTACGAACGCATCCAGCAGGCCACTGAAGGGCGCGAGACTTTCGTGCTGCACGACGGCCCCCCGTACGCCAACGGCGATATCCACATCGGGCACGCGGTCAACAAGATTCTCAAGGACTTCGTGGTGCGCTCGGCCCTGCTGGCCGGCTACCGCGCGCCCTACGTGCCGGGCTGGGACTGCCATGGCCTGCCGATCGAGCTGCAGGTTGAAAAGAAGGTGGGCAAGGTCGGGCAGAAGGTCGATGCCGCCACCTTTCGGCAGAAATGCCGCGAGTACGCCGAAAAACAGATCGACAACCAGCGCCAGGACTTCAAGCGCCTGGGCGGGCTGGGCGACTGGGACAACCCCTACGCCACCAAGGATTTCCGCTACGAAGCCGACATGCTGCGGGCGCTGTCGAAGATCGTCGAGCGCGGCCATCTCAAGCGAGGCGTCAAGCCGGTGCACTGGTGCTTCGATTGCTCCTCGGCCCTGGCCGAGGCCGAGATCGAGTACCAGGACAAGACATCCACGGCGGTCGACGTGCTGTTCCCGGCCGTCGATGTGGACGAACTCGGCAAGCGCTTCGGTGCGTCCGGCCTGGCCTCCGACGCCGGCATCGTCATCTGGACGACCACGCCCTGGACCATCCCGGCCAACCAGGCGGTGTGTCTCAACGCCGAACTGGACTATGACCTGGTTCGGGGCCAGCGCGAGGGTGTTCAGCGCGACCTCGTGATCGCCAGCGAATTGCGCGAGGCCGTCGCCGAGCGCATCGGCCTCGAGAAAGTCGAGGTGCTGGGTACCGTCAAGGGCGAGGCGCTGGAGCATCTCAGGCTCCGTCATCCCTTCCGCGACTACGACGTACCGACGATTCTCGGTGAGCACGTCACCACCGAGACCGGTACCGGTGCCGTTCACACTGCGCCCGGCCACGGCCAGGAAGACTTCGACGTCGGTCTCGTCTACGATCTGCCGGTGGTCAACCCGATCGACGGGCGCGGCGTGTTCGTCGAGGAAACGCCCGTCGTCGGCGGCGAGCACGTATGGAAGGCCAATGCCATGCTGGTCGAGCACATGCAAACCAACGGTACGCTGCTCGCCGCCGAGGACTTCGGACACAGCTATCCGCACTGCTGGCGCCACAAGACGCCCACGGCCTTCCGAACCACGCCGCAGTGGTTCATCGCCATGGACCAGGCCGGCCTGCGCGAGGACGCTTTGCGCGCCATCGACCAGGTGCGCTGGGTCCCCGACTGGGGACAGGCGCGCATCCGCGGCATGATCGAATCCCGCCCGGACTGGTGCATCTCGCGGCAGCGGACGTGGGGCGTGCCGCTGGGCTTCTTCATCGACCGCGACAGCCAGGAGCCGCATCCGGATACCGCCGGGCTGCTGCAAAAGTTTGCCGATGTTGTCGAAAAGGATGGCGTGGATGCCTGGTACGCCGACGACATCGCCGAGCGCCTGGGCGTGGACGCGGAAAAATACGAGCCCGTGCCCGATATTCTGGACGTGTGGTTCGACTCGGGCGTGACGCACCATTGCGTGCTCGACCAGCGTCCCGAGCTCAAGCGCCCGGCCGATATCTACCTGGAAGGCTCCGACCAGCATCGCGGCTGGTTCCAGTCCTCGCTGCTGACTTCGGTGGCCATGCACGGCATCGCGCCTTACGAGCAGGTGCTCACCCACGGCTTTACCGTCGATGCCGAAGGCAAGAAGATGTCGAAGTCGCAGGGCAACGTCGTTGCACCGCAGCAGGTCATGAAGACCCTCGGCGCCGACATCCTGCGCCTGTGGGTGGCCGCGGCCGACTACCGCCAGGAAATGAGCGTTTCCGACGAGATTCTCAAGCGCGTCGCCGACGCTTACCGGCGCATTCGCAACACCGCGCGCTTTTTGCTGGGCAACCTGCACGATTTCGACCCGGGCCAGCACGCGCGGCCGATGGACGAATTGCTGCCGCTCGACCGCTACGCCGTCGACATGGCCGCCCGATTGCAGGACGAAGTTACCGACGCCTATCGCAACTACCGCTATCTCAACATCTACCAGGGCGTGCACCATTTCTGCAGCGTCGACATGGGTGCGTTCTACCTCGACATCGTCAAGGACCGCTTGTATACCCTGCCGGCCGACCATCCGGCCCGCCGCTCGGCGCAGACCGCCATGCACCACATCCTCGAGGCCCTGGTGCGCTGGCTCGCGCCGGTGTGCTGTTTCACCGCCGAGGAAATCTGGAAGGAGATGCCGGGCGATCGCAACGACTTGATCATGCTCGCGACCTGGTACGAGGGGCTCGAGACCGGCGACGAGGCCACGCGGGAAAGCATGCAGCGCCTGCGCAAGGTGCGCGAAGTGGTCGGCCCCTGGCTCGAGCAGCTGCGGCGCGACAAGACCATCGGCGCCTCGCTGGCGGCCGAAATCACGCTGGAAGCTTCGGGCCGCCTGGCCGAGGAGCTCGAATCCATCGGCGACGAGTTGCGCTTTTTCTTCATCTCCTCGGATGTTCACCTGGCGCCGGTTTCCGAGCCGATGGAAACGGCCGATATCGACGGCGATACGCTCAAGCTGGGCGTGAAGCCCACAGAGCACGCCAAGTGCGTGCGCTGCTGGCATCACCGCGACAGCGTCGGCAGCAACCCGGACCATCCGGAAATCTGCGCTCGCTGCGTGGAAAACATCGAAGGCCCGGGCGAGACCCGGCGCTGGGGCTGACAGAATGAGCGGCGGGGTACATTAGCAATGCTACCGATGCGGCCGACAAGGTACGGACTGTGGCTACTGCTGGCCGGGTTGATCGTGCTGTTCGATCTCTATACCAAGCAGTTGGCCATGCACTACCTGGAGCTCTACCGGCCCAACGTCGTGTTTTCCTGGCTGAACTTCACCCTGGCGCACAACACCGGCGCGGCCTTCAGCTTCCTGGCCGGCGGTGGGGGCTGGCAGCGCTGGTTCCTTTCGGCCGTGGCGGCGATCATCGTCGTTGTGCTGCTGGTCTGGCTGTGGCGCCTGCCGCACCGCGCCCGCCTGCTGCCGTCGGCCCTGGCACTGGTCATCGGCGGCGCGATCGGCAACCTGATCGACCGCATCCGCTTCGGCTACGTCGTCGACTTCATCGACGTCCACTACGCCGGCTGGCACTGGCCCGCCTTCAACCTGGCCGACTCGGCCATCGTGGTGGGCGTCATCCTCCTGCTACTCGACAGCCTCATCCCCGGCCGCCGTATTCACCATCACGCGTGAGCCCGGCTTGCGCCGGGTAAAAGCCGCACAGTTTTTCTAACTGTCGTCCCGGAATCGCCGCAGGCGATATCCGGGACCCCGCACCGGTCTGCGGGCAGGGCATGTCTGATCAGATGTCGGAACGGCGTCCTCGCCGCGATCGCGCGATCGATCCAAACGCGGCGATCTGGCATAATATGACCAATTGGTCATCTGGAGGTTGCCATGCGTACCGTACCCGCCGCTGAAGCCAAGGCCCATTTTTCAGAGTTGCTCAAGGCCGTGGAGGCGGGCGAGGAAATCGTTATTACGCGACGCGGCCGGGCAGTCGCTCGCCTTTCCTCGCAGAAACCCCTCAAGGCATCCGATGTGTTCGCGCCGCTGTGGAAGGATCCGATCGATATCGAGGCGCCCGAGGATCGAGCTCCGGAGAAAGAGCCGGACTGGGATGACTGAGCGTGGCGCAGTACCTACTAGATACCAACATCCTGATTGCTGCCGTCAAGGGCTGGCGCCCCGTCCGAGATCGGCTCAAGACGGTCGATGCCTCGAGCATCCTGATCTCTCCCATCGTGCTGGGCGAACTGCTCACGGGCGTTGAGAAGAGCCAGCACAGGGCGTCAAACCGGGAGCGATTGCTGGGTGTCCTGGAGGGGCTGCGTCCGGTGACAATGAGCGCTGACGTCGCGATTCACTACGGCGAGGTGAGGGCGGCCCTGGAGTCTCGCGGCGCGCCAATCGGCGCCAATGACCTCTGGATTGCCGCCCATGCTTTGGCGCTCAGTGCTGTGCTCGTCACCGACAACGAACGCGAGTTTCGCCGCGTACCCGGTCTGGACGTCGAAAACTGGCTGGCTGCTTGAGGTTGCGAGCTGTCGGAAGAGGCGGCACTCGCGCGTTGTACAATCGGTCCATGCGATTGACGCCGGAACAAGTTGAAGCCATAAAAGCCACAGCGGCGGAAGTGTTCGGTCCGGATGCTGAAGTGTGGCTGTTCGGCTCGCGCGCCGATGACTCGCGTCGGGGTGGTGATATCGACCTTTATGTCGAACTCGGCCGAATCAGTAGTGAGGAACGCACCCGGCTCGAGGCCAGGTTCTGGGCGAAACTCCAGCGTTTGCTGGGCGAGCGCAAGATCGACATCGTCACACATCCGCACGGGGCACCTGTTCGACCCATCGATCGCCAGGCTCGCAGTTCGGGCGTGCGCCTATGAAAAGCAGCGAAATCGTTGAACTCAAATTGGAACCGGCTTTGCGTGAATGCCGGCTGCACGAACGGCGATTGGCCTACGCCCAAGCGCAACTCGCCAACCAACTGCCGCTGTCGGCCGCCGGCTGGGAGTCTCTGGACGATGAGACCGTGGCGGACATTGACCAGCTCCTGTTCCGATATAACAAACTGCAGGACGCCATGGGGCAGCGGCTCTTTCCGGCCATACTGATGCTCGGTGGCGATTGGCGGGAAGATCAGACGTTCATAGATCGGCTCGATCTGTTGGAAAAGCTAGGCGCCATTCCGTCGGCACAGCAATGGAGCGAACTGCGTGCCATCCGCAACAAGATGACTCACGAATACCCTGACGCGCCCGAAGTGAATGCCGCCAATCTGAACCGGGTGGTCGAGTCAATCGGGCCGTTGAGGGAAGCGCTGGATCAGTCCGATACCTTCGCGAAACGACTGGTCGAGCGGGTCGTTTCTCGGTAGAAGTCGATCGGAGTGTCATCCCGGCCGGAGCGCAGCGAAGAGCCGGGATCTCGCACGCCCCGATTCGGCGCTGGGCAAGGCGTGCCCGCCGCGACGTGCGGGGTCCCGGATATTCGCTAGTGCGAATTCCGGGACGACAAGGGATGGTGTTCCGGGACGGCATGCACAAAAAACCCCGGCATGGTGGCCGGGGTTTCGATGAGGCTCGATGCTTGCCTGCGGGCTTATTCCTCGCCGAAGAAGAAGCCGAACAGGTGCAGCAGGCTCAGGAACATGTTGTAGATGGACACGAACAGGGTGACCGTGGCCATGATGTAGTTGGTTTCGCCGCCACGGACGATCTGCTGGGTCTGATACAGGATCAGGCCGCACATCAGCAGGGCGAACATCCCGCTCACCGCCAGGCTCAGCGCCGGCATGCTGAAGAAGTAGGCCGCCAGGCCGGCGACGAAGGCCACCAGGATCCCGGCGAACAGCATTGGACCCATGAAGCTGAAGTCCTTCTTCGTGACCATGGCGAAGCCCGACAGGCCGATGAAAGCCACGCCGGTGGTGCCCATGGCGGCGATGACCAGCTGGTCGCCGTTGCTGAACATTGTGGTGTAGGCGTTGATGATCGGGCCGATCGTCAGCCCCATGAAGCCGGTCAGGGCAAACGTGGTGACGATACCCCAGCCGGAGTTGCGCAGGGCCTGGGTGGCGAACAGCAGCCCGAAATAGCCGACCAGGGTGATGATCAGGCCGGGATGCGGCCAGTTGTTGACCATCGACAGGGCGGCCGTTCCGGCGCTGAACAACAGCGTCAGGGCCAGCAGGTTCCAGGTATTGCGCAGCACGCGGCGCGCATTGTCGTCCATCTCGACGGACTGGCCACGGCTGATTGTCTGTGCACGAAGGTTCTCGCTCATTGGCGCGTTGATCCTCGGTTGTGGTTGGTGAAACTGCCTAATCAGACCGTGATTCTAGCAGGAAGGTTTCAACGGGAAGGGTTGGCTGGTTTGCTGGTTCGCTTGTTGGCTGGTTCGGCAGCCGAACGGATTGGCGGTCGCCCGCAGAATGTTGCTAGAATTTCCAGAAGCGTTGGCTGTAAGCTCTTGGTATGGGGACGATTTCTCGGTTTGAGGATATCGAGGCCTGGAAGGAGGCTCGGGTGTTGGTACAGCACGTCTATCGGTGCTGCCGGAATACCGAGCCTGTCCCGATTTCTGTGTAACCGCCCGCCTTCATAGTTGATCGGTGACCCGATCTTCGAATTGGATAATAAATTGGTTCAGCGCGGCCTTCCA
>NZ_JBHJMQ010000008.1:0-158850 GCF_042310375.1 Wenzhouxiangella psychrophila | reverse complement strand
ACTGGAAGGGTGCCCTGAACCAATTTATTATCCAGTTCGAAGATCGGGTGACCGATCATCTATGAGAATGGGCGGTTACACAGAAATCGGGACAGGCTCGGCGTTGCTACTACACCTGCCTCAAAAAGTAATATTTACTGTTCTTTATGATTTTCTTGTTTTTTAATCTGTGTTCATCTGTGTTCATCTGTGGACAATAGGTTTTTATGAAGTTATTGCGCAACATATCTACCCTGTACCGGGTCCCGGCCGACGGCGCACACGACGAGGTCGATGCCGTTGTCGATGCCGCGGTGGCCTGGGGGGGCGACACGGTTCGTTATGCCGGACCGGCCGACGAGTTGCCGGCGGAGTTCGCACAGGCCGAGTCTTTCGACGCCGGCGGGCGCTGCGTGGTACCGGGACTGATCGATTGCCACACGCACCTGTGCTTCGGCGGCTGGCGCGGTGACGAATTTGCCGCGCGGCTCGAGGGCGCCAGCTACCAGGATATCCAGGCCGCCGGCGGCGGTATCAATTCGACCGTGCGCGCGACGCGCGAGACCGATATCGACTCGCTCCGCTCCAAGGCGGCCGAAGCACTCGCCGACATGGCCCGACTGGGCGTCACCACGGTGGAAGCAAAGTCGGGCTACGGGCTGGATCGCGACAACGAGTTGAAGCAGCTGGCAGTCTATCGGCAGCTCCAGTCAAAGCAAGCGCTCGATATCGTCCCGACCTTCCTGGGAGCGCATCTCGTGCCAGTAGAATATCGGGATCGACGAGGCGATTACGTCGAACTGCTCTGCGAGGAAATGATTCCGGAAGTCGCCGAACGCGAACTGGCCCGCTTCTGCGATGTCTTTATCGAGGACAATGCCTTCACGCTGCGCGAAGGCCGCCGCATACTCGAAACGGCCAAGAGACATGGACTCGGGCTCAAGATCCACGCCGACCAACTCTCCTGCGGCGGCGGCGCGGGCCTGGCAGCCGAGCTCGGCGCCGTTTCGGCGGAGCATCTCGAGTACGCCTCGGACGAGGACATGCACTCCATGGCCCAGGCCGGCACGGTGGCTGTCAGCCTGCCGATCGCATCGCTCTACCTGCGAGAGCCCTTCCTGCCGGCGCGCAAATGGATCGACGCCGGGGCCCGGGTGGCGGTCGCCACCGACTTCAATCCCGGTTCGGCACCTAGTTATCACCTGCACCTGGCCATGACACTGGCCGCCGTTCACCAGCGCATGAGCCCCGCGGAAGTCCTTCGTGGCGTTACGACGAATGCCGCCCGCGCTCTCGGCCTGGAAACATCACACGGCAGCCTTGAACCGGGCTACCGGGCCGACCTCGCCGTCATCGACGCGCCCGACATCAACCACTGGCTTTATCACTTTCGTCCCAACGCCTGCCGGGCGACCCTCAAGACCGGCCGCTGGCTGAGCGACTCGCCGTAGGGTACCCTGACAGCACATCAGGGAGAACATTGACCTGGTCCAGGCCCGCGCAGCGACGCTGAACTTATCCAGGGGACGACCAGAGGTTGAGTAACAGGACGCAGGAAATCGCTTTTGCCGACTCGGACAATCATGGCTGGGTCAGCCATCTTCGGCGTCGTTTCATCATATTATCCGCGACTTTTTCCGTCGCTCTTCTCCTGCTGGTTGTTTTTGCGATCATCGCTTTTCAAGGACTGTCCGGCGCCCGGGCCTACGTGAATGGTGAAAGCCAGTGGACCAAGGCACAAAAGCAGGCCGTCATTGCCTTGTTCGACTATGCCACCACCGGCAACGATGAACGATACGAGGCGTTTGAAGAAGCCCTGACCGTCAACGAGGGCGACCGACGGGCAAGGCTGGCCCTGTCCGGCGACGACCCCGACTACGCCGTGGCTCGAGAAGGTTTTCTCGACGGTCGCAACCACCCCGAAGACATCGATCTGATGATGCGGCTTTTCGTGCTCGGCCGTTCCCTGCAGCCCTTCCAGCAGGCCGTCGAGGCATGGTCGCGAGCTGATGAGTTGATCGCACGGCTCCGGTCCGAAGCAACAACCCTGCGAGAGCTGGTGCGCGAGCACGGTTCGGCCAGTCCACCCGTTTTTGACCAGATCGAATCAATTCGCGAGCTCGATCGCCAGTTGACCCGGCAGGAAAGCGAGTTCTCGAATGCCATGGGCAGGGTCAGCCATTTCATGACGCGTTGGTTCACCCTGGCCATCGCGACGACCGCATTCCTTCTGATGGCCGGCGGATTCTTCCTCGCCTGGCGCCTGATCCAGGTCAGCGAGGCCAGAGAGGACGCCCTGAAAGAAAGTGAACAGCGATACCGGGCCCTGGTCGACCAACCCGAAGTGGGTATGTGGCAGATCGATCCGGAAGGCCGCATCATCTACTTCAACCCTGCCATGCGATCACTGCTGGCAATGGATGATGCAGAGCGGGTTGAAGGACAGCCGATCGAAGCGTTCATTGCGCCTCACCATCGCGAGAAGGTCGAGAAAAACAGACGCGCCCGTGTCGAGGGGCGCAACACCGCAATAGAAGTCGAACTCACCCCCCGCTCCGGACCGCCCTGCATCGCGCTCGTTCACGGTGCACCCATACGGATCGGTGAAAGCGTTGTTGGGCATGTCGGCACCTGCGTCGACATAACGGCCCGCAAGCAGGCTGAAAGCGAACTGCGCTTCCAGGTTCTGCATGATCCATTGACCGGGCTGCCCAATCGCAGGCTGTTCATGGACCGCCTGGATATGGCCCTGAAGCGAGGCCGTCGTACCGGCACGTCCGTCGCCATACTCTTCATTGACCTCGACCGCTTCAAGGTGGTCAATGACGGCCTGGGCCACGCGGCCGGGGACTCGCTTCTAAAGCAGGCCGCTGATCGCCTGCAGGATTCGGTTCGCGACAGGGACTCCATCGCCCGCTTCGGTGGCGACGAGTTCGGGCTCATCCTCGAACCCGCCGAATCGGAGGAAGCCGCTTTCATCCCGGCGAAGAGGATTGCAAGCGCATTCGGCACGGAATTCAACATAGACGGCGTCAAAGCGCGCGTCGGTGTGAGTATCGGCATTGCGCTCTCGGCGGACAGCACCCAGGACGCAGCCGAACTATTGCGTCATGCCGACATCGCCATGTATGTCGCCAAGCGCAAGGATGGTGCCCACATGCATGTGTACGATCCCGACCAGGACTCGTTCCAGCAGGAGCACCTGCATTTCGAAAACGACCTCTGGCGCGCGGCCGAACGTGACGAGTTGGTGCTGTGGTACCAACCAATCGTCAACCTCGAAACCCGGAAAATCGAAACACTCGAGGCGCTAGTGAGATGGTCACACCCCACCAGAGGGCTTCTGTCACCCGATCAATTCATCGGTCTGGCCGAGGAAACGGGCGCAATCACCCGCATCGGCAAATGGGTATTCGAACGCGCCAGCCGGGATTTCGCGCACATGCAGTCCAAGCTCGGCAAGAATTGCCCTGTAGCCATTGCCGTCAATCTATCCGATGCAGAGTTCCGATTCGGCGATCCCGTTTCCTACATTCAGGAAGCCTGCACCAGGGCGGACATCGACCCGGAGCATCTGCGAATCGAAGTCACCGAAAGCATGCTCACACGTCAACCCGAGGCGCTTCACCGGATAAACACACTGGGCTACGGAATCGCCATCGACGATTTCGGAACGGGATACGCCTCCCTCGACCGCCTGCGCCAGGTCCCGTTCAACACGATCAAGATCGATCGATCGTTCATCGCCGGTTTCCAGCAGTCCAGGGTGGACCGCAGCATCATCGAGGCAGTCATCCACGTCGGCCGGAGACTCGGGGTGCAAATCGTCGCTGAAGGCATCGAGCTCGAAGAGGAAGCCCGAATCCTGCTGAAGATGGGTTGCGAGTACGGACAGGGTTACCTATTCTCGCGGCCGGGCAAGCTCCATGCAGTCATGGCCATGATCCAGGCTGAATCGTCGCCTTCTCGCTGAATCAGGGCCCTTGGCCGCGGCGACTACATCACCAGACTGAACTGACCGATGACCGGGTCGACATCGAACTGGTCACGGAACAAGGGTTGTTCTTCGTCAATGGTGAGCTCGAGCGGGATGGTGATAAGCGGTTCGCCTCTTTGATTCGAAGCGGAGAACAACAGCAGGCTTCCTGATCGCTTCTCGCCCTTTGTCCCCGCTTCAGGGGCGACAATCTCCACATTCAGCCGGATTACCGAACCATCGCTGCTTTCCTCGATAAGCAGCCTCGCCCAGCCCTCGGTATCGGAAAGCCGTGGCTGGAGAGGCTGACCATCCCGACTGCCGGCCACCAGGACAAGGCCGCGGCGTTCTCCGGCGGGCAGGATGACGTTGATCCGGGAAATGCTGTTCTGCTGGCAGACAAGCTCGACCGACCCCGGCGAACGTGCCGATTCGGGAGATTCGACCGCGCTGACCGCATCCTCACGCAGCATCGCAGCCCGATCTTCAGACTCGTGCACGCAAGTATCGGCCCCAAGGGCCAACAGGGGCAGAAATGCCATTCCTGCCGTCAGGATCGAAAATGTACTGCTCGACTTCATCCACTCGCCTTTGCCAAAGACACACGATTTACAGCGCCTATAGTCTAGTGTAACGGCTTCTTGAGGTGAAATCGGCTTTTCCCGCCAATTGGGTTAGCATGATGTAAACCATTGCCCAAGGGAGCGACCGGAATGAATCGGTCGAGCGAACAGGCCGCCGAGCTCGAAGAACTGATCAGGCGCTCTACCGAGCGCGGCGAGGCCTCCCTGGCGGGCATGCTGCCGCTGGTCTACGATGAATTGCGCGCACTCGCGGCCCGCCAGCTTTCACGCCAACGACCCGATCATACGCTCCAGCCCACCGCCCTCATCAACGAGGCCTATCTGCGCCTGGCCGGTCAGGATTACGAAAGCTGGAAGGATCGGCGCGAGTTCGTGATCGTTGCCGCGACGGTCATGCGGCGCGTGCTGGTCGATTATGCGCGCCGAAGACATGCCGAAAAGCGCCCCCAGGACCATCGGCGTGCCGACATCGACGAGTCCGAACCCGGACAGGTTTTCGGGCTCGAACTGATCGCCATCGACGAAGTACTGGAGCAACTGGCTGAAATCGACGAACGCCAGGCCCGAATCGTCGAGCTGCGCTACTTCGCGGGCCTGAGCATGGAAGAAACCGCCGAAACCATGGATCTTTCACGCTCGACCGTGGCCAGGGAATGGCGTATGGCCCGGGCCTGGCTCAAACGACGCCTGTCGGAAGACTTGGGAGCCTCTGAATAACTCTGCGCGGGCGCGACGGTGCAGAGTTGTTCAGAGGCTCCCCAGCTCAAGGCGGATTGAGTTTGCGATCGACTTCGGCCAGCTTGCCCGCTATGCGTTGACGCAAGCCCGCCCATTGCTCACCGGGGCTCGACGTGAGCGAGTCCAGGGCCTCACGGTAACTTTCCACTGCCGCAGCTGGATTGCCCTGCATGACCTGCGCGCCACCGAGCACCTCCAGCGCTGAGGCCCGGTAGAAAGTTGCGACGCCCCCGAACTGCTCATGGCGCCGATCCAGGCCCGGCAGGATGTCGCGCACCAATCGCTCGGCCTCGACGGCATCACCGTCGCGCAGGTGCAGCGCGGCCAGGTTGGTGATCGACAGACGATAGAGATAGTGATCGCGGCCGACGGATGTCTCGATCATCGCGGCCGCGCGCTTGAACGCCGCCCTGCTCTCCTCGTTGCGACCGAGTCTCGACAATGCGACGCCCAGATTGCCGATCGTGTTGGCCATACGCTGACTCGGCCCGATAAGCCGTTCATGGTCGGCCAGAAGGAATTCGAACATCGTCACCGCCTGCTGCGGATCACTGAGCATCAGCGCAGTGGCGTGAACATGCCGCCCGCGCAGACGCCTTGGATCATCCTCACCGTAGACGGCCTCGGCCAACTGGCGAGCCCGTATCGCGTCCTCCAGGGCGGCTTCCTCCTCCCCGGCGGCCACGCGCGCGCCCACCAGGGCCGATCGCGCCTCGAAAAGGAGCTCCGAATCGGCAGAGGCACCATTCAGTTCGTCGATAATGGCCTTGAGTTCGGCGATCACGGTCTGCGGCGAAGCATCCAGAATATTGACCTGGTTGCGAAGCCTGCGAATTCGCACTCGTATCAACTCCCGGGCATCCCGGCGCTCATGCGATTGCTCCAGCAGTTCGATGGCCCGCCGGTCCGCGGCGATTGCCTCGACGGCGCGACCGGCCGAATCGTAGGCCGCGCCCAGCTCTGATTGGATCATTGCCCGCTCTTCGATCGGCAGCTCTCCCTGCAGCAGAGCCTGCGTCTTCAAAAGCATTGGCGCCGCCTGTTCCCCCAGGCCCAGCGCGTTGTAGGCCTCGCCCAGCGTCCTGTACATCTGGCCCAGTGCAACGGGATTGTCCCCCTCGGACCCCGCAAGCTGCTTTCTCCCCAGGTCGAGAATTTCGCGAACGGTCACGTCGTTTCCGCGGCTGGGCAGAGAATCGGCACCAGCCAGGAGCTCGGACATGAACTCGGTCACCGCTTCTGCGCGGTCGCGTTCCCAGGCGACACGATCGAGTTGCCGCTCACGATCGACGAGAAAGGAAATGAGCAGTGCCGCAGCCACCAGGCCGATCATGAGCGCCGTTCTGTGCCGCCGGAAAAAGCGCCCTGAGCGATACAGTGCCCCGCCGTCATGTGCCCGCACCGGGCGATTCGTAATGAAGCGCCGAAGGTCGTCGGCCAGGGACCGGGCCGACTCGTAACGCTTGCTCTCCTCGGCGTGCATGGCCTGCTTGACCACGCTGACAAGATCTCGCGGCAGTTGCGTTCCATTCCGGTCTCGGGGCTCGGGGTACTGCCCCTGCAGCACAAGTTCGCGCAAGGCTTGCGGATCGTCGTTCCATTCGAACGGCGCGGTCCCCCCCAGGAGTTGGTAGAGCAGGACCCCCAATGAATAAACGTCCGTGGCGGCGCCAAGGCCGCCGCCCCGCAGCTGCTCCGGGCTGGCGTAAGCCAGCGTCAGCCCACCGGGGGTTTCACCACCTTCCACGTCGGAATCGAGCAGCCGTGCCACGCCGAAGTCGAGCAACTTCGGTTCGCCTGAAGCCGTCACCAGGATATTGGTCGGCTTGAGATCGCTGTGGATGACCATGCGGCGGTGCGCGTAGTCGACTGCTTCGCACACCTTGATGAACAAGGCCAGGATTTCGGACCGCGAAGCACCCCTCGAAGCCCACTGGTCGATGCGCTCGCCGTCGACGAACTCGGTGGCGAGAAAGGGCCGTCCCTCGGCCGTCAAGCCACCATCGATCAGTCGCGCGATGCAGGGATGATCGAGCCGCGAGAGAATACCGCGCTCGGCCGAAAAACGTCGGGCAAGCGCTTCATTGCCGGACTCGTCCAGATGCAGCAGTTTGAAGGCAACCGGCTGGCGCAGGTTGCCGTCGACACGCTCGGCAAGATAGACGATACCCATGCCGCCCTGACCGATGCGCTTGATCAGTCGATAGTTCCTGGGAAGCGGAACCTCCAGTGAGACTTCTTGAAGCGCACTGCGGGCCGCTGTCTGAAAACGCTCCGGAACCGAGTCGTCGGCGTCATCCTCGGCGGCCGCAATCAGCCACTCCACTTCCCGCTTGAGCGCCTCGTCCGAGGCACAGCGTTGCTCGATCAGCGCCTGCCGACGCGGCGGATCGTGCTCGAGTGCGTCCAGGGCGATCGCCTTGGCGTCGCGGTAGCGTTGCCTGGCCGGGTCGTCACTCATCAAGACTGCGCCAACGATGCGGGTGGGCAGTCCAGATTAAGCGATAACCCCCTGTCCCCGCCAGCAGCAATGAATGCGATCAGTCGCCGCTTTCGGAGGGCCGCAACAGAGATGCAGTTGCCGTAAGATGGACCAGGCTGTTTTCCCGCGTGCCCTGGTCGACACCGGGCTCGACCAGGGTCATGGTGCCCGAGCGGCCCTCGCGCAGCCCCAACAGCGAATCGGTCAGCAGCTGCCATTCACCGTCGCGCAGCTCGTGGACTGCGAGGTTCAGCCAGATGGAACCGACCGGGGCGCCTTCGGAGGCGACCGGCGGCTCCACCAGGACCTCGATCCTCCAGCCGCTTTCCCCGGACGGCTCGCCGACTTCGATCGATGCCGGTTCTTCCGGCTCGACCACGACCATCGGCGTCCCGCGCTGTTCGCCCTCGATCCACAGTTCCATTTCGACCATGTATCGATCACGCGTCTCGGCGGCCACTACGCTGTCGGCCGCAAGGACCGACAGAACGAGCACCAGGATTCCGGCCGCCGACCGCACTTCAGGCGTCCCGGTTGCGGAATCGCTCGGGCAGGATTTCCTGATCGGGCTGATCCGCACCCTCCTTCTGCACCGGCATCAGGTCCATCTTGGACACACCCAGCTTGACCGCCAGGCTGCCTGCGACATACACGGACGAATAGGTCCCGATGATCACGCCCACGATCAGGGTGAAGGCGAAGGCGTGGATGATCTCACCGCCGAAGTAGAACAGCGCGATCAAAACCAGCAGCGTGGTCAGCGAGGTCATCATGGTGCGACCGAGCATCTGGTTGATCGCGAGGTTGGTCAACTCTTCCGGGGTTCCCTTGCGTCGCGTCTGGAAGTTCTCCCGCAGGCGGTCGTAGACCACGATGGTGTCGTTGAGCGAGTAGCCGATTACTGCAAGGATCGCCGCGACCACGGTCAGGTCGAAGCTCACCTGAAAGACAGACAGCACGCCGACGACCAGCAGCACATCGTGAATCAGGGCGCCAACCGCACCCACGGCAAAACGCCACTGGAACCGGAAGGAAATGTACAGCAGCACGCCGATGAGCACGTAAAGCAGCGCCAGCCCGCCCTGCTCGGCCAGTTCCTGGCCAATCTGGGGGCCGACGAACTCGACGCGCCGCATTTCGATGTTCTCCGTCTGCTCCGACAGCCCCTCGAGCACCCGGGTGCTGACATCCGCGCTCGACTCCCCATCTTCCGAGACCGGGATGCGAATGACGATATCGCTGGCCGTTCCGAAGGTCTGCACCACGAAGTCATCGAATCCCTCGGACTCCAGCGTCTGCCGGACGTCGTTGAGTTCCGGTGCTTCGGGATAGTGCAGCTCGATCAGCGTGCCGCCCGTGAAGTCGAGACCGAAGTTCAATCCCTTGGTCGACAGCGAAAAGATGCCGGCAGCCAGCACCAGCGCCGAAAACACCAGCGCAATGTTGCTGAAGCGCAGAAAATTGATCTTTGTGTCGCTCTTGATGATATCCATGACGATTCGGCGCTCCTCAGATGGCCAGTGACTTGACACGCTTGCGGCCGCCGTAGATCAGGCTGACGACGCCGCGCGTGCCGAGAATGGCCGTAAACATGGAGGTGACGATACCCAGGCTGAGCGTGACCGCGAAGCCCTTGATCGGACCGGTGCCGAACATGAACAGCACGATGGCCGCGATCAGCGTGGTCACGTTGGCGTCGGCGATGGTCGAGAAGGCCTTCTCGTACCCGGAGCGGATCGACGCCTGCGGCGTATTGCCGTTGCGCAGCTCCTCGCGTATTCGCTCGAAGATCAGCACATTGGCGTCGACGGCCATGCCCACGGTCAGCACGATACCGGCGATGCCCGGCAGCGTCAGGGTCGCACCGAGCATCGACAGCAAGGACACGATCAACACCAGGTTGGCGGTCAGGGCCAGGTTGGCCACCAGACCGAAGACCTTGTAGTAGACAGCCATGACGACGAGCACCAGGGCAAAACCGATGATGACCGACTGGAAGCCTTGGTCGATATTGTCCTGCCCCAGGCTGGGGCCGACCGTGCGTTCCTCGATGATCTGCATCGGCGCGGCCAGGGCGCCGGCGCGCAGCAGCATCGCCAGCTGGGCAGCCTCAGCCGCCGATCCCAGGCCGGTGGTCTGGAAGCGCTTGCCGAGCGGCTCGCGCGTGACCGCGGCGGAAATCACTTCCTCGACCCGCCGCGTGGTGTGGACTTCCTCGCCGTCTTCCATCCGGGTCTCGGGGCGATACTCGATAAAGACCACGGCCATGCGCCTGCCGACATTCTCGCTGGTGTGGTCGAGCATGCGACGAGCGCCCTCGCCATCAAGCGTGACCACGACGTTGGGCTGGCCCGACTGCTGGTCAAAGCCGGCGGCGGCGCCGATCAGGTTCTCGCCCGACGCGATGACTTCCCGCGAGAGCAGCATCGGCTCCCCGTTGCGGTGCTCATAGAGTACCGAGCCCGGCGGCACGCGGCCGGTGCGCTCGGCCTCGTAGGGGTCATTCTGCTCGTCGACGGCCCGATACTCGATGGTGGCCGTCGCGCCCAGCACGCGCTTGGCCTGCGCCGTATCCTGCACACCGGGCAGCTGGACGACGATGCGGTTGGCGCCCTGCTGCTGAATCACCGGCTCGGCGACACCCAGCTCGTTGACTCGATTGCGCAGCGTGGTCATGTTCTGCTGCAGGGCGTTCTGCTGGATTTCCTGCAGGAATTCCTCTTCGATGCTTGCGCGCAGGTTGTAGGTCTGACCACCATCGCCGGACTCGAGCACCAGCCCCTCGAGCTCGCGCTCGATCAGTTCCCTTGCTTCGCTGCGATGCTCCTCGGTGCGAAGTTCGGCGACCACGTTGTCGCCGGAAACGCGCACCGAACGGTAACGAATGCCCGCTTCGCGCAGCAGACCGCGGATGGAATCGACGTAGCTGTTGAGCCGCTGCGTCTTGGCCGCGTCCATGTCGACCTGCATCAGGAAGTGCACGCCGCCCTGGAGATCGAGACCCAGCACCATCGGCTCGCCCCCCATCGCGGCCAGCCAGGATGGCGTCGCCGGCGCCAGGTTGAGGGCGACCACGTAATCATCGCCGAGCGACTCGCGCAGGGCGTCGGCCGCACGCAACTGCCGGTCGGTATTGCCAAAGCGGATCAGCAATCGCTGCGGCGAGAACTCGGTGGGCCCATGCTCGACATCGGCTGACTCCAGGGTCCGCTCGACGGAACCGACGATCTCCTGCTGGAGATCGAAGCCGCGCGAGGAGGAGACCTGGACGGCCGGGTCGTCGCCGAAAATATTGGGCAAGGCATAGAGGAAGCCCAGGCCGAGCACGATGATCAGCAGGGCATACTTCCAGGGTGGGAATCGATTCATGAGTTGGTCAGTCGTTGATTCTGGTTCTTGTGGCGAATGGATGCCGCACAGGGATCATTCGGATGAGTCGGTCGTTCCCTTCGGCACAACCTGGGCGACGGAATGCTTCTGCAGCTTGATCACGACCCCGTCGGTCACTTCCATGGAAACAAAGCTGTCGCCCACTTCGGTGATCTTGCCCAGCATGCCGCCGGCGGTGACCACTTCGTCGCCCACCGACAGGCCGGCCACAAGTTCGCGGTGCTGCTTGTTGCGCTTCATCTGCGGGCGGATCAGCAGGAACCAGAAAATGACCACGATCAGGATCAGTGGCAGCAGGCTGCCGAGCATCGACGGCGCCTGTCCCGCGGCGTCCTGCGCCATGGCGCTCGAGATCAGAAAATCCATAGATTATTCCTTCGGTCTGTTGGCGTCTGAGATTATCTGGGGTCCGTTGAGTACGGATACAAACGCGCAATTATTGCACAGGTAACCGAACACGACCACACCACCGGGCAGCCGATCCACGTCACGCCCCCCCTGCCCGGCCGTGTATCCGGCCAGGCTCAGCAATCCCCCCGCGACCAGCCCGCCTGCAACTCACGGACCAGATGCTCGAAGTCTCCCTTCTCGATCGCCTCGCGCATCCGCCGCATCAGCGACTGGTAGTAATACAGGTTGTGAATGGTCGCCAGGCGGTGGCCCAGTATTTCGTTGCACTTGTTGAGATGCTTCAGGTAGGCGCGCGAGAAACGGCGGCAGGTGTAGCAGTCGCATTCCGGATCGACCGGCCCGGTATCCTTCGCATGGCGGGCATTGCGGATCTTGACCACGCCCCAGCTGGTGAAAAGATGGCCATTGCGGGCATTTCGCGTCGGCATCACGCAGTCGAACATGTCCACGCCGCGCGCGACTGCAGCCACCAGGTCCTCAGGGCGGCCCACGCCCATCAGATAGCGGGGGCCGTCCTCGGGGAGCAGCGGGCAGGTGGTCGACAGGATTTCTTCGCGCTCGGCTTCCGACTCGCCGACGCTCAGGCCGCCGATGGCGTAGCCGTCGAAGCCGATCTCCAACAGCCCCTCGGCCGAGCGACGGCGCAATTCGGGGTACATGCCACCCTGGACGATACCGAACAGGGCCGCCGGGTTATCGGCGTGGGCACGCTTTGACCGCTCGGCCCAGCGCAGGGAACGCTCCATCGATTCGCGGGCCTGCTGTTCGGTGGCCGGATACGGCGTGCACTCGTCGAAGATCATCACGATATCCGAGCCCAGCGCGCGCTGAACCGCCATCGATTCCTCGGGGCCCAGAAAGACCTTCGAACCGTCCACTGGCGAGGCAAAGGTCACCCCTTCCTCTTTCATCTTTCGCAGTTCGGCCAGGCTGAACACCTGGAAGCCGCCCGAGTCGGTCAGAATCGGCCCGTCCCAGCCCATGAAATCGTGCAGATCGCCGTGAGCGGCAATGATTTCGGTGCCCGGGCGCAGCATCAGGTGGAAGGTGTTGCCCAGAATGATTTCCGCACCGATTTCGCGCAATTCCTCGGGCGTCATCGCCTTGACCGTCCCGTAGGTCCCCACCGGCATGAACGCCGGCGTCTCCACGGTCCCACGCTCGAACGTCAACCGTCCCCGCCGCGCCACGCCATCGCTCCTCAATAAATCGAAATTCATCCCGCCTCACTCACTGGAAACCAAAAACCCGTTTATCCAATAAACATCGCATCGCCGTAGCTGAAGAAGCGATATTCCTGCTCCACGGCATGGCGGTACGCGTCCAGCACGTTGTCGCGCCCGGCGAACGCGCTGACCAGCATCAGCAGCGTCGAGCCGGGCAGATGGAAGTTGGTGATCATCGCATCGACCACCCGGAATTCATAACCGGGATAGATGAACAGGCGACTGTCACCCGCGAATGGCGCAAGCTCGCCCCCGGCCGCCGCTGTCTCCAGGGCGCGCACGGCCGTTGTGCCCACCGCCACCACCCGGCCGCCGCTGGATCGGGTGGCGCGCACCGCCTCGACCAGTTGCGGCGACACCGACAGCCATTCGGCGTGCATGCGATGCTCGGACACGTCCTCGACACGCACCGGCTGGAATGTGCCGGCGCCAACGTGCAGGGTGCACTCGGCCCGGTTCACGCCCTTGCTTTCCAGGCGCTGGAAGATTCTCTCGTCGAAGTGCAGGCCCGCAGTGGGCGCGGCCACCGCCCCGGGCACTCGGGCGTAGACGGTCTGATAGCGCTCGGCATCCATCGCCTCGTCCTCACGCTCGATGTAGGGCGGCAGCGGCATGTGCCCGACGGCTTCGAGCAGCGTCGACCAGCCGGGCCCGGAGATCATGCGCAGGCGCCAGAATTCTTCCTCCCGCCCCAGCACCTCGAGCTCGGCCTGGCCGTCGACGAAAAGATGCGTGCCCGGGGCCGGCTTGCGGTTGACACGCAGCTGAACCACCGCTTCCTGGTCGTCCACTACACGCTCGATCATGATCTCGACCCGACCACCGCTTTCCTTGCGGGCCCACAGCCGAGCGGGAATCACCCGCGTATTGTTGAACACCAGGAGATCACCTGGTTCGAGCAGTTCCGGCAGATCGGAGAACTTGCGATCGTGCCGACGACCGGTTTCGCGCTCGAGATGCAGCATCCGGCTGCCCGAGCGCTCGGGCAAGGGGTACTGCGCAATCAGTCGCTCCGGCAGTTCAAAACGGAAATCGGATACCTTCATCATCGGGCGTCCTTCGAACAGGGCGACATTGTAGCGGTACCGCCCGTCGCCCGCGGGTTTCACGCCCTGCGCACGCCTCGGCGTGGAAGCTGTGGCGAATTCAAACCTTGCCGGCTTTCGGGAGACAATGAATCCGGCTATCCTGCCTCCCCTGGAACCGATTTCTTCGATCATGAACAAGACCCGGCCCGACTCCGCTTTCGCACCCGGCCAGTTTCGCGATCGCTTCCGCATTCCCGACGGCGGCAGCGGCGAGACGGGCACCTACCTGTGCGGCAACTCGCTCGGCGCGCAGCCGAAAGCGGCCGCCGACACGGTCGACAGCGAACTCGAACGTTGGGCGAGGCTGGGCGTCGCCGGCCACTTCGACGGCCCGACCGCCTGGACGGAATATCACGAGTTGCTCACCACACCGCTGGCGCACCTGTGCGGGGCGCGCGATATCGAGGTCGTCGCCACCGGCACCCTGACGGCAAACCTGCACCAGATGCTGATCAGCTTCTACCGGCCGCAGGGCAAGCGCCGGCGCATTCTGATGGAAAAGGGCAGCTTCCCCTCCGACCGCTATGCAGTCGCCTCGCAGGTCCACCTGCATGGCCTGGACCCTGAACATGACGTCGTGGAACTGGCCCCGCGACGCGACGGCCTGCTTCACGAGGAGGATCTGGAAGATTACCTCGAACGCTATGGCGACCAGGTCGCGCTGGTGCTCTGGCCGGGCGTGCAGTACGCCACGGGCCAGGTGTTCGACACCGCAAGGGTATGCCGGGCCGGACACAAGGCCGGTGCGACCGTCGGTCTCGACCTGGCCCACGCCATAGGCAACGTGCCGCTCAACCTGCACGAGGACGGACCGGACTTCGCCGTGTGGTGCAGCTACAAGTATCTCAATGCCGGCCCCGGCGCCATTGCGGGATTGTTCGTTCACGAACGCCACGCCCACTTCGACGGCCCGCGCCTGGCCGGCTGGTGGGGCCAGGACGTGCACACGCGCTTCAAGATGCGCCCGCGCTTTCAACCCGAAGCGGGCGCGGCCGGCTGGCAGTTGTCCACACTGCCGATCCTCGCCACCGCGCCCCTGCTCGCATCGCTACAGTTGTTTGAGGATGCCGGCGGCATCGAGCCCGTACGCCATGCCTCGCTGGAACTGACCGGCCACCTGGCCCACCTGCTCCAGGAAAACCTGAACGACGAGATCGACATCATCACGCCACTGGAGCCGCACCGACGCGGCTGCCAGCTATCGTTGCGTCTGCATGCCGGCGAGGCTGCCGGCCGGCGACTCTTCGAACGGCTCGTGGCGCACGGTGTCACATGTGACTGGCGCTCCCCGGACATCATCCGCGTCGCCCCGGCACCGCTGTACAACAACCGCGAAGACGTGGAGCGCTTCGTCCAACTGACCGGCAAATTGCTCTCAACCGACACGCACTGATCGCTCATGCAACATAAGCCCATCACCCTGGCCCTGGTCGCACTGACGATTTCGATCGTGCTTGCTTTCACGGTGGCATTGACCGATCTGGGCCAGGAATCCGTACTTCGGTTACTCGGAAGTCTGGAAGGCGTCGTGGCCAGCCATTTCTGGCCGGGCGTGGTCGCCTATATCCTCGCCTTTGCCGTACTGATCACGATGACGCTGCCGCTTGCGACGGTTTTCACGGTCACAGGGGGCTTCCTGTTCGGTGCCTGGGTCGGCTCGGCCGCCGCTCTCGCCGGCATGGTTCTGGGCGCAGTACTCACTTTCTCACTGATGCGACTGCTGGGCGTGCGCGAAGACAGTTCCTTCCTGCGCAAGGGGCGGACCCGGACCGCGCTCGAAATCATGGACCGCAACGCCGTGTTCTACGTCACGCTGCTGCGCATCGTGCCCGTCGCGCCCTGCTTCGCCGTCAACGCCGGGGCGGCCATCACGCGAATCGATTTCGTGCGCTTCCTGGTTGCCTCGCTGGTCGGCCTTACCCCTTCGGCCATTGTCTACGGCGGAGTCGGCTCAGGACTGGAGACCTTAATCGAGGCCCAGGAAGTCATGTCACCGGCCATCCTGCTCAAACCCGAGATCGGCCTGCCCATGCTGGGCGTCGTCGTGTTGATCTCCATCTCCTGGCTACTCAGGAATCACGTTCCGGGTCTGACGCCGGAATCCTGAAGACGACGAAGTCCTCGCTCTCGTGCCAGGGCGGACCGAACCGATCCGAAAACGCGTCGATGCAGGGCTGGAGATCGGGCAGCGAACGTCGCTCATGCTCGAAGGGGTTGCTGAGCGGGAAGACGACGAAGCGGTTGATGCCGTCTTCGGCCTCCAGCACATCTTCCAGGAAGACGAAACGACCCAATTCGATTTCGAATTCGCTTTCCGGCTGGAGCTCACCCCAGGTCCAGTCGGTGCAAAGCCCGCTGATCATGCCGATGTGGATCGGAAGCTGATGGGAGCGCTGGTACTCGGAAATCGGCGTGAAGTGCGTTTCGAAATGCCAGGCGGCCTCGATCAGGCGCCATTGTCCGGGCGCGTCCGCCATCTCGTGGTAGAACGCCGGGACCTCCAACGGCGTCATGATCGAGTTAAAAATACTGCGCTCGAAGTTGTAATCGATCTGGTAGCGCACCGAGTTGGTGAACTGGTTGACGCCGCTGTAGGTCGCCGGCAGCGGGCCGGCAAGGTACAGCCCCGCCACGGCAGACACGCACACCGCCTTCGCCCAGGCAGGCTCGCCCCGCAAGCGAGTGATCGCAAGCGTCACGATTCGCACCAACCCGATCGCCAGCAGGGCCAGGATCAGAGGCATGGAGATGACGGTGTAGCGCACCAGCACCAGGGCATTGCGAACCCATTCGGGCCCCAGGATCTGGATGATGACGCCGGCAACCAGGGTCAACACCAGCCAGAAGCACAGAAAACTTCGATCCCGCAGCCACAGGATGCGCGCGCCGACAATCACCGGCACGGCCAGCGCTGCAGCAAGCCAGGGACTGCCGATGCCGAGCACCATCTCCCAGGTCCGGCTCAGCGTGTGCAGTTCAATCGAGTGTTTTCCGGCCTTGACCGCAATCGATGCCGTATCGGCCAGCAGGGGCGGCAGGATCAAGGCACTGCAAGCGGCCGTCGTCAACCCGCCCAGGATCATCACGGACCAGAACGGACGCGACCCGCCGCCCCGGCGCCAGCGATGAATGCCGGCCACGGCAAACCAGGTCAGGGCCGTTCCCGTATACAAAGCCGTTAGCGGATGCAGCCAGGCCGCCGTGACGGCGCAGAGGAAGAAACCGATCGCCCGTGAGCGCCCACCATGCCGCCACCACTGCCATAACAAAATGATCGCTGCAAACCCGAGCAACACCACCAGCGCATACGGGCGCACGAAACGCGAAAAGTGAATCAGAAGCGGCGAAATCGCGATCAGCGCACCCAGGCTCAATCGCTCGGCCGATCGCAGCCATGGCCTGAGCAGCGCGGGCACAATCACGATTGCGGCCAAGCCGAATATCATCGGCAAAAAGCGCATTTGCCACTCGGCAAGACCGATGGAATCGGCCAACCCGCGAAACAGCAGGGTCAGCGGAATACTGTAGTCCGCGTGACCGAATGACAGGAAGATCTCGGCATAGCCGGCCTGCATGAGCCGATGCAGTGCGTGCCACTCGTCATCGAGCAGGATCTGGATATCGAGCTGCCAGAAGCGCAACCACGCACCGGCCGCCACCACCAACACCCAAAGGAACAGAGCGACCGGACGGCCTGGCTGGATCGAGCCGGCCGTCACGAGTCGAAAAAGCGGGAACGAATCAGTCCCGTTCGACCCATCAGGTGCTGCAGCGAAACCCGGATCACGCCAAGCCCGTAGATTACCGAGCGCTTGAAATTGATCGACGAGGCATCACCGAAATAGTGCGTCGGACAGGTGACTTCGCCGATCCGAGAGCCGCGCGCCAGGACCTGCGCCAGGACCTGGTTGTCGAAAATGAAATCATCGGAGTTGGCATCCAGGTCGAGCTCCGAAAGAAGTTCGCCGGAGAACGCCCGATAACCGGTGTGGTACTCGGAAAGCTTGGCGCCGGTGCACAGGTTCTGGAAGGCCGTCAGCAGGCGATTGGCGACGTACTTGTAGACCGGCATGCCGCCGCTGATGGCACCACCACCGAGAATCCGCGAGCCCAGCACGACGGGGAACAGGCCGCTGGCAATCAGCTCGGCCATCGCCGGAATCAGGCGCGGGCTGTACTGGTAATCAGGGTGCAGCATGACGACGATGTCTGCATCCAGGTCGAGTGCGGCGCGGTAGCAGGTCTTCTGGTTGCCACCGTAGCCCCGATTCTCGTCGTGGCGAATCACGTGTTCAACGCCCAGCTTGCGCGCCAGATCAGCGGTATCGTCCTGGCTGGCATCGTCCACCAGGACGATGTCGTCAACCAGGTCGCGCGGCACTTCCGCCAGCGTTTGCTCAAGCGTTCGGGCAGCGTTGTAGGCGGGCATGACCACCACGACCTTGTGACCCCGGATCATCTGGACCTTCCCAACGGATCAAACCTCAATTCGAATGACAGCAACCGCCGGCCGGCATAATCAGTAGCCCACCGGCGGTTGCCGCTGCCCTTATTGACATGCCTGGCGCACGGAGAGCTTCTCGATGTCGACCTCGGTCGAATACTCCTGGTTGAGGGGTGGACCCGACTCGAACACAAGCGTTTCGGTCGCGCTGTCCTCGTCCTCAAAGACTCGCGAATAGGTGCCCACCTGCTCGAAGGTCACCGGTTCTTCATCGCAGCTTGGGCAGAATCCGCGCAACTCCAGGACGTCCAGCTCTTCAGCCAGCGGTCCGTCTCCCGATCGGGTGCTGCTTATCACCCAGCGCCCGACACCGAGGTCGTCGAAGTAGTACCGCACCTGCGCCTGGAAGGACTCGTTGACGATGACCGTCGTGCCGCCCTGAGCCTGGCCGGGTGCGAACCAGTGGCCGCCGTAACTGACCGGCGCGCCGCCGACCGTCGGACATGTGGGCGCGCTGTCCGGCCCCAGTCGCTCGGAACCGTGGGCCCCATTGAGCCGCCAGGAGACGATCATGTCCTCTTCTCCAAGAGCAGTAATTCCCAGGCGGCCGACGGTATTGATGTTGTTGCGCACCCCGATGCTGGTGGTTCTCAGCAGGTCGTTCTGCCAGGTCGAGCGATTCTCGTCGATCGGCCCGGCCGCGTTGTAGAAGACGGGCAGGCCGTCTTCGTCGTAGCTGTACCACACCACCAGACCGGCCGCGCCGGCGTTCCATTCGAAGCCCTGGTTGATTATGCGATCGCGCGGGCTGTAGAGACCAAAGCGAGACAGCGCAGCGTCGTCGCTTTCAACGATCGAGACCGAGACGTCGACACGACGCTCAGCGCTCAGCGGGTTGTCCAGCACGATGTAGTACCGGCCGGGCTCAATCGTTAAGCCGACGCCTGCGGCATGGTTCAGGCTGAAGCCGGTGCTCGAACCGCTGCCGCTGGCCAGGGACCCGCTGACGGGTGCCGGGGGCGTTTCCGGTGCAAAACCGGCGATGTCGTCATGATCCAAGCGATAAAGCGCACCTTCGATCCCGTTCTGGCCCTGAATGTCGATTTCAAGACCACTTGCCGACGGCGGCACGTCGACAAACAGCAGATCGTGGGCTGTATCGCCCGGAATGACCACCGAGCGCGTCTCGCCGTCGAACAGGGCGGTCGACTGCGGCGTATTGCTTCCCGTCCGGCTGACGTAGACCGGCACAGCATCGATATCCGCCAGCAAATCCGGCGTGCTGGCAAAGCCGACCACGCCGATCCAGCGCTCGTCCCGCAGCATGGCCGGCTGGTCCCAATACAGGTCGATGTTCAACGGACCACCGTCGTGCTTGCCCGGCCCGGATGCAACGAAACTGGAATCATCGGCGGCATCGAGCACCGCCATGTCCAGCTCCACGGAATCTTCAATGCCTGAAGCCGATGCTTCCCAATTCTGTACCAGTACCCACCACTGCCCTGCTTCCGGCATCTTGATCAGGCAGTCCTCCAGTTCATCCGGGCTGGTCGACCGGCATTCTTCCTCGGCCGATTCGGCGACCCCATTGCCGTTCTCGTCGAAACCCACGAACAGATCAATATCCGCCGCCGAAGAGCTGATGACTTCGGCAAACAACACCAGGGTGTTCTCGCTCGCTTCGAGCAGGAAGGTCTTGCGCCCCTCGGTGCCGGAATACGGATCACTGGATATTGCATCCTGGACCAGGCCGAACGATTCACGCGTCGGCTTGACCAAGGGGCTGGTGCGGAATACCGCCTCGGGAAGAGCCGATTCGGCCGGCATGGCGATGCTGGCCTGACCCCGGTTGGATGCCACTTCCAGGTCTGTGCTGCGCGTTGTTGCGACCCTCAGCTTCTGCATGGAATGATCACCTGCAGGCCGCAGCAAAACGGCGCTTTCGGGGGTTGCGCCCAGAGGAATCTGGCCGCTGTTGATCGTAATGGCCAGAGTCTGGCTCTGACCTTCATTCAGCTCGAAGCTCTGGGGTTCAACCTCCACATCAAGGTCGCCTTCCACACTGACCGTCCAGCTGTCGTCACCCAGCGCTCTGACCGTGCGCGTGAATTGGCAGCCCTGCGCACAATCCTCGGCGTAAACGCCGGCCAGATTAAGCTCGCCGGGATCGCCGCCGCTTGCAGGGTTGGCGTTCTGGAAATCGCTGGTGCTGACCGGCAGGTAGAGACCGGCCTCGGCTGCCAGGTCCACCCGGATCCGGCCGTTACCGCGGTCCAGTGTCGTTGTCGGGCCCTCGTTGAAGGTCATCCCCTCGACTTCCGCCGTGGTCTCCAGCACCGACTGCAGGATATCGGGCGTCCAGTCCGGATTGAGCGACTTCAACAGGGCCGCCGCGCCGGCCACGTGCGGGCTGGCCATGGACGTGCCGCTGAGAAAGGCAATCGAGTTTTCGTCCGGCACAAACCCGCCGAGGATAAATTGCCCCGGCGCACTGACATTGGGTTTGAGCACGTTCGGGGACTCCTGGGCGGGACCGCGGGAACTGAAATCGGACACGATGTCTTCCAGTTCATCGCCGGTCACAGCCGCCCGTTCCGAAAACATCGTGGCCGAAGGTGCCGAACTACTACTCCTGATCGAATCAAGAGCTGCATCGCCTTGCACAAGCGGCATCATTGCGGCCGGAATCGTCGTCTCCTCGAGCCCCCCCATGACGATGGCCGGGCCCGAAACGTTATTGAAGACAAGCACGCCAACGGCACCAGCGTCGGTTGCATGCCCGACCTTGGCTTCGAAGGTGCATTCGCCACGCTGAATGAAGGCAATCGCCCCATCCAGCGAATTTTCGGGAAACGGCTGACAACCGAGCAGGCCGTCACCGAGCTCATCCACTGCGATGACAGGCGCCGTAAGATCGTCTTCAAGCGCGGGGCCCGAGCCCGGCTCGACCAGGATGTCCGACTCACCGGCAACCCGGGCCCGATTGCCGACCCGGCGCCGGTGCGTATTGCTGGCCACACTCATGACCCACGGAGCGCTGGCGGGTGAGGAGATCGTTCCACGCCCCGGCCCGGAATTGCCGGCCGAACTGACGAAAAGAATGCCGGCCGAGCGGACATTCAGAAATGACTGCAGTTCGTTCCAGGGATTCGCGGCATCGCCGCCGATCGAGTAGTTCACGATATCGACACCGTCCTCGATCACCTGGTCGAGCGCCTGCGAAATGGCGCTGCCGACACACTTGCCATCGAGCTCATCATCGTCCGGATGCTCCAGGAAACACACCTTGTACGAAATGATGTTCGCATGCGGCGCGACACCAGACGTGTTGAACGACCGGCCCGGTATGTCCTGAAGCGAGAAGCGCCAGCGATTACCCGCGGCGATGGACGCCACGTGCGAGCCGTGGCCCTCACCGTCGGGATCGCGACCGTTGGTGCCTTCGTCGGCAAAGTTGTACACGCCGATCAGCTTGTCGTTGCAGGGCACGCTGGCCTTGCTGCATTCGCCGAACTGCTCCCCCTTGGGGTTGGTGTATTCGTGACCGTTAGCTAGAGAAGGATCGTCCGAGAAATAGCGATGATCCCAGTTGATGCCGCTGTCGATGATGCCGATGACGACTTCCTCGCCGCGCGTCATGCCGGCGTCGGATTGGCCCGCCCAGAGCGCGGGGGCGCCGATCAGATTCGGACCTTCATCCAGCAGCATCGGGTAGGCAATATCCTGGCGTACGGACTTCACACCCGCGACACGAGCCAGTTCTGCCGCTTCCTCGGCGTTCATTTCGACGGCGAAACCGTTCTGCACATGACGATAGACGGCGCTCGGCCTGAGATCACGACCGAGTCGTTCCCGGGCACGTTGCATGATGGCCTGGCGCTCGCCATCGAGTTGTTGCACGTAGTCCCGCACCGCCGGCGACTGCACGTCGAGTTTGCGTGCGCCCGTTACCGAGGGCGCGGTCGCGGCCAGCCCCTTGGCCGCCTTGCCGTCGGCCGACTGCAACTGCATCGCTCGCGAACCGGTGAATTCCAGCGTTGGCGGCGCCTCCAGTTCCACGATCCATTGATTGGCGATCGGAACGGATGCCTTTCCCGCCCATGCCGTCGAAGCGAGGGTGAGCAGAATGGCCGCCAGCAGATATCGAAGCACTAGTTTCATCTTTAATTCGCCTTTGTCTGAACCTTGGATTTAATTCTTTGCGTTAGACTTCGACCCGCTGCCGGAGCGTGACGAGTTCTTCGGCGCTGGTCGGGTGGATGCCGACGGTGCGATCGAAATCGGTTTTGGTCAGGCCCGCCCGGACCGCCACGGCAAAGCCCTGGACGATTTCCGGCGCATCGGGGCCCACCATATGGCAACCCAGCACCCGATCGGTGGCCGCGTCGACCACCAGCTTCATCACCCCCTTTTCCTGTCTTCCACTCAGAGTATATTTCATTGGCGTAAACGCCGACCGGTACACGTCCACCGCTTCGAAGGACTCCCTGGCCTCCGACTCGCTGAGACCCACCGTACCCACCGGGGGCTGGCTGAAGACCGCCGCAGGCACGTTGGCGTGCTCGACGGGGCGGTCCATGCCGCCGAACTGCGTGTCGGCAAGAGCATGTCCTTCCATCAGGGCCACGGGCGTGAGGTTCACGCGATCGGTGACATCGCCCACGGCGAAGACGTTGTCCACGCTGGTGCGGTTGTACTCGTCGACCTCGATGCGATTCCCCGCACCGGTACGCACGCCCGCATCTTGCAGGCCGAGGTCCCATGTATAAGGCGAGCGACCCGTGGCGAACATCACGCAGTCGAAGGTCGCAGAACGATCATCGGAGAACGTCACCTCGATACCATCGGCACTTCGTTCCAGGCGCGCCGGCGCGCAATGGTACTGGATATCGATGCCGCGCCCGCGCATGCCAGCCTCCACCGCATGGCGGACATCGTCGTCGAAGCCGCGCAGAATCAGGTCACGGCGGTAGGCCAGCGTGACCTCGCTGCCCATGCCGTTGAATATTCCGGCGAACTCGACCGCGATATAGCCCGCACCGGCGATCAGGATGCGCTTGGGCAGAGACTCCAGATGAAAGGCCTCATCCGAGGTGATACCAAGCTTGGCGCCCGGGATATCCGGCACCCACGGCCGGCCGCCGGTGGCAATCAGGATCTTCCCGGCGGTCACGCGCCGGCCGCCCACCTCGACTGTGTGGCGATCGATCAGCCGGCCGCGCCCCTCGAAAAGGGTAACGCCGGCGTTGGCCAGAAGCTTGTGGTAGATACCCTCGAGGCGGTCGATCTCGCGATCCTTGGCGGCGATCAGGTCCGGCCAGGAAAAGGACGACGCCCCCACGTCCCAACCGTAGCCGGCTGCGTCGGCAAAATGCTCGGAAAACTGAGCGGCGAACACCAGCAGCTTCTTGGGCACGCAGCCGCGGATCACGCAGGTGCCGCCGACCCGCGATTCCTCGCAGACAGCCACACGGGCGCCGTGACCGGCGGCAATGCGCGAGGCACGAACGCCGCCGGAGCCGGCGCCGATCACGAAAAGATCAAAGTCAAAGCTTGGCATTCCAATCATGTATTTTATTTACGGGTTTGATTCAGGTCATGTCGTGGTTGCGCCACGCGGTAAAATACTACCCCAGCAGACCGCACAACCGGTCATTATCCCGGCCCATACCCGAGAGTCGATGAATACTGACGTCGCCAGCCAATCGCCGGAGGAACTCCTGCAAGCCTTTTCGGCCACGGACTACCGGGTTCGAGTCGCCGGCAGCGACTACGTTGTCCGCCCCGGCCGGCAGCATGAGGGTGTGGACGAAGCCCTGGCCCGGCGACCGTGGGCGATCATTACGGCCTTCAATCCGAACGCGCGGCAGGTTGACGATGCAGTCAATGAAAAGCAACACCGACTGCTGCTGGATACCCTAGCCCGCCTCGGTCTCGAGACGTATCCGGCCGTCAATCGTGACCCTGGCGGCGAATGGCCGGACGAGATCGCCGTGCTGATCGTCGGTGCCGACCTGTCCGAGCTGGATACCCTGGCCGAGTGGTTCGGCCAGGCCGCCATCGTTACCGGCCGCGCCGGTGAGCCTGCACGGCTTCGCCTGTTCGGAGAACAATGGCCGCAAACCCTGCCCGATTGGGCCCGCCGGGTCAACTGATGCGCACCCTGCTGGAGACACGCCAGGCCACCTTCTCGCGTGCCGGCGAGCCGGTTTTCGAACCGGTCGATCTTTCAGTCAAAGGCGGGCGCGCCCTGATCGTGCGTGGCGCCAACGGCTCGGGCAAGACCACGCTGCTGCGCCTGCTCGCCGGTATTCTGCGGCCAAGCGCCGGCACCGTAGAGCGCCACGCCACCATCAGCTTCCTCGGCCACCTGGCCGCGGTCAAAGGCGATCTGAGCTGTCGCGAGAACCTGGACTTTCGTCGCCGCTTCCACGGCACGGCCAGCGGCCTGGCAAACAACCGGGCACTGGCGCGAGTCGGCCTGGCGGGCCTGGGCCTGCGCCCGGCACGCAATCTTTCGGCCGGCCAGAAACGCCGCCTGGGCCTGGCCTGCCTCCTGGTCGCCCCGGCCGCCGTCTGGCTGCTCGACGAGCCCTACGCCAGCCTCGACGACGACGGCTGCGCCCTGGTTGATGCCCTGCTGGCCGAGCATATCGGGCGCGACGGTTCAGTCGTTCTCTCTACCCATCAACGCCAGCCCGAGATCGACAGCGAACCGCAAGTACTCGTCGTGCGGCGCCACGCGGGAGAGACCGGATGATCGCGCAGATGACCGCCCTGCTCAAACGAGACCTGCGCCTGGCATTGCGTCACGGCGGCGAGTCGCTGATGCCGCTGATCTTCCTGTTCGCGGTCATCATCCTCGTTCCACTCGGTGTCGGCCCGGGCCCCAACCTGCTGGCCAGCATCGCACCGGGCATGATCTGGGTCGCTGCCCTGCTCGCCAGCCTGCTCGCCCTGGAGCAGCTGTTCCGGCCGGATCTCGAGGACGGCACGCTGGAGCAATGGTGGGTCGGGTCGACCTCGCCCGCTGCCCTGATCATCACACGCCTTTTCAGTCACTGGCTGATCACCGGTTTGCCGGTCATCGTATTCGCGCCGCTGGCGGCTGAAATGCTCTATCTTCCCGACCAGGCACTCGGCACCTTGATGCTGAGCCTGCTCATCGGCACACCGATACTCAGCCTGGTGGGCGGCCTGGCCAGCGCCCTGACGCTTGGAACGAACCGTGGCAGCGTCCTGTTGTCCATCCTGGTGTTCCCGATGGTTGTTCCGGTGCTGATCTTCGCCACCGGCGGCGTCGCCGCGGCCGCGGAAGGGTTTACAGCGAGGGCGCACCTCGGTCTTCTGGCGGCGCTGCTGATCCTGGCCGTTACCCTGGTCCCGCTGGCCACCACTGCTGCTTTGAGGTTGAACATCGAATGATCTTCCATCGCCTGAAAGTCGGCTTCCACCGGCTCGGCTCGCCACCGACCTTCCACAAGCTCTGCCGGATTCTCTCGCCCTGGCTCTGGGCCGGCTTCCTGGCCTGCGCCGTCGTCGGCCTTTACCAGGCGCTCTACGTCGTCCCGCCCGACTACCAGCAGGGCGACAGCTATCGCATTCTCTACATCCACGTGCCGGCGGCCTGGCAGGCCATGGCCGGCTACGTGATCATGGCCGTCCTGGCAGTGATCGCGCTGGTGTGGCGCATACGCACCGTCGAGATCATGACCATGGCCGCCGCCCCCGTGGGTGCGGCCTTCACCGCGCTTTGCCTGGCCACCGGCTCGCTCTGGGGCAAGCCGATGTGGGGCACCTGGTGGGCCTGGGACGCGCGCCTGACCTCGATGCTCGTGCTGCTGTTCATCTATCTCGGCATCATGGGCCTTTACGCCGCCTTCGAGGATCGACGCAAGGGTGCACGGGTGGCCTGTATCCTTGTGCTCGTGGGTCTGGTGAACATCCCACTGATTCACTTCTCGGTCGAATGGTGGACCACGCTGCACCAGGGCGCGACCATTCGCCTGCTGGGCGAGTCACGCATGCATCCGAGCATGCTGCCGCCGCTGATCTGGATGACGGTGGGAGTGAAACTGATGTTCGGGGCGGCCCTGCTCGATCGCGCCCGCAACGACCTGCTCGACCAGGACCGGCGCAAGAACTGGATGCGACAGCTTGTCCGCGAGGACGCAACGGGAGACAGCGCATGATCCCGCAACTCGACTACGCCTTTTACGTCTGGACCAGCTACGGCCTTTTCGCCGTGGTCATGGCCTGGCAATTCATCCAGCCACGCCTGCGCAGGCGGCGCATTGTCGCCGAACTGCGTGAGGAACTGGCCCTGCAAAGCGGAAACTACGATGACCCCGACGCGTAAGAAACGACTCGTCATTGTCGCGCTGATCGTCCTCGGCGTTGGTGCAGCCACCGCCGTGGCACTCACCGCGCTCAACGACAATATGCTCTACTTCGTCAGCCCGACCGACGTCCACGCCGCCGCGGCCCCGGAAGACAGGCAGATCCGCCTCGGCGGCCTGGTGGCGGCAGGTTCGGTCAATCGTGAACCCGACAGCCTGGCGGTTCAGTTCACCGTCACCGACGGTCGCCACGACGTGCCGGTGACCTTCGAGGGCATCCTGCCCGACCTCTTTCGAGAGGGACAGGGCGTGATCGCCCACGGCCGCCTCGACGAGAACGGGCATTTCCACGCCAACGAGGTGCTGGCCCGACACGATGAAACCTATATGCCGCCGGAAGTGATGAAATCACTGGAAGCCGCCGGCCATCCACCCGAGGCCTCGAAGCAATGAGTGCAGAATTCGGACAGATTTCGCTGATCCTGGCGCTGGTGCTGGCCGCGCTGCTCTCGGTGCTGCCGATGATCGGCGCGCAGCGCGGCAACGAAGCCCTGATGAAGCTTGCCCCTTCGCTCGCGATCGGGCAGTTCGTTTTCCTCGCCGGCGCTTTCGCGGCCCTGGCGGTAGCCTTCCTGCAGCATGATTTCACGGTCACCTACGTGGCCATGCACTCCAACCTGCTGCTGCCCTGGTACTACCGGCTGTCCGCCGTTTGGGGCAGCCACGAAGGCTCGCTGTTGTTGTGGATGCTGCTGCTCGGCGGCTGGATGCTGGCCGTCGCCGCGTTTTCGCGCTCGGTCCCGAAAGTGTTCACCGCCCGCGTGCTGTCGGTGATGGGCATGATCTCGGTCGGCTTCCTGCTGTTCATCCTGTTCACGTCCAATCCCTTCGAGCGCATACTGCCCGGCCCCATCGACGGCCGCGATCTGAATCCGCTGCTTCAGGACGTCGGCATGATCTTCCATCCGCCGCTGCTCTACATGGGCTACGTCGGCTTCGCGGTGGCCTTCGCCTTCGCGATCGCCGGACTGATCGGCGGCAAGGTCGAGCGCGACTGGGTGCGCTGGTCGCGGCCCTGGACCCTGGCGGCCTGGGCTTTCCTGACCTTCGGCATCGCGCTGGGCTCGTGGTGGGCTTATTACGAGCTCGGCTGGGGCGGCTGGTGGTTCTGGGATCCGGTCGAGAACGCGTCTTTCATTCCCTGGTTGATCGGCACCGCCCTGATTCACTCCCAGGCGGTTACGGAAAAACGCGGCGCTTTCCCCGCCTGGACCGTGCTGCTGTCAATCGCGGCCTTCTCGATGTCGTTGCTAGGCACCTTCCTGGTCCGATCGGGCGTGCTGACTTCGGTACACGCCTTCGCCAACGATCCCGAGCGCGGCCTGTTCATCCTGGTCTTCATGGGCGTGGTCACCGGCGGCGCGCTTGTCCTGTATGCCCTGCGCGCACCCCGCATCATGACCGGTGAGGGCTTCGACTGGGTCAGTCGTGAGTCGGCGCTGCTCCTCAATAACGTCTTTTTCACCGTGTCGGCCGCCATGGTGCTGCTGGGCACGCTCTATCCCCTGATCATCGACTTCATGGGCTGGGGCCAGATTTCCGTGGGCCCGCCCTACTTCGGCGCCATGTTTGTCCTGTTGATGACGCCGGTCGTGCTGCTGCTGCCGCTGGGGCCCTTCACTCGCTGGAAGCGCGACGGCTTCATGCGCGTCGCCCGACCTCTGGCGGCCACGGCGGTTGTTTCGATCATCCTCGCGCTGATTGTCTGCGCCTGGCTCGGCAGCTGGAGCCTGCGCGCCGTAACCGGCTGGATCGGCGGCTTCTGGCTGCTCGGCGGCGCCGCCGCATACGCGCTTCGCACCGCCCGCGCCAGCCGCTCGGGCCTGGCCCGGCACCAGTGGGGCATGGTACTTGCCCACGGCGGCGCCGGTGTCTTCCTGATCGGCGTCGCCATGGTCGAGGCCCACACTTTCGAACGCGACATTCGCATTGCCCCGGGCGAGACTGTCGAGGCAGCGGGATATCGCTTTACCCTGCAGGAGGTGGTCCAGGTCAAGGGCCCCAACTGGCGGGCCGACGAGGCACGCTTCCAGATCCACCGCGGCGAGCGCGAGATCGCGCGCATGGCCCCGCAGAAGCGGCTCTATCACCGCGGCGGGCAGACCATGACGCAGGTCGCGCTCAAGCCGGGCGTGTTCCGCGACCTCTACATCGCCATGGGCGAGAAACTGGGCGATAGCGGCGCCTGGAGCGTCCGCCTGCACGTCAAGCCCTTCGTGCGCTGGATTTGGGGCGGCGCGGTGCTGATCGGCCTGGGTGGCCTGCTCGCGGCAAGCGACAAACGCTATCGTGGCAAGCGAAGAACAAGCCCACAGGCGAGTTCAGAGGCGGAGGCGGCGGCATGATCCGGATGCTGATCCCGCTCGGCGTCTTCCTGGCCCTCGTCGGCCTGTTGATTGCCGGCCTGCAGACGAGCGACGATCGCAAGCTGGTGCAATCGCCCCTGGTCGGAAAGCCGGTGCCCGACTTCACCCTGCCCGGCCTGAACGACCCCGATACGGTCACCAGCCGGGCCGACCTGCTGGGCAAACCGTTCATCCTCAATGTCTGGGGCAGCTGGTGCTGGGCCTGTCGTGTCGAGCATCCCTTCGTCGAGCGCCTCGGAAGCGAAGCGCCGATCGACCTGGTCGGCTTCAACTGGAAGGACGAGCGCGATGACGCCCTCGATTGGATCAACCAGTTCGGCGATGCCTGGGATCAACACCTGGTCGACTTCGAGGGCAAGGTCGCGATCGACCTGGGCGTCTACGGTGCACCGGAAACCTTCCTGGTCGACCATGAGGGCATCATCCGGCACAAGCATATCGGGCCGATCGACGCGACCGTGTTCGAGGATCTGATGCGGCGGGCCATGGAATTGGCCGCGGAGGCGGAATCATGAAAACAAGGGTTCAGGGTTCAGGGTTCAGCGTTCAGGGCGGGCTCCGGAAGGCTGCGGCATTGCTTGTGGTGCTGTTGGTGTCCGGTATGGCCCTGGGGTCGGCGATCGAACCCTATGATTTCGAAAGCGAGTTGCAGCGGCAGCGTTTCAAGGCGCTGGTCGAGGAGCTGCGTTGCACGGTGTGCCAGAACCAGTCGCTGGCCGATTCCGACGCGCCGCTGGCCACGGATCTGCGCGACGAAGTTTTCCGCATGCTGCAGGACAATCGCAGCGATCAGGAAATTCGCAACTTCATGGTCGAACGCTACGGCGACTATGTCCTCTACCGCCCGCCATTGGCCGGGCACACCCTGCTGTTATGGGGCGGACCGCTGGCCCTGCTGCTGGTCGGCCTGGTCACGGCCGGATTTGTCATACGCAAACGGAGAACGGCACTTTGAGCGATCCGATTTTTCTTTTCGTCGCCGTCAGCGCAGTGCTGCTGGCGCTCGCTTTCGTTGTCGTACCGCTGCTGGGAGGCCGGCACAGGGCGATGATCGCTACCTTGATCGTTGTCGTGCCGGCCGCAACGCTGGCCGTCTACACACTGGTCGGCACGCCTGCCGCCATCAAGCCCGATACCGGGGAAACCGGCCAGATCCGTTCGGCGGTCACCGACATGGCGCGGCAAGCCATGCGCGAGCCCGAAAACTCGGAGCACTGGACGCGCCTGGGCCTGGCCTACAAGAGACTTGAAGAATTCGGCTCGGCCGAGCACGCCTTCCGCCGGGCCCTTTACATCGACAACGACGCCGACTTTCTCCGGGCCGAACTGGGCGAAACCCTGCTCTATGCATCCGGCGAAGCACAACTGCCGGACGAGGCGCGACACCTGCTCGAGACCGCGGCCGAAGGCGACAGCCAGAAGGCGCTTTGGCTGCTGGGCCTGGATGCTTTCCAGCGCGAAGCGTGGCCGGCCGCGATTGATCGATTCGAACACCTGCTCTCGGTGCTGCCGAGCGAGAGCAGCGTACGCGGCACCGTCGAGCAGTACCTGGCAGCTGCACGATCGGGCGGGCCGGAAGCGGAGTCGGCAACCGGCGACGCGACCGACGATGGCCCCGCACTGGTGTTGTCAGTCGGCATCGACGAGCAACTTGCGGGCCGGCTCGAAGGCAACGAAACGGTCTTCGTGGCCGTGCGCCGCAGCAGCGGTGGTCCGCCGCTGGCCGTGCGCAGGCTGCGTGCCGACCAGCTGCCGGTCGAGCTGACCATTGACGACGGTGACGCCATGATCGAAGGCAGCGGCCTGTCCTCGGCCGAGACCGTGGTTGTCACAGCCCGGGTCTCGTTCAGCGGGGATGCCATGCCGTCAGAAGGTGACTTCGAGGGCCAGAGCGATGTACTGCCGATCGATTCCGAGACCATTCCTGCGGAGATAATCATTGACCAGGTTCGGTAAGGCCACATGCCGGGGGCTGGCCGCTGCCCTCGTTCTGACTGCATCCGTCCATGCCGTCGGACAGACCGGCTCGGCCGACGGCAATAACGACAATCTCGAAGAACACGCCATCTGGATCGTCGAGTACGAAAACGATATCTTTGTCGACGAAGACCGCTACTACACCAACGGCATTCGCCTGTCGCGCATCGGCCAGGTGCGCACGCCGCCATCATGGCTGGAAGAGGTAGCACGGCGATTTCCGGGCATTGATGACGCCGACGCCCTGCCGTACCGATTGTCGATCAGCCACAACCTCTACACCCCGAGGGATATCGACGACCCGCAGTTCCCGCCCGACGATCGCCCCTATGCCGCCTGGCTGAACGTGCAATTCGCGACCGGCACCACCAGCGAACGAGGCGCTGACCGGGTACAGGTCGGCCTGGGCGTCGTCGGTCCCCTGGCATACGGCGAGGAAATACAGAAAGCCATTCACTCGGCCATCGACTCACCGGAGCCGATCGGCTGGGACACCCAGATTCGCAACGAACCCACGCTGCAGGTCGGCTATGATCGGATCAGGCGGTTCTTCACCATCGGGGACGAAGAGCCGGGCGGCGTCGGCCTGGATGCGAACTGGATCGGCGGGCTCATGCTCGGCAACGCGCACACCCACGTAGCCGCCGGTGGCTTCCTGCGAGCCGGCCACAATCTACCCCGCGGCTACGGACCGCCACGCATTACACCGTCCATTTCGGGCGCCGGCTACTTCATGCCCAGCCGAGAACCGTCCTGGTACCTCTACCTGGGCATAGAGGGTCGACGCGTATTCCGGGACCTGTTCATCGAGGGCAACACCTTTGGCGGCGTCGACGGCGTCAGCCGCAAGCGGCACGTGGGGGAGGTCTTCGGCGGCCTGGTGTACACCCGCGGACCGTTGCGACTGGCCTACACGCAGGTGTGGCGGAACCGTGAGTTCGTCGAACAGGCCGAAGGTCAGACGTACGGCGCGCTGTCGTTCTCGCTCTGGTGGTAGTCGCTCAGGGGGCTGGGTCGGCCGAACAGGAATCCCTGCATGTAGTCGATGCCGATCTCGCGGCAAAGTTCGGCGGTAACCTCGTCCTCTACCCCCTCGATCAAGGTGCTCACGCCCATGCCTGCGATCATCCGGTTGAGTTCCGCGAGCAGGCGATAGCGCGGTGAGTCGCGATCGGTCATTTCCCGGATCAGCCCCATGTCGAACTTGAGGTAGTCCGGCGGCACCTCGACGAGCTCCAGCAGCCGGGCCTGCCCGGCACCGAAATCGTCGTAGGCAAGGGCAATGTCCATGCGTGCGAGTTCCTGCTTGACCTCGGCCATGGCACCCAGGTCGGTCACCGCCGACTCGTGAACTTCGAACACCAGGCGCAGGTCGGGATGGATACGACGCAGCTCATGCAATTCGTCCATCAGCGCGACCATGTCCTCGCACTCGGTGGGATGATTGTTGAAAAACAGCGGAATATCGATTCCGGCTTCGCTGGCCAGCTCGAAACAGCGACGACGCAGCATCCGGCTGAGACGAACCTCGGTATCGAGAGCTGCGGCCAAGGCAAAAAGTTGACCCGGCCCCTCTTCCAGCATGGGATTTTCACTGCGTCCGAGCAACTCCAGCCCGTACCTATCGCCGGCGGCCGTCACGATCGGCTGCCCGTAACCGGTCACCTGCCGGTGCTCGAGTAACTCGAAGAACGCCGGCATGTGCAGCGGGAAATCCCTGGGCAGGGTCGGCATGCCCACGATCGTCTCCTCACCCGTTCGCGAGGGACCCGCCTGAGGAGCCAGCGATTCCGCCATCAGCCGAAACTCGTGGTCGGCGAGATGCAGCACATCGCCCACCTGCAGCCGGGTCGGAGAGCCCACGCGTGCATGGTTGACGAAAGTACCGTTGGTGCTGCCCAGATCCTCCACGGTCAGGATGTCATTGTCCATATCGAAGCGCGCATGTGTCCGAGACAGGCGCTCGACCGAGAGCTGAATCAAGCAGTCGGGGTGGCGACCCACGGTCGCCGGAAATTCGTCGAGTTGGATGTGTCGCGGCAGGTTAGAGTCCTTGCCGGAACTTTCAAGGTAAAAGCGCTGAGTCATTCAACCCCCCGCGCGGTTTCTGACAAGCAGTATCCGCGTATTGACCGGCCAGCGCAAGCCGGGCGGACGCTCACACCGAGTTGATGGTATTGACAATGATTCGCATTCATGCGACTCTTCACTCATGTACGTTTGCGTCTGCAATGCGGTCACAGAGCGCGCCATCCGCAACCTGGTTGCCGAGGGTTATCACAGCCTGAACGAAATTCAGGCCCTGACCGGCTGCTCCGGCACTTGCGGTCGTTGTACCGATCACGCCGAGGCCGTCATCGAGGCTTCCCTGGCCCGGCCGCCACGCCCCACGCTGCCCGTCATCGATCCCTGCGGCTCTCTCCAGATGCTCAAAACGGCCTGAAGCACTTCGTTCTGGCCAGCACTCGCCACGGGCGTTATCCTATAGCCAGTCCAACCGGCGAATGCAGAGCATAATGAAAGGCGACCGAAAAATCATAGACATCCTCAACCAGGCCCTGAAGGCGGAACTGACCGCCATCAACCAGTATTTTCTCCACTCGCGCATGTACGAGGACTGGGGCCTGATGAAACTCTCCGAGATGGAATACGAGGAATCCATCGACGAAATGAAGCACGCAGACCGCATCATCAAGCGAATCCTGTTCCTAAGCGGCCTGCCCAACCTCCAGGATCTCGACCACCTCCTGATTGGCGAGAACCCGGTCGAATGCCTGCAGAACGACCTCAAGCTCGAATACGAGGCGCTCGACATGTACAAGGCCGCCGTCAAGGAATGCGAGTCAGTCGGCGACTACGCGACCCGCGAACTCTTCGAAGACCTCATCCGCGATGAAGAAGGCCACGCCGACTTTCTCGAGACCCAGCTCGAACTGATCGACCGCATCGGCGAGCAGCGCTACCTGCAATCACAGATGGGTGAGCAGGAGGTTGGCGACTGATCCCTGCGGGCTTCGACCAGACCAGCCAACCCTGCTATGGGAGTGGCTCCGGGGGTGAGTTGGCTGGTTCGCTGGTTCGCTGGTTAGCTGGTTCGGCTTCTGGGACTATTGGTGGGCGGCTGAGCCGCGAAAGCTAGGGTGACGCACCGAAGGCCAGCCTCCTCCAGTTGTTTCGCGGCGTAGCCGCCCCGCAAATCCAGGAGAACCGAACCAGCCAACCAGCGAACGAGCCAACGCGCCTACAGGCGCTCCACTCGATCAAGCCCCCGCACCAACTTCTCCACCAGCTCATCCACCTGCCCCTCATCGATGATCAGCGGCGGGCAGACGGCAATGGTATCGCCGGGCAGCGCGCGCACGACCAGTCCCTCTTCCAGGCAGGCCGAGGCGGCCTTGAAGGCGATCTTCTTCTCCGGGGCGAAGCGCTCGTGCGTTTCGCGGTCCGCCACCAATTCGACGCCGGCGATCAGGCTCTCGCCGCGGACATCGCCTACCAGGGGATGCTCGCAGATACGCTGCAAACCCGCCTGCAGTCGTTCTCCCATCTTCGCGGCATGCGCCATGACACCGCGCTCTTCCATCAATTCGAGATTGCGCAGCGCCACAGCTGCCGCCACGGGATGGCCGGCATAGGTCAGACCGTGGGCGAACAGGCCCATCTCGCCGGCGGCCTCGGAAATGGCCTCGTACATGAATGGCGGCACCGCCACGGCCGAAATCGGCTGGTAGGCCGAGGACAGGGCCTTCGCCATGGTCATCGTCGCCGGCTGGATATCCCAGGTCTGGCAACCGAAATCGTTGCCGGTACGACCGAAGCCGCACACGACCTCATCGTCGATCAGCAGGATGTCATTCTCTTGCAGGATCGGCTGGATCTTGTCGAAGTAGCCGGCCGGCGGCGGAATCACCCCGCCGGCTGCCATCAGCGGCTCGGCGATCATCGCCGCGATATTCTCGCTCCCCACGCGGGCGATGACGGCTTCCAGCTCATCGGCCAGTCGATCGGAAAAGGCTTCCTCGCTCTCGCCCGCCTCGGCATGGCGATAGTGGTATGGCGCGGTCAGGTGAATGACGTCTTCGCCGGGCAGATCGAAATGCTTGTGGAAAGCCGGCAGCCCGGTCAGCGCCGCCGAAGCCAGGGTCACGCCGTGATAGGCATTGCCACGCGAGAGAATCTTCTTCTTGCGCGGCTTGCCGATGGCGTTGAAGTAGTAGCGGATGAGCTTGACCTGGGCATCGTTGGCGTCCGAGCCCGAGCAGCCGAACAGGAAGCGAGCCCCCTCGATGGGGACCCATTCGGCCAGCTTCGCGGCCAGGCGGATGCTGGGTTCGTTCGCCTTGCCGGCGAACAGCGGGCCATAACAGAAGGTCTCCATCTGCTTTTTCGCCGCCTCCACCAGCTCCGGCTCACCGTAGCCCAGGGCGGTGCACCAGAGACCGGCCATACCTTCCAGGTATTGCCGCCCGTCGCTGTCATAGACGTAGACGCCCTCCCCCCGTTGCCAGATCACCGGGCCGGTCTGACCGTGCGTCTTGAGGTCGGTCGAGGGGTGAAAAAGGTGGTCGAGATCGAGCTGACCGAGCGAGTCGGTGGTCATTGGCATTACGCTGCGGAATCTGAAGCCAGCGCAGATGATAACGGCCTTTGCCGACGAATGTGGATGACGGGGAAGAGGCGTCAGTCGATTTGCCGCTTGAGTTCACTCACGGCAAGCCGAGCCCGGTGCGCCAGCACTCGCCGATCGGCCATGCCCAGACCGTCGGTGGCAATCGCCCGGCCGAATGCCAGGCGAATCCTTCCCGGCCGAATCCTGAAGCCGTCCGGCGGCATGACCCGGCCGCTACCCTCGATCGCCACCGGCACCACGGGAACACCGGCGTCGATCGCCGCACGAAAGGCGCCGGTCTTGAAGGGGCGCACGCTGCCGTCGCGGCTCCTCGTCCCCTCGGGAAAGGCCACCAGGTTCTGGCCGCCTTGCAAAAGCTCGGCCGCCTGCTCAAGCTGAGCCGTCACGGTCGTGGAATTCCCGCGCTGCAACAGGATCATACCCATCGCCCTGGTGTACCAACCGAGGAAAGGCACCCGGCCCAACGAGGCCTTGAGCATGAAACGAAGCGGGACCGGTACCGCCATGAACAGCGCACAAATTTCGATCATCGACTGGTGGTTGGCAACTATCATGTGGGGCTTCGAGAAGTCCACGTTGTCCAGGCCCGAAACCTCCAGGCGCGCGCCGGCGCCACGAACAAGGACCGGCGCCCACAGCCAGGCCGCCATACGAAGCGGGACCCGTTCGCTGCCGGTCAGCAACCGCACCAACAAGGCCAGGGTGATGCAGCCGGCCGACCACAGCAGCGTGAAAACGAGCTGCACCGCATTGATCGACCACCACAGCCATTCGGGCACGAGCCGCAGCCGTGCCGCCCCGCGTTCGGCCGAATCGGCTACGCCGCCGCCGTGTCGCTGTTCCTCCATCGTTCCCCTCTATCTAATGTTTAGCTAAACCATTTGAGCATCCGCATCTTGAACCGGCTGTAAGGCGGAAAGCGGATCGGGATCTCCGGGAAGCGGCCGCGCTTCATCACCGCCTTGAGATGCGACAGGCGATCGAAGCCCGCCTTGCCGTGGTACTGACCCATGCCGCTGGTGCCCACCCCGCCGAATGGCAGGTCAGGCACCGACATGAACATCAGCGTGTCGTTGATGCACAGATTGCCGGTCGAAACCGACTCGGCAAAACGTCGCTCGGACTCGCCCGAGCGGGTGAACAGGTACGCCGAAAGCGGCTTCTCGCCCCGGCGTATGAAGGCAATGGCTTCTTCCAGGTCGTTCACATCCAGAATCGGCAGGATGGGGCCGAATATTTCTTCCTGCATCACCGCCGAATCAGGTGCAACGTCGGTCAGCACGGTCGGCTCGATTCGGCAGCCCGCCTCGTCGGTACGGCCGCCGATAACCACGTGGCCACTGTCCAGCAAGGCGCGCAATCGATCGAAATGACGGCGGTTGATGATCTTGCAATAATCCGCACTGCCGAGCCGATCGGATCCGTACATTTCGAACAATTCATGCTCGATGGCGCCGATGAGCTTGTCTCTTTCCCCCGGCGTGACCAGCACGTAATCGGGTGCGATGCAGGTCTGGCCGGCATTGAGGCACTTGCCCCAGATCAGTCTTCGAGCCGCGGATTCGAGATCTGCCCCCTTGTCGATCACGCAGGGACTCTTGCCGCCGAGCTCAAGCGTGACCGGCGTGAGATGCTCGGCGGCGGCCCGCATGATGATCCGGCCCACGGCGGAACCGCCCGTGTAGAAGATGTGGTCGAAGCGCTGCTTGAGCAGTTCGGTGGTTTCCTCGACCGCGCCCTCGACCACGCGCACCGCGCGCTCGTCCAGATACTCCGGAATCAGCTCGGCCATCAACTTCGAGGTGGCCACGGCCACTTCCGATGGTTTGAGTACCGCGCAATTACCGGCCGCCAGCGCCGGAATCAGCGGGCTGAGAAGCAGCTGAATGGGGTAGTTCCAGGCACCGATGATCAGCACCACGCCATAAGGTTCGGGCTGCACCCAGCTTCTGCCGGGCTTACCGACCATGGGCGTCGGCACCCGCCTCGGTTTCGCCCAGCGCTTGAGACGCTTACGGGCATGATCGACCTCGCTGAAGATCAGCGCCGTCTCGCCCAGCAGAACTTCCTGCGGCGGCTTGCCCAGATCCTCGGCCAGGGCATCCGCGACGCGCACCTCGTTTTCCTCCAGCATGCGGGAAACGTTAGCCAGCTGCTCGCGGCGCCATGTCAGAGAGCGCGTAACGCCCTCATCGAAGCTGGCACGAAGTTCGTCCAGCATGTTCGGGTATTGGGCGGGTTCGATACTCATTTTGATAACTCGGGTTACAGATTACAGACTACGGGCCACGGTCTACGAAAACAGCATACGCCCAGAATGCTGAAACCTGAAACCTTCATCGAATCGGCTCGAAGTCCGCGGTGAAATGCCGCAGGAACCTCGCTTCCCGCGTAATTCGATACCCCGGCGCCGAATGCCGCTGATCGCGCACGATCTCGAAGGCCTCGATGAGGTAGTCGACGTGGCTCTGCGTATAGACCCGGCGCGGAATCGCCAGGCGCACCAGCTCGCGCGGGGCGGGAATCAGCTTGCCGTCGGCATCGTACTTGCCGAACATCACCGAGCCGATTTCCACGGAACGTATACCGGCCATCTTGTAGAGTTCACACACCAGGGACTGGCCCGGGTACTGGTCGACCGGAAGATGATCGTAGAGCTGGCCGGCGTCGACGTAGACGGCGTGGCCGCCGATCGGCTTGATGACGGGAATGCCCAGCTTGTCGAGATGTTCGCCAAGGTAGGCAGTCGAACGAGTTCGATAGCGCAGATAATCCTCGTTGAAGATTTCGTCGAGCCCGATGGCAATTGCTTCCATGTCGCGGCCGGACAGGCCGCCGTAAGTCGTGTAACCCTCGGTGATGATCAGCACGCTCGTGCAGTGCTCGGCCAGTTCAGCATCATTGAGGGCCAGGAAGCCGCCCATGTTCACAAGCGCATCTTTCTTCGCGCTCATCACACAGCCGTCGGCCAGGCCGAACATCTCCGTGGCGATCTCCCGGCAGGACTTGTTGCCGTATCCTTCCTCGTCCTGTTTGATGAACCAGGCGTTCTCGGCGATGCGGCATGCATCGAGAATGAACAGGATGCCGTGCTTGCGGCAAAGATCCCTCACTTCCCGCGTATTGGCCATGCTCACCGCCTGGCCACCGCCGGAGTTGTTGGTCACCGTCAGGATGACCGCGCCGATGTTCTCGGCACCGTGCTCTTCGACAAGCTCGGCCATGCGCGCGACATCGGCATTGCCCTTGAAGGGGAAATCGCTGTCGGCTTTGCCGGCCTCCGGCGTGACGCAGTCGATCGCCTCGGCCCCGCTGTACTCGATATTGGCCCGGGTAGTGTCGAAATGCGTGTTGTTGAGAAACACCTTGCCCTCGCCCCCGAGATGGCTGTAGAGAATCCGCTCGGCCGCCCGGCCCTGGTGCGTCGGAAGGATATGCGGATAGCCGGTCAGATCCCGAATGACCCGCTCGAGCCGCTGCCAGCTTGTCGAGCCCGCATAGGACTCGTCGCCGCGCATCATGCCGGCCCATTGCTCGGCACTCATCGCCGAAGTGCCGCTATCGGTCAGCAAGTCGATGATGACCTGCTCCGACTTGAGCTTGAATGGGTTGTAATTGGCTGTTTTAAGGAATTTTTCCCGCTCTTCCCGGGTGGTCATGGCGATCGGCTCGACCGCCTTGATGCGAAAGGGCTCGATCACCGTACGAAACTGCTCGGGCATGGAGATTTTGACTCGCTGATTGAAACCAGCACGGATGATAGCCGCTGACCGAGCCAGCGTCATCCGGACAGGCGCCGTAATGTTTGCAGGATTCTGGGCAAATTGTGACCAATATCCGGATTTCTGTGTGATGACTTTCACAGAAACGGAAATCGAATTGCGATATCGGTGGAATTACACCGCTTCGATCGTGTATACCCTGTGGCGGCTTTCGGGAGGAATGGGGCCTGTAAACGATCAAGGGGACTCACAGAAACTGATCGAAATAGGAGAAAAAATGCTTGGATGCAAATCCTTACTCCGACTGTCCGGCGTTCTCGTGCTGGCCGTCACCTTCCTTTCCACCACCCACGCAGCGGACCTCCGAACCGCCAAGGATCCAATACCCGGCCAGTACATCGTTGTTCTAGAAGACGGTGTCGCCACACTGGGTAACAGCAACGGCCAGGGTCAGGGCCTGACGGTCGCGGCTGCCGCTCGCGCCATGGCACGCGATTACGGCGCCCAGCTCAAGGGTTCTTTCTCGCACGTGCTGCCCGGATTCGTCATTGAAGCCGACGAGGACACCCTGGTCAACCTGCTCGAGGATGATCGCGTGGCCTACGTCGAGGAAGACGGCATCACGCATGTCGCAGCCTCCCAGAGCAACGCGACCTGGGGCCTGGATCGCGTCGACCAGCGCGACCTGCCGCTCGACAGCGAGTACACCTACAACACCACCGCCAGCGGCGTGCACGCCTACATCGTCGACACCGGCGTTCTGAGTTCCCACAGCGAGTTCAGCGGACGCATGGGCCAGGGTTACTCGGCCATTAACGACGGCAACGGCAGCGACGATTGCAACGGCCACGGCACGCACGTCGCGGGCACGGTTGCCGGTTCGACGTACGGCGTGGCCAAGGGCGCGACCGTACACGGTGTGCGCGTGCTCGACTGTGAAGGCTCCGGCACCAATTCCGGCGTCATCGAGGGCATGGACTGGGTCGCGGCCAACGCGCAGTTCCCGGCCGTGGCCAACATGAGCCTCGGCGGCGGCGCGTCCTCGAGCATCGACGACGCCGTGACCAACATGCGCGACGCCGGTGTCACCGTGGTCGTGGCCGCGGGCAACGAAAGCCAGGACGCCTGCAACTCCTCGCCGGCGCGCTCGGCCGACGCCATCACGGTCGGCTCCACCACTGATGCCGACAGCCGCTCCAGCTTCTCCAATTACGGCGACTGCGTGGACATCTTCGCGCCGGGCTCGGACATCACCTCGGCCTGGTACACGAACGATACCGCCACCAACACCATCAGCGGCACCTCGATGGCCTCGCCGCACGTGGCCGGCATTGCCGCCCTTTACCTGGCCGACAATTCCGGCGCCACGCCAACCCAGGTCGAAAACGCGATCTACGACAGCGGCACGAGCGGTCGCCTGAGCAGCATTGGTTCGGGTTCCCCCAACCTGCTGGCGTACTCGCTGTTCGACGGCAGTGACGGTGGGGATGATGATGACGGCGGCGATGACGGCGGCGACGGCGGCACGACCGAGCTGACCAACGGCGAGTCAGTCGACGACCTGTCCGGCAGCCAGGATTCCGAAACCTTCTTCACCATCGACGTCCCGTCGGACGCCAGCAACCTCGCCATCGACATGAGCGGCGGTTCGGGCGATGCCGACCTGTACGTGAAGTTCGGCTCGGAACCGACGAGCTCGGACTACGACTGCCGTCCATACGAAGCGGGCAACGACGAAACCTGCACGTTCGACGATCCGGAGGCAGGCACCTACCACATCATGATCCACGGCTACGACAGCTACTCCGGGGTCAGCCTCGTCGCCAGCTTCGACGAAGACGACGGCGGAGACGACGGTGACGATGGCGGAGACGGCTCCGAACTCACCAACGGCGAGCCGGTCGACGACCTGTCCGGTGCCCAGGATTCCGAAACCTTCTTCACCATCGACGTCCCCTCGGACGCCAGCAACCTCGCTGTCGACATGAGCGGCGGTTCGGGTGATGCCGACCTGTACGTGAAGTTCGGCTCGGAGCCGACCAGGTCGGACTACGACTGCCGTCCGTACGAAGCGGGCAACGAAGAGAGTTGCACGTTCGACGATCCGGAAGCCGGCATGTACCACATCATGATTCACGGCTACGACAGCTACTCCGGCGTCAGCCTCGTCGCCAGCTACGACGAAGACGACGGCGGTGATGGCGGCGACGGCGGTGCACCCTGCACCGACTGCGACCAGTACTCCGGCTCGCTGGGTGACGGCGACTCCGAAGTGCAACCCGACGGCGACTACTACTACGCCGGCTCGGGCACGCACAACGGCTGGCTGGTCGGCCCGACCGACGCCGACTTCGACCTCGAGCTGTATCGTTGGGATGGTTCTGACTGGAGCCGCGTGGCCAATTCGGCCAGCGCCGACAGTGAAGAGTCCATCAGCTACGACGGCAGCGCCGGTTACTACTACTGGAAGGTCCTGTCCTACTCGGGCAGCGGCAGCTACGATCTGTGGCTGGACACGCCGTGACCTGAACGGTCAATACGACCGGAAACGAAAACGCCCCGGCCTTCCGGGGCGTTTTTTTGTGGAGCGAGTCCGGAGGTTCCCTTAGTAAACAAGCACCGAGTGCAGCGGGACCGAAACGCGCCCGGCGCCCTCGAGGAAGCCCAGTTCGATCAGTACGGACGCCCCGATCACATCGGCGCCGGTTTCAGCGAACAATTCACAGGTCGCCGCCATGGTACCGCCGGTAGCCAGCACGTCGTCGACAACCAGCACCCGTTGCCCCTCGGCGGCTGCATCGGCGTGCATTTCCACCGCGTCACGGCCGTACTCCAGTTCATACTCGCGCCGAACGGTCGCTCGCGGCAGCTTGCCGGGCTTGCGTACGGGAATGAAACCGGCACCCAGGGCGCGGGCGACGCCGACGGCGAAGATGAAGCCGCGCGACTCGATCCCGGCCACCAGGTCGATCCCCTTGCCGACGAAGGGCTCGTAGAGTCGATCGACGGCCCAGGCCAGCCCCTTTGGGTCGGCCAGCAACGGGGTGATGTCCTTGAACACCACCCCAGGTTCCGGCCAGTCCGGAACGTCGCGAACAAGCGCTCGGTAGTCCATGCCCGCCTCAGCGCCCGCGAGCGGCATGTTCGGCCAGCACGCCGGCGACCACCGTCGTCAGCTTGCTGGCATACGACAGGTGCAGAAACTCGTTCGGCCCGTGAGCATTCGATTTCGGCCCCAGTACCCCGGTAATCAGGAACTGGGCAGCCGGAAAAGTCTCGCCCAGCATCGCCATGAAGGGAATCGTGCCGCCCTCGCCCATATACATCGCCGGCTTGCCGTAGATCGCCTGCGAGGCGTTCTGACAGGCGTCGTCGAGCCAGGGCGTGACTTCCGGCGCATTCCACCCGGTGGCGCCGGCCTCGGGCTCGAAGCGCACCTTTGCGCCGTAGGGAGGATCGGCCTCCAGGATTCGCTTGAGACGCTCGGTGGCTTCTTCACCGTCGAGCGTCGGCGGCAGGCGCATGGAAAGCTTCAGAGAAGTGCCCGGCCGCAACACGTTGCCCGCCGAGCCGAGTTCGGGAAGCCCGCCCTGACCGGTGACCGACAAAGCCGACCCCCAGTTGCGGTTGAGCAACCGGTCGAGGGGTGAATCGCCCATCGGTCCAGCCCCCTCCACCCAGGGAAACGCGCTCGAGACGCCCTCCCCCAGTTCCTCGGCCACCGCCGCGAGCTGTTCACGCCGCTGCTGCGGAATATCGACGGCGAGCTCGTCGGGCAGGATGCGGCCGGTATCTTCGTCCTCCACGCGCGAGAGCAGCTGCCGCGCGATCCTGAAGCTCGACGGCACGATGCCCGAGGCCATGCCCGAGTGCACGCCCTCGCTCAGGATATCGACGTGCAGCGTACCGGCGGCCATGCCCCTGAGCGATGTGGTGATCCAGAGCTGCTCGTAGTTGCCCGCCCCGGAATCCAGGCAGACCACCAGCGAGGGCGAACCAATGCGATCGGAGAGATGCTCGATATAGGCCGGCAGATCGTAGCTGCCGGATTCCTCGCAGCCTTCTATGACGAGCACGAAGCGCGCATGCGGCTTGTCCTGCTCCTGCAGCGCTCGGATGGCCGCCAGGGAGGCGTAGGGTGCATAGCCGTCGTCGGCGCCGCCGCGGCCGTAGAGCTTGCCGTCGGAGATAACCGGCTTCCAGGGGCCGAGGCCGTCCGACCAACCGGTCATCTCCGGCTGTTTGTCCAGGTGGCCATAAAGCAGCACGGTGTCGTCGACCGTACCCGGGACCTCCATGAAGATCAGCGGCGTGCGGCCCTCCAGGCGCACGACTTCGACCTGCAGGCCCTCGATGGGCTGCTCCCGGCACCAGCGGGCGATATGCTCCACCGCCTCGTCGATATAGCCGTTCTTCTCCCAGTCGGGGTCGAAGTGCGGTGACTTGGCCGGGATGCGGACGTACTCGACCAGTTCGTCGGTGATGCTCTCCTGCCACAGTTTGTCGATCGTGGCAGCTGCCTGATCCACTTTCATGGTTCAATCCCCGTCATTAAGAGTTGCATGATTCCATTATGTCAGCGACGGGCTCGGGAAGGAACTTTGTATACTGGAAACCTATGCGCACATTGCTAACAGCGTTATTGTTCCTGGCACTCACCCTGCCGCTGGCCGCGATGGCCGAGCCGAGCAGCATTGTCGTTGTCCGGCACGCCGAAAAGGCCGACGACGGAACACGGGATCCCGCGCTGACGGCAGCCGGACGGGCCCGGGCCGAAGCACTGGCCGATGCCCTCCAACACGCCGACGTGACCGGCCTGATCGCATCCCAGTACAAGAGGACCCGACAGACCCTTGCCGTACTGGGAGAGCGACAGGGCCTTGAAGTGACCGTCGTTCCGGCCGAGTCGGGCGGCATCCGTGCCCATATCTCGTCCATTGCACGGGCTGTAAGCGAATGGAGCAGCGGAGGCGTTTTGGTCATTGCCGGGCACTCCAACACCGTGCCGCTGATAGTCGAGGCTCTGAGCGGCGAGCCGGTCTCACCCATCGATGAAGCGGAATACGACCGCCTGTTCGTTCTGCTGCCCGGCAATCCGAGCATGAAGGTCATCTCCGCGCGCTACGGAACGGCATCCGAGCCCTCGGCGCATTGAAACCCGGCATTCAGTCGTTGATATGGCAGACCATCGCTATCCGGCCGCCGCGCACATGAACCTGGATGGTCTTGCCGCGCAGGTAGAAATCGTAGCGAATGCCGGCGGCGCCGCCTCGCCGGTTTTCCAGTTGCACGGTGCGGTCGGGATCATGCCCGATTACCTTGCGTTCGGAATCACCCACCTTGAGTAACTCGTTACCCAGTCGCGCCGAGGAAAGCTCGCAACTGGCATATACAGCGGGAGTCAGCAGCATGAAAATAAAAAGAAAAACACGCATCGATCCGTCCCCATTCAAGAATCAATACAGAGGCTAGCACGCACAAAGAGAGGCTCCCTGAGCATGCGCTGAACGGACATTCGATCTACACTGAGGTTGAAACCATCGTCCGGGCAGGCTGAACACCCCATGACCGAATCGATTCCCGAGACCATGCACGCTATGGTGTTCGAGGGGGCCGGCCGGCCGCTCGAATCGCGCCGGGTTGCCGTGCCGACGATCGAGGCCGAAGACCAGGTTCTGTTGCGCGTGGAAGCCTGCGGACTTTGCCGCACCGACCTGCACATCGTCGACGGTGAACTCGACGAACCGAAGCTGCCGCTCATCCCGGGCCACCAGATCGTCGGTCGGGTCATGGCCCTGGGCAACGACGTCCCTGATCTGTCGGTCGGCGACCGCGTCGGAGTGCCGTGGCTGGGCCGGACCGACGGCGACTGCCGTTTTTGCCGCCGCGGCCGGGAGAATCTTTGCGAATCGGCCGAGTTCACCGGCTACACGCTCGACGGCGGATTCGCCGAATACACCCGTGCCCACGCACCCTTCTGCTTTCCGCTACCGCCCAAAGCCACGCCCCTGGATATCGCACCTCTGTTGTGCGCCGGACTGATTGGTTACCGTACCTGGCGACTGGCCGGCGGTGAGAACAATACCCACGTCGGCATCTACGGCTTCGGCGCCGCGGCCCATATCCTCGCGCAGGTCGCGCAGCACTTCGGCCAGTCGGTTTATACCTTCACCCGGCCCGGCGATGACGCGGCCCAGCAACTGGCCCGCGAGCTGGGTGCGGCCTGGACCGGTGGCAGCGACGAGGCACCGCCAGTGACGCTCGACGCCGCCCTGGTGTTCGCGCCGGTGGGCGAACTGATGGTCACGGCACTGGATCATGTCGACCGCGGCGGCCGGGTGGTCAGCGGCGGTATCCATATGAGCGATATACCGTCATTCCCTTATCACAAGCTCTGGGAAGAACGCAGCCTCAGTTCGGTTGCCAACCTGACGCGTCGCGACGGCGAGGAATTCCTTGCCCTGGCACCTCGAGTTCCGATCAGGACCACTGTCCATCGTTACCGGCTGGAACAGGTCAACCAGGCCCTCGAGGATCTTCGGAGTGGCCGCTTCACCGGCGCGGCCGTGATCGACCTGGCGGTGTGACGCTTGCCCGTTCAGGGCTCCCAGACGTCGACGCGCTCCTGTAGGATCCGGATATCCTCGCTGTACATCTGACGAAGCATATCCCTCTGCTCATCGCTCCACGGATCGTAACGGGGGTATTCTTCTCCGACCGGATAGCGCTCGCGTATCGACTCCAGCCGGCGCTTGCCGATTCTCGACCCGGCATGTCTTTCCAGCTCCGCGATCGCGCGCGCCGAAAAACCGGACTTGGGCTGCGACTGCCGGGGCGGCGGAAAACGCACGATGGCGCCGTCGGCGTAAAAGCGGGCGATAGCTTCGGCATGCATCCGGTAGTCCTCGTAGCGCCAGACGTGAACCGGCACTCCGGGCAGGGCCACCAACAGATCATCGACCACGTCGGGCCATCGACGCCGCGGTATCTCCGGCTCGAAGGGCTGGAATTCGTGGTGCCAGAGCCGCTCGCCCCAGGCCGAAGGCAAAAAGCTGTCGTAACTGCGAACACACAGGAATACGGACAGATCACAGTCCGAGAAATACTTCAGGGCGGCCGCCGGCTGCGGGTAGATTCGTAGACCGTTGGCGGTGGTCCCCAGGATATTCTCGTCGGAAAACAGCCAGGTGCCCGAATACCAGCGATGCCAGGGCACGATCAGCCGCCCCTTCCTCACGCGGGAGGTCAGCAATCGCCGCAGCCGCTTGAGCGGCACGTAGCGCGTACCGGCTGCGAGTCCGCAGCGGGCCAGGGTCATCTGCAGGTGGGTCGTGGCCGTCTTGTGCGCACCGATATGAAAACGGATTCGCGTCATGGCTGAAACCTGATCCGTCAGGGCTGATCGGTATCGCCGTTTCTTCCACGCTCGCGAAACCGCAGCTGGGCCTGACGAACCCGGGTGCGCAATCGGCTGTGAACGCCTCGCCTGCGGTAGCGACCCTTCGCCTGGTGACGTATGCGATACACCGATGGAATCGCAACCGGCCTGCCGCCCGTTCGCAGCAGCCAGCGAAAAGCCCGGTCTTCCTGCGCCTTGGCCCAGCGATCGGTCGGCTGCTGGTAGACGGGGATATCCCGGCAATAACCACTGGTACGCGCCACATCGCCGTGCGTAATCTGCAGCGGACCGGTCGCGCGCGTGCGCTCCTGTCGCACGAACGACGTCGTGTCGATTTCGACCACACACGGCTCGCGCGCGGCCTCGAGTACGGCGTCCCCGGGCTCATAGACCGGCGAGCAGAACTCGTGGTCCGGAAAGACCACTGCGTCGCGTGCGCCCTGCAATACGTCCCCAAGACCGTCGAGGCAACCCTCGTGGAAAACCACATCGCAGTCGGTAAACCACACCCAATCGGCATCGCTGGCCAGCGCCGCCTCGTTGCGCCCGATCGATCGGCGAAACAGCAGTGTCTTGTCGCGAGCCTGCCAGTTCCAGGTCACGTTGGGCACCTGCATCGCGCCGAAATATGCCAGCAAGCGCACGGTGTCGACATCTTCCGGCGCATGGAACACCGTCATCGTCACCGCCACGTCCTCGGGCGGGTGATTGACCAGTGAGCTGAGTTGGTAGGCCATCAAGTGGGAATAGCGCCAGCAATGGCTGACGATCTCGACATGGAGCTTGCCCGTACGAGCGGCGCGCTCGGATTCTTTCGGTGGTGGCGGCTGGAACCAGCGCGCGGGCAACATCCCGCTGGCCGCCAGCCAGATGGCGCCAAGCCGCAATCGATACCCCAGCCCCCCTGCCGAGGCAACCTGGTCAGCCATGCACGAACCCCGCACGGCCACCGGCATGCCGCAAGGCTCGGCACTGCTTAATCGCACTGTCAATGAACATGATCGGTCAGGGTGTGGAAAGTCCGCCATAGACTAAGCCCCCGGGCCATTCATGGCAAATGCACAGACGCGGAATCCGCCCGTCTCAGTCGCCGGCGAAATCCTCTCGCAACCAGTGTCTAAAACGCTCCATGCCGACGGCCTCCTGCGAGCGGTCCGGAACCATCCCGGCCAAGAAACCGCGCCGGCGAAATCCGGCGAGCAGCCCCCCATCGGCACTGATGACATGAATCGGCACAGCCGCGGAAACGTCGCGGCCGGTTATCACCGAAGTCGGCTGGTGATCGCCGAGCACGATCAGCATCGCATCGTCGGGCAGGCTTCGGCGAGCCCAGTCGAAGACCACTTCGAGCGAATACTCGATGCTGTCCAGGTAGGCGACCTGCTGACCGGCGGGATCGAAAAGCAACGATAGAGGGTTGCCTTCCTTGCCGCGCCATCGGTCGTAGACCCGCCCGGCGCCGATGTCCGCTGGATCGGGCGTCGTCTCGATCACCGGTCGCCAAGGCCAGTGGCTGCTGATCAGGGCGAACTGCGCGAACACCGCGCCTTCGTAGCGTGGGCGGATCTGTTCGCCAAAGGCATGGAGCGTGAATTCATCGGGCATCGTCACCCATCCCAGAGACGGGCCTTCGTAGCCCAGGTCGCGGGCGGCGTAGACGCGGTCAAAACCGAGCTCCGCACCCTCCGGCCAGGCTTCGACAATGGCCGGGGCGAGCTTGAGCGCAGTATGTCCGCTGGCGCGAAAATCGTTGGAAAGCAGGTCGATATCGCGCGCCAGCAACATTCGATACCAGACGGGGCTGTCGATCTCCAGACCGCTCAATAGCGTGGCATGCGACAGCCAGGACTGACCGCCGCGGATGGGCGCAACGAGATGGCCACTGACGGGCGACAGTCCGGCCGATTCCAGCCGCTCCCGCCAGCGTTCCAGGAATGGAATCATCCGGTCTGAGTAGCGCGGTTGCCGAAGCACGCTCGCGCCGTACGATTCGACAAAGACGATGTAGACGTCACGGCCGACCAGCCCGGGCAGCGCGCGGGTGTCAAAGGCCGGATCGCCCTCCGCGGCCAACAGCGCCTGACGGGCCCGGCGCGTGTACTCGAACTGCTCGGCCTGCTGCGCCATCAAGCCCGGCAACTGGGGCGCAACGCCGGGCAGATTCGATGCGACCCAGGGAATACTCAAGACCAGACAGACGGCGAAGAGTGCCAGCACCGACCGCCGGGCAGAAAGCGCTGTCAGAGCAAGCAGCCGCCACACCGCCCAGATGATGCCCGCGGCTGCCAGTACGACGATCAGGGAGGCCGCGATCGCGGCCCAGCGCCCGGCACTGCCGTCGATCAAATCGAAGCCGGCGCGCAGCATGACGACATCGATGAAGGCATTGAGGGGTCGGCTCAGGACCGAGCGGACCAGGCCATCAAAAGCGGCCGCGATTACCGCCATCCCCAGGCAGGCGGCCAGCACCGCTCGCACCACCGCACGGATGCCTGGTCCGGGAGTCAGTGCCACGAGGGCCGGAATCAGCCAGGCTTCGGGCGCGACCCAGACGCTTCCGATCTGGCCGTCACGCCACCAGGCCGGCAGCACAAGGAGAAGGTTCAAAGCCAGGCCGGCGAGTAGCAATCTTGCCAGCGGTGACGCCGAGGCGCTGTTGTCGTTGCGCGGGTTCACGCCGAATCACGCACAATGCTGAACGTGAACACGAGTTCAATCATCCGCGAGCTAAACCCCGCCGCCTTGGGTCCGCCTTCGAAGGGATTGTGCCGATGACGCTGAGAGCCTCGCTTGGACTGGCCCGGTCGATGTGGGCCTATCGCCGCCCCGGACGCCTGCCCGGGCTGATGGCGCTTTACCGTCCCTTCGTGCCGGAAGGCGGGCTGGCATTCGACATCGGCGCCCATCTCGGCGACCGCACTCGAGCATTCCGGCGCCTGGGCGCGAGCGTCGTCGCCGTCGAACCCCAGCCATCCATAATGCGTTGGCTGCGGCGCTTTCACGGCCGCGACTCCGGCGTGATCCTGCTGGAACAGGCGGTCGGGGCCCGACCCGGCCGGGGGCGTCTGGCGCTGAGCGAGACACATCCCGCGGTCGCTTCCCTGTCGAAAGGTTGGCGCACAGAAGTCACGCGGGAGCACGCCGGTTTCGCCGCCGTTCGCTGGTCGCGCGAGATCGAGGTGGCGATCACCACCCTGGATGAACTGATCGATCGTCATGGCCTGCCGGATTTCTGCAAGATCGATGTCGAGGGTCACGAAAGCGACGTGCTCGAAGGCCTGTCGCACCCGCTGCCGGCCCTGTCAGTGGAGTTCGTCGCCGGTGCCCTGCCCCGCGCACAGGCCTGCATCGACCGCCTGGCGACCCTCGGTGACTATCGCTACAATGCGATACCCGGCGAGCAGCGGGATTTCCTGTGGCCCGAATGGGCGCAAGCACAGGCGATTCGCGACTGGCTCGCCGCCGGCGCCGACGGACTGGCGTCGGGCGATCTCTATGCCGTTCGCGGCCCGACTGGAAGCTGAAACCATGCGTCACGACTGGGGCGAGCTGACCACCACCGACTTCACCCGCCTGGCAACGCAAAACCCGGTTGCCGCCGTGGTGCTCGGCGCCGTCGAGCAGCATGGACCGCATCTGCCGCTGGCAACCGACCGGATCATCGGCGACGGTCTGCTTGACGCCGCCAGCGCGCACCTGAGCGACGATTTCCCGCTGCTCATCCTGCCATCGCTCTCGCTCGGGGCAAGTAACGAGCACGCCGATTTTGCCGGCACCCTGAGTCTTTCCGCCGACCAGATGAGACGCCAGATCGTGGCCATCGGCGAAGGGCTCGTCCGAGCCGGTGTCGAACGCCTGGTACTGATCAACGCCCACGGCGGCAACATCGGTTGGTTGAATGACGCCGCGCTCGAACTGCGCCGCCTGGGGCTGCTGGCAGTCAAGGCCAGCTACATGCAGTTCGAGCCGCCCGCCGGCCTGATCGCTGCCGAGGAACTGCGTGACGGGCTGCACGGCGGCCTCGCCGAAACGGCCATGATGCGTCACCTCGCGCCCGAACTGGTCCGCATGGACCGGGCCCAGGACTTCGAACCGAACCACCCGCAGCGCGAACCACTGGCGCCGCAGGGTGAAGCAGCCTGGGCCTGGCTTGCCGGAGACCTGCACCCGGCCGGTGTCGTCGGCGATGCCGCCTCGGCCAGCGAGGAACTGGGAGAGCGCCTGATCAGGCATTACGCCAAGCGCCTGGCAAAAGTGATCGAGGCCAGCCGTGACCTGGCCTGGCCGCCCCAGCCTTCGAACGAGACCTGAGAAGCGACCCGCCTGCGACGCATTACTGCTCGTCCAGCACGTCACCCAGCAGGTGCCCCGAGCGTCGGGCCTTTGCCTCCAGGTAGCGGCGATTCTGACGGGTGACCCGTCCATAGAGGCTGCCGCGCCCGGCCACGTCGATACCGCCTTCGGCCAGCGCCCGCATCTTGTTGGGATTGTTGGTCAGAAGTTTGACGCGGTGGACGGAAAGCGTGGAGAGGATGTCGACGGCCACGCGATAACGCCGCTCGTCTTCCCCGAAACCCAGAACCTGGTCGGCATCGACCGTATCGAGCCCGGCGTCCTGCAGCTCGTAGGCACGCAGCTTGTTGGCCAGGCCGATGCCCCGCCCTTCCTGCGCCAGGTACAGCAAGACCCCGCCGCCGAGATCAGATATGGTTCGCACCGCATTCTGCAACTGTTCGCCGCAGTCGCAGCGCAGGCTGCCGAAGAGATCGCCGGTCAGGCAGGCCGAGTGGAGGCGAACGGGTACCTCTTCAGGCCAGTTTGCCGCGTCGCCGATGACGACCGCGACATGCTCGCGCAAACCGTCGGGTTCGCGAAACAGGATAAAACGCGAGCGGACCGACTCGGCCAAGGGTACATCCGCCTCGCTGACCCGGCGCAGCATTCCCCTGCCCGACTCGAAACAGCGTTCCGCCGATTTCGCCGACACACGCAGGAGCCTGCCGTCGGCAACCATGGACTCCAGCGCAGAACGACGACTGCTGTCGATGCGCGCGGTCAGCGCTGCGGGCACCAGCAGGGCGCGACGCATGAGCGCCAGCGCGGCTCGCTCGGTGGTGCTGGCCGGACGCGGGTCGTCAAACAGGCCGGCCCGGATCCCCTCGCTGGCCGCCGCGGCCAGGTACAGCGCTTCGGCGCGCACGCCGTCGGCCCGGCGTAGCGGCAGGCAGGCCGCCTCGGCCTGCATGGAAAACCCCATTGCTTCAAGCCGGTGACGAGTCATGGTCAGGGCCGGCTGCCCTCCCGCCAGTTCGAGGACCTCCCTCAAGTCATCACCCGCAATGGATTCGACGGGATAGACCAGAACGCTGGTGTCAGGTCGGTCGCTGTCGTCGTCTATGACAACAGGAAGCCCCCGGCGGAGGTCGAAAATTGCACGTTCTACTTGGTGCATGGCTTTTCCATGTTTTGGGAACCTCTGATCAATTATGCACGGGCGCGGCGGCGCCTTTGCGGGATGACCCGTTGTGGCTTCGGGGAGCGTGGTTTGGTCATTCCAAATGAGCGATCCGAAACGCAGCGGGTCGCCCGCAAAGGCCCGTCCCGAAGGGTTTTGCCGGAGAAGCCGCATCTCGCGCACGCGCTTACCCGAGCTCCGCAATGGCTTCTTCGCTGCGCGAAATCGCCATCGCTTTGCTTCGGGCGCTGCGCCGCTCGGCCGTAGCTACGGCTACTGTCTCTCGCGTCGCACCCCACGATCTGCGGCTTCTCCGACAAAACGCGCTCCGTGCATAATTGATCAGAGGTTCCCTTGTGCCATCATGATCGCATGTCAGCAAACGGTAAGCGACATGCGGCCTGATTGTGTGAATTGCCAGCCCGTACCCTTCGGGTGCGGGCCATGACGAGTTCCAGTGAAACGACCTGGCCGGTACTGCTCGAGGCCCGCAGCCTCGACTGGCACGACCGCGAGAACTGGCGCCGAACCACCCCGGCTGGGGCAATCACGCTGTTTGCCTCAGGCCGCTGGCAATCCGACGGGAAGCTCGGTGAGCCTTCCCGCATGCTGCTGGATTCGCTGGCGCCGCTGGCCACAGCGAAGCGCATGGCCATCGCCCAACTCGGGCAGAGCCTGGATGGTCGAATCGCCACCGCAAGCGGCCACTCCCACTACATCAACGGCACCCCCGCCCGCACACACCTGCATCGCCTGCGTGCGCTCGTCGACGCGGTCGTGATCGGCGCCGGCACCGCCTGCGCCGACCATCCACGCCTGACCGTCCGCCACGTTGCCGGACCCGACCCGATACGCGTCGTCATCGACCCGCGCGGCCGGGTTCCGGCGGAGGGACCGCTGTTCGATGCCCGTGGGGCGCCGCCTCGGGTTCTGCATATCATCGGGCCAATGGCATCACCCGAACCCGCAGGCGCGCACGTTGAACGACTGGTTCTGGCCACAGACGATGGCCGTTTCGCACCGGCCGCCGTGCTCAAGGCGCTGAATGAGCGTGGACTCAACCATATCCTCGTCGAGGGAGGCGCCGAGACGGTTTCGCGCTTTATCGAGGCCGAGGCGCTCGATCGCCTGCACTTGCTGGTCGCACCGCTGATTATCGGCTCGGGCCGCAACGGCCTGAACCTGCCCGTGATCGAACATCTCGACCAGGCCCAACGCCCCGCGTTCCGGAGCTTCTCGCTCGAAGACGAACTGCTCATCGACGTCGACCTTCGCACGACCCTCAACGAAGCCTGACCATCAGCGGCAATGCGCCCGGCAGTGAAGCTGCCAGATTGACGAGCCCGTAAGACATCGCCACCGCCACGCCCTGTTCGGCCGGCAAGCCCAGCATCATCCAAACCGCCGCGGCAGCCGCCTCGCGGAATCCCCAGCCGGCCACCGACAGCGGAATCAGCATGGCCAGTAAGATCGGCAGTGCCACGGCCAGAAGCAACGCAAAATCGATTCCCGCACCGATGGCGCGCCCCGCGAAAGCGAATACCACCACGTAACTGAACACGATCGCCATCGAGGCGGCAAGCTGCCTTGGCCAGGCGGAAGGCGCCAGCAGTGCCGAATCGACGTCCGCGCGAACGACGCGCCAGTGTCGTGGCCAACGCCTTGCGACCAGGTTGAAAGCAACCGCTAGGAGCAGCGCTGCGAGCAGCGTCGCCAACCAGACGGCCGCCCCATCGGGCATCGCCGCTGCCCAGGCCTCGCGCCAGAACGGCACCAGGCCGAGGACGATAATGGTGCCCAGGGCGACGACCAACTGGCCCGAGGCGCGTTCGATGATGACCGCCCGCCAGGCCGGTCCGGTGGCCCCGGTATCGCGAGCGTGCTGGTGTGCGCGCAGCGCATCGCCGGCCACCCCGCCCGGTAGCACCTGGTTGACGAAAACCGCCTGGTAATAATCGCCCAGCGCCCGCGGCCAGGACAGTGAAAGCCCCAAGCGGTGCGCGGTGAATCGCCAGCGCCAGGCCGACAGCGCCATCTGGACGAGCGTGACGGCCAATGCGGCCGTCAGCCAGGTCGCCGATAAATCCGCCATTTCAGTGGCGATCGATACGGGCTCCAGCCACCACAACAGCACGGCGAGCACGCCCAAACTGATCGTCCATCGCAGAAGCGTCCAGGACCAGCGTCGCTCGGTCATGAGGATCGCGGCAGGGCAATGACATCGACGTGGCCGACGACCAGGCCGATGCACCCTTTCTCCAGTTGGGCACGGCGGCTTCGATGCCATGATTCGATCCACGCCGCATCCCCCGGCGACTGCTCGACGGCGGCCCGCATCCAGCCATCCAGCAGCGCCAAAGCGAGTGCCAGCGTTCTTGCATCGCCGGCGCCAAGCCGCCAGTCCGACTGGTCCACCCTTACATCCAGGCCCGCTTGCTCCAGCGTGACTGGCAGCACGGCGGCGGCCTCCGGTCCAAGCGATTCGCCCATACCCTTTCCGCGCCGCTGGTGCTGATTGAAGAGCGCTTCCATACGTTCATCACGCTCGCCATCGAGGGGTCGGCCGTTTTCATCGACGAAGTGGCGCCGGCCATCCACCGTCAGCGCAAACAGCGCGGCCGCGCCGCTGCCCGCGATCCGTCCGGCCAGGGATTCGATCCAGTCCGCCGAGACCAGATCGAACAGGGCTGCGGCAGTGACCAGGTCGGCTTTATCGAACGCATCGTCCAGCAGCCCGGACAGATCCATCCGGCGCGTCCGCACCCGGATCGCCGGTTGATCCGGGCCATCAGCGGCCCATTCCTCACGCGCTCGATCCAGCAAGACCGCGTCGTGATCGATCAGCAGCCAATCCTGTTGCGCGTCCAGATGTGGCGCCAGCCAGCGCAGGTTGCTCCCCGTGCCGGCGCCCAGATCGATGATTCGCAGCCTGTCCCTGCCCTTCAGCCATTCCGATAGCCGATCGGCCAGTGGCGCTGATCGCGCGGCGTGATCAACCGGCTCACGCAGCGCGAGCCAGTCGCCTTCAAAACGGGCCGCCTCGTTCCTCATCGGCTCCGGTCTCCCTGCAGGGCGGCGGCGAATTCGCGCCCCGCCTCGGACCAGCTGCGCAAATGTTCGCGCCGGGCGACGGCATTGCCCGTCAGGCGCCGACGAAGGCCGGGGTCACCCAGCCACCGGCCCAGGGCGCCACCAAGCGCGTCGGCGCTGCCCGGCTCGACCCGCAGGCAGCTATCCACCGGCGCGGTGTCGGCCAGCGCGCCACCAGTGGTCGTGATCATCGGCACCCCCCGCGCCAGCGCCTCGCCGACCACCATGCCGTAACCCTCGTAATGCGAGGGAAGGAGGCAAAGCCCGGCCCGGCTATATTCCGCTTCTAGCGCTCCCTGGTCGCACTCGCCGATGCACTCGATGCAGTCGGCCAGGTCGGCTTCCCGAATCATCCCGCTAACGCGCGCGGCGAACCGCGGATCACGCTCGATCGAGCCGGCCAGGATGCAGCGCCAGTCCCGATCGGCCAGTTGCGCCAGCGCCCGCACGAGCACGTCCTGGCCCTTTCGCGGCGTCAGGCTGGCGACGCAGAGCAACCGCTCCGGCCCTGCCGGCTCGCGGCCCTGCAGCCGGGCCGCGACGGTTTCGGACGTTTCCGCCATGTCCACGCCCGGTTCGACGGTGTGCGGGGTCCGTTGGTCGAGCCCCATCTCGCGCAGCCTGCGCGCCGTAAACGGACTAGTGACGATGACCCTGCGACAAGCTTGGAGTGATCGGGTTTCGCGCGCCAGCAACCGATCCCGAACCCCTGCATCCAGGCCGGTCTCATCGGCAAGGGGATGATGCACCAGCGCGGTAATGTCCAGGCGCCGGTCATGGGCGGCCACGGCATCGGGCAGGCCACCGAGTGCCAAGCCATCGATGACCACGGCAGCGCCATCGGGCAATCCCGACAAGGCCCGCTGCATCGCACGGGTGGCAAGTTCGTCGGCATCGGGGAAGCGACCTTCGAGCCCGACCACCTCGACCGACCAGCCCAGGTCCCGAAGCTGGCCCACGATGTGCGCGTCGTACAGGTAACCACCGGTGCGCTGCTTTGGGTCGCCGGGAACGACCATGAAAAGACGCTGGCTCAAAGGGCGCCTTCGAAGCTGGCCCAGGCCTGGTGCGATTCCTTGAGCTCTACTTTCAAGTGCTTCAATCCATTCGCCGCCGGTCCGAGCCGGCCATCGGAAATCGCAACGGCCAGGCGACCGAAGACCACGCGGGCCATGAATTCGGTGGTGGTGTTGCGCCCTGCGAACTCGTCAATCTCGTCGAGATTGCGGTGATTGAATTCGCCCAGGATCTCGCCGAGAACCTGCCCGGCCAGACCGATATCGACGACGAGATCATCGCCGTCCAGTTCGGGGCGGCTGAAACTCGCATCGACAACGTAGGTCGCCCCGTGCAGGCGCTGCGCCGGGCCGAAGACTTCCCCGGAAAAGCTGTGGGCGATCATGAAGTGATCACGGACGGTCAATGTGTACATGCGTTCCTTCCTCGAATTGAAACCCGGTCGAAATTATTTCTCGCGCCCGTATTCGACGCGATGGCAGAGCACGTCGTTCGCATCATCCAGCAAGCCGGGCATGTCTTCGGGCAGCGCCTCGAAAGGACTCGAACCCGCAATCAGATGATCGAGCGCCGCGTCGGCCAATAATTGCAGCGCCAGTTCCAGGCGCCGCCGGTGCGTCCAGCGCGGCTGCCGCCCGGGCGGAAGCTGCCCCACCTGGCTCGAGATCAGCGAAAGCCGCCGCGAATGAAAAGCTTCGCCCAGTGGCACCGCCGGGTGCGTCGTGCCGTACCAGCTCATCTCGACCACGCGGGCCTGGTTGCCGGCCAGGGCCAGCGCGCTCGCAAGACCGGTCTCGCTGCCGCTGGCGTGCACGACCACATCGCAATCGCCTTCGGCCTGGCCGGGTGCCGCAAACGCCACACCCAGCCTCTCCGCCAGGCGCTGACGTTCAGGGTTGAGATCGACCAGCGTGACGTCCGTGCCCGGAATGCGCCCGGCCAGCCAGGCAACCAGCGATCCAATCACGCCGGCACCGACCACCGCCACGCGATCACCCGGACCGATACCGGCATCCCAGACGGCGTTGACGGCGGTTTCCATGTTGGCCGCCAGTACCGCACGCGCGGCCGGCACGTCCTCGGGCAACGACACGACCGATTCGGCCGGCACCACGAAACGCTCCTGGTGCGGATGCAGGCAAAATACCTCTCGTCCCAGCAACCCTTGGGGCCCCTCCTCCACGACACCGACCGCGCTGTAGCCGTATTTCACCGGGCCGGGAAAATCACCCTTCTGGAACGGCGCTCGCATGCGCTCATACTCCGACGGCGGCACTCGCCCCATGAACACCAGCGCTTCGGTCCCGCGACTGATGCCGGAGAAAAGCGTTCGTGCGAGCACCCTGTCACCGGCCACGTCCGGCAGCGACTCGCTGCGAATCTCGCCGCGGCCGGGGGCGATGATCCAGAAAGCCCGAACAGTTCCAGTCATTGGGGTGTCTCACTTTTACAAACCATCATCACGATAACCCAGTGACGTTGATTTTGATGTATTCAATATCTCGGATATGCGATCATCGAATGGTAGGACAAGCGAGCAGCTTGCGATGACAAGTCGTGTTATCAAAGCGGAACTAGCCGCCGGGGCGTTAGCCGCTGGCGGGCTGGCATGGCTCCTTGCCGCTTCATCGGATGCGAGTTGGCTCCCGCCGACTGTAGCCGTCTCGGTATATGGCGCAATCGCCTGGATCCTTATCCAGGCCCTTTCCGGCTGCTCCAGGTTCGGATGGGCAAACCGCGTCACCCTGCTGCGCGCCGCCATCACCTGTGCCCTTGCCGGCGCCCTCGTTGACCCGAGCATCTTCATCGAACAAGCCGCCATGGTTCTCGGTCTGGCCCTGACCGCTCTGGCGCTGGACGGGGTCGACGGCTGGCTGGCCAGGCGTGCGGGAGAATCCAGCGCCTTCGGCGCGCGCTTCGACATGGAAACCGACGCCATGCTTATCCTGGTGCTGTGCGCCGGGCTCTGGCTCTCCGGCCTGGCGCCAGCCTGGGTTCTGGCCATCGGGCTGATGCGCCCGGCTTTTCTCGCCGGTTCACTGACCTGGCCCTGGCTTTCGAAACCGCTCCCCGACAGCTACCGCCGCAAGCTGGTGTGCGTGGTTCAGGTCAGCGTATTGCCGATCGCCCTTCTACCGATCCTCACCGATCCCTTGCGACTGACCCTGCTGGCCGTCGCACTGCTGGCGCTTGGCGCTTCCTTCGCCATCGACATCGCCTGGCTGTTCAGAAATCGCCGGGCCAGAGAACATTCCGAATGGAGAATCTCATGAATAAGACACCCGCAATCCCCTGCACACTGGTCGCCCTTGCCCTCGGACTCTCGAGCATATCCTTCGCCGAGCCGGCCGAGTTCCAAATCGACGAAGATCACTTTTCCATCGGCTTCCTGGTCGAGCACGTCGGCTACGCCGACACGCTGGGCCAGTTCCTCGAGGCCGAGGGCCGCTTCGCCTACGACGAGTCAGCCAACGAGCTCGAGAGTGGCCACGTGCTCATCCAGGCGGACAGCGTATTCACGAACCACGACAAACGCGACGAACACCTTCGCAACGACGACTTCCTGGATGCCGACAGTCACGAGACGATCCGCTTCGAGGCAACCGAGTGGCGCCCGAAAAGCGACGACCAGGGAACGCTCGTCGGCGACCTCACTCTGCTCGGCCAGACGCAGCCGGTCGAACTGGATGTGACCCTCAACAAGTCCGCCGAGTACCCCTTTGGTCACGGAAAGCACACCCTCGGCATCTCCGCCCGCACGACGATCAAACGCAGTGACTGGGGCATGACCTACGGTGTCGAAGGCGACCTCGTCGGCGACGAGGTCGAACTGATCTTCGAGTTCGAGGCGAACAGGCGGTAAGGACTTGCCGCTGCATTGCGGGGACCGAGCAACGCATTCGTAATGCGTGGGTCGGCGCTTCGACTTGAGACGCTAGATACGAAAAAGCCCCGGATCTCTGCGGGGCTTCCTCTCAAAATGGTGCCGGTGGACGGGGTGCTGCGCTCGCTGCGCGAGCTTGCCCTTCGGGCTGGCGACTGCGCGCCAGCGAATATGCGCTTCGCGCACATTTCGAACCGATTTTTTGATGGTCGGCGGTTCGACTTGAGACACTAGATACGAAAAAGCCCCGCATCTCTGCGGGGCTTCCTCTGAAAATGGTGCCGGTGGACGGAGTCGAACCGCCGACCCACGCATTACGAATGCGTTGCTCTACCTACTGAGCTACACCGGCGCCGGCAAGCGGGGGATTATACCGATTCTGCTCCCGCGGTGCCATGGGATTGGGGCGGGACTTGCTCCGCGACGGAAGTTCGCCCCACTCTGACCACCATGGCCAGCATCATCAGCAGGGCCAGCAGCACCAGGATGGACGAGCCGGCCAGGACGGGCTCGAGCTGGCCGTGGGTGAACCGGCCGCCGTAGAGCAGGAACAGGCCCGACACCATCAGCACGACGCCGACGTGATGCAGTCCAAACTGCAGCCCGGACAGCCATCGGCCGGGGTTCGGCAACCACAGGCGATAAACGATGGCGTAGATCACCGAAAGCAGGAAACCGGCCAGCAAAAGATGCGCGTGGGTGACGTGCTGAACGTGGTTCTGGCCGGCGGCCATGTAAATACCCAGGCCCATACCCAGTGCGCCGTAAATCAGGCCGGCGGTCAGGTGGGCGCGATCGAGAGACAGCTTCATTGCACAACTCCTTGTAAGTTGAACTCGCTGCCAGACTGCCGCCACGCAGGACGCAAGTCTTGCACAAATTCTCAAGAAAGCGTGAAATCGCTGACGCTTTTTTCAGGCGCAGGCTCAGCCCGTGTTCTGCAGCCCCTGCGCGATCCCGTGCACGCTGTCGATCAGGGCCTGTTCCAGGGCCCCGTCCGTCGAACCCCCGGCGCGCCAGCGCTTGAGAAGCTCCACCTGGGTGAGGCTCATCGGGTCGACATAGGGATTACGCAACAGGATTGATCGCTTGAGCGTCGGGTCCTGGTCGAGCAGGCCGTCCTGACCCTTGACCCGGCAGATCATTTCTCGGGTGCGGGAAAACTCTTCCTCGATGGTCGGGAAATAGCGCTCCCCCAGCGCCCCGGCCAGCTCGGCGTAGCGCCGGCCGATTCCGATGTCGGCCTTGGCCATGGCCATCTCGGCGTCGGCGAGCAGGTTGGAGAAGAACAGCCACTCGCGCGCCATCCCGGCAACCGGCTCGAAACCGAGTTCGTCGATCAGCTGTTCGAGCCCGCTGCCCAGGCCGTACCAGCCCGGCAGGCCCTGCCGCGACTGGCCCCAGGCGAACACCCAGGGAATGGCGCGCAGGCCCGAAATGCCGGTCTTCTTCGCCCGCGAGGCCGGCCGTGAGCCAATGCGCAGGCGCTGTATCACGTCGATGGGCGTGGCGAGGAGAAAGTACTCACCGAAGGCCTCGTCACCGTAGACCAGGTCGCGGTAGGCCGCACGTGACAGCTCGGCCAGGCGCGCCATCGCCCGGCGCCAGGGGCCTTCCTCGGTGTCCGGGTCGCTGTCGACGAAGCCGGCCTTGATCACCGCCCCGGTGGTCTGCTCCAGGTTTCTCACGGCGATCGTTCGCAGGCCGTACTTGCGATGGATGACTTCGCCCTGCTCGGTCATGCGCAGTCTTCCGCCGACCGAACCGGCCGGCGCAGCCAGCACCGCGCGTGGGGTCTTGCCGCCGCCGCGTCCGACGGTGCCGCCGCGGCCGTGGAAGAAGGTGACCTTCACGGCCCTCTCGTCGAACAGCGAGAGCAGCTTGCGCTGCGCATCCTGCAGCGACCAGCGCGAGGCGACCATGCCGCCGTCCTTGTTGGAATCCGAATAGCCCAGCATCACCGTCTGCCGGTTGTCTCGTGCGGCAAGCAGTTCGCGCCAGACATCAAGCTCCAGCAGACCCTTCATCACCCCTTCGGCGGCAATCAGGTCGTCAACGGTCTCGAACAGCGGCACGATGTCGAGCCGGTGACGATCCACACCGGCGGCACGCGCCATGAACCAGGCCGCCAGGATGTCGTCGGCGTTGCGGCTCATGGAGATGATCAGCGTGGTGATCGCGCGCTCGCCGAATTTCTCGTGGGCGCGGCCGGCGGCGGCGAGGAGTTTATAGACAGCATGGGTGGCGCCGTTGGCGCGTCCATCGGGGATGTGATCCCGGCCTACGGCATCCGTGAGATAACGGGTTCTTTCTTCCGGGTCGCGGTCGGGCCAGTCGGCATCGTCGATCAACTCGGCGACGGCCTCGTGCAGGTCGCCCGAGTCGATGCGCAAATCGAGGGTGGCCAGGTGAAAGCCGAAAATATCGACCCGCCTGAGCAGCCGCCCGACCGGAAACAGCCCCGCGCGGCGGCCGCGGTTGGCCTTCAGGCTGTCGGCAATAAGCGTCAGGTCGCCGCCGAACTCGTCCACGTGGCCGTAGGCGCCCTCCTTTTCTTCAACGGTGGCCCGCAGTCTGGCCTCCACAAGGTAGAGCAACTCCCGATACGGCATTTCCGCATGCCGGGCTGGCACGGCCTCGGCCACTTGCGGCAAAAGCCTGCGGTACTCGTCCACACGATTGCGAACCCCGGCACTGACGTCGACGCGCCCTTCGGTCTGGCTCAACAGGCGGTTGAGGCGCCGAACCTCCTTGAGGTAGTTGCCGACCACCTGGCGGCGCTGCTCGGTCAGCGTCTCCATTACGGTTTCGCCGGTGACATTGGGGTTGCCGTCCATATCGCCGCCTACCCAGGAACCGAAACGCAGCACCGACGGCAGGTCACCAGGCCACAGATCCACGCCCCAGGCGCGGGTGGCCGCCTCGGCGAGGTTCTCGTGCAGCACCGGGGCGACGCGATAGAGCACGTTGGCCAGGTAGTAATGGGCATGCTCGGCTTCGTCGGCCACGGTCGGGCGCGAGCGCGACTGCTCCGCCGTCTGCCAGGCGATGGTCTGCTCCATGCGCACGCGGTCGACCAGACGGTTTGCGGCGTTCTCCGAAAGCCCCGGATCGAGCCGCTCAACCAGGTAGCGGGCCATGCGCTGTTCCTTCTCCAGGATCGAGCGCCGCGTTGCCTCGGTCGGATGGGCGGTGAACACCGGCTCGACCAACAGATCAGCCAGCCGCCCGCGTACCGTCTCCCAATCCTGCCCCTCATTGGCAAGCTTTTCGAACACGTCGGAAAGCGAATCCGGCTGCACGCCTTCGCCGGCTGCCATGTACTCGCGGCGGCGCCGGATACGGTGCACTTGTTCGGCCAGGTTCACCATCCGGAACCAGGCCGCGAAGGCCCGTACGAATGCACTGGCTTCGTCCGCACTATCAATGCGGCACTGCGCCAGCAGCTGAGAGCCGTCGTCCTCGCCCACACGACGGGCGATCGCCGCCGAACGAGCCGTCTCGACGCGCTCGAACAGCGCATCGCCGCACTGTTCGCGCAGCAACTCCCCGATCATGCCGCCCAGCAGACTGACATCGTCACGCAGTGGGCGGTGTTCGGAGGGAAAGTCGATTTCCTGGCGTTTCATGATAAGTGGCGCTTTTCCTTGGGAGACGGCCCTGCAATGGTAAACGCCCGTGCGCGCGCAATCGTCAAATTGGTGCAAAAAAACGGATGCCGGCGACCCAACGCTAGCTGTCGTTTGCTGGGCCGCCTGCATCGTCGGCGACGACCACGCGATCCCGCCCTTCCCGCTTGGCCCGGTAGAGCGCGGCATCCGCTCGCGACATGAGTTGCCGCAATTCCTCGTCCTCGATCGCTTGCGCCACACCAATACTGACGGTGACCTTGTCCAAACCATCGAACGACAGGCGACGAATCTCGACGCAGATGCGTTCGGCCAACTGGCGCGCCTCATCGGTGGCTGTTTCCGGCGCGAGGATGATGAATTCCTCGCCGCCCCAGCGGCCAACCACATCGGCGCCCCTTACGGTATCAGCCAGATGCCGACCGATGGCTTTCAAGGCCTCATCACCGGCCAGGTGGCCATGACAATCGTTGATGGCCTTGAAATGGTCGATGTCAATCAGGATCAATGACATCGACTGACGATATCGCGTCGCCTTCTTGAGCAGATACTCGGATTTTTCCTCGAATTTTCGTCGGTTGCACAACCCGGTCAGGAAATCCTGTTCCGCCTGCTTGACGGAAGTAAGATCACGCACCACGGCGTAGACACCGTTGACCTTCCCGTTGCCGTCGAGGTTTGGCTGGTACTGCGCAAGAACCATGCGGTTACCACCCTTCTGGTAGGGGATTTCGGCCTCGAAACTCACCTGTTCGCCGCTGAGAGCGGCACCAAGATGAGGGCGAAGCGCCTCGTATGCGGCCTCACCCAGAACCTCCCAAACGTACATCCCCCTAATGTCGCTCGCCTGGACGCCAAACCAGTCCTCGTAGGCTGCGTTGACCTCCTGGTAACGCCGCTCGCGGTCGATATAGGAAACCAGGATGGGGATGGCATCGACCAGCATGCTCCGGCGATGAACCTCGTTTTCAAAGCTCGCAGCGTTGAACAATGCCCCCGCCAGGATGCCTGAAGCAATCTCCAGCAACTGACGATCGTCGCTGGAAAAGGCTTCGGGCCGCGAGGCATAGACTTTGAGTACACCATAGCAATGCCCATCGTGGACAAGCGGCACGAGTATTCCGGAGACGAAGCCCACCTTGAGCGCCCCCTCCGTATTAACGCGAGGGTCGTCCCCCGTATCGTCGGTACGCAGAATCTCGCAACTTCGGAAACACAGCCCGGAAAGACTGTTGTCGATCGGGAGTCGCATGCCGAGTGCATCTCCCGCAATTCCGGCCACGGCCCGGTAGACCATTTCCTCGCCCTCGGCCTCCTCGACCACCGCGGCATCCGCGTCGGTGATATCGCGCGCTGCTTCAACGATCTTCTGCCGAACGCGCTGCAAATTGAGGCCACCGCTGACGACTTCCCTTTGAAGATCGACAATCCGCTCGAGGTCTTCCCTTTGGCGACGACGTCTGCGCCGTTCAGTCACATCCTGCTGGACGACTATGAAGTGCCCGACTTTCCCTGAGCCATCGAATACGGGGCTCGCCTTCCAAGACATGAGAAACGCCTCGCCGCACTTCCGGTAATACCAGGATTCACCTTCGCATTCTGTTCCGGCATCCAGCGCCGAGCTGAAGGCGGCGAGATCGGTAACGTCAGTATCCTCCCCCTCAAGTAAACCCGGTGCGCGGCCAAGTACCTGTTCGCGCTCATAGCCACTCATGATTTCGAAAGCGCGATTGACATAAACGATGCCGGGAGCGGATCCACCCGCCTGGATTTCGAAGATGGTCACGGCGTCGTGTGAAAGCTCGAGCGCTTGCTCGAGGAGTTGAGATGTCACCTGCATTCGATACCTGTGGCGGTGATTAACGCATTATTGATGAACCATATCATAGGGCAATCGGGCAGATCCGCCGGGCCCGGGACGGTCGCAGTGTTCCTGTAACATTGAGACAATTACGGCTCTCAACTGCGCAAGCAGGACGACATTGCGAGATCGCCATGACCTCAACCAATGTGAGCACGCCGGCCTTATTGATCGATCACGAACGCTTCGCGCGTAATGTCGCACGCATGAACCGGCGGCTCGGCCGGCTCGGCGTACCGCTTCGGCCGCACCTGAAGACCGTCAAGAATGTGGAACTCGCCCGCCGCATGATGGCCGGCCATTCCGCCGGCGCCACCGTCTCGACCCTGGCGGAGGCGGATTACTTCTACGCTGCCGGCATCGATGATCTCCTTTATGCCGTTGGCATCGCGCCGGGCAAGCTTGCCGAAGTCGCAAGACGGATCGCCGACGGAATGAAGTTGATGCTGGTTCTTGATCACCCCGATGCTGCCCGTGCCGTTGCCCGCGCGGCCGCAGAACACTTAACCGAATTCCAGGTCCTGCTGGAAATCGACGCCGACGGCCATCGCGCCGGGTTCCAGCCTGAGGACCCGGGACTGATCGAGGCCGCCGGCATTCTCCGCGACGGTGGCGCGACCACGGCGGGCGTTATGGTGCATGCAGGCGGCTCGTATGGTTGCCGCGATCGTGATTGCCTGGTACGTATGGCCCGACAGGAGCGTGACGCAGCGGTGGCCGCGACCCGGACTCTGCGTTCAGCCGGATTCGACGCGCCGGTGACAAGCGTGGGCTCCACGCCCACGGCCATGTTTGCCGAAGATCTCACAGGCGTCACGGAAGTGCGCGCCGGCGTTTACGCCTTTATGGATCTGGTGATGGCCGGACTGGGCGTTTGCGAACTCGACGACATCGCCATTTCGGTGCTGACCGAGGTCATCGGCCACCGCACCCGAGAGGGCCAGGTGCTCGTCGATGCCGGCTGGATGTCGCTCTCACGCGATCGCGGCACCGCCGATCAGGCCATCGACCGCGGTTATGGCGTGATCTGCGATGAGACCGGCCATGTCCTGTCACCCGAAGTCATCGTCCGGGCCACCAACCAGGAGCACGGTATCCTTTCCCGGCGTGACGGCGAATCACTGAACCTGGACAAATTCCCCATCGGCAGTCGATTGCGCATCCTGCCCAATCACGCCTGCGCGACTGCCGGGCAGTTCGAGCATTTCTGCATGGTGGATTCCGAAGGCAACCCCCTCCAACGGCTGGAACGCTGCCGGGGCTGGTAGCCCGATGTCGTCCCGGAAGCCGCGCAGCGGCTATCCGGGATCTCGCACCTGTGCAGTGGCATCGAGCTGGACCGTGCGGATACCCGGCGTGCGGGGTCCCGGCTGTTCGGCCGAGACGACCTGAGAAGCATTCAAGGAGATGCGGGCGACGCCCTTTGCCGCCCGCATCCAGTGAGCTAAACCCGGCACTTCAACCGCTAGTGAACTTCGTGTGGCTGTGGATCAGGTTGCGATAGTCGGGAATGTGGTTCGAAAACAACTCACCCAGCCCCTCGACGTCGCGCCGCCAATCGCGGTGCAGCTCGCAGGCCGTGCCGAACCAGGTCATCAGCTGGGCACCGGCTGCAGACATACGATCCCAGGCCGACTGGCGCGTGATTTCATTGAAGGTGCCCGAGGCATCGGTCACCACGAAAACCTCGAATTCCTCCTCGAGCGCCGACAGGGCGGGAAAGGCCACGCACACCTCGGTAACGACGCCTGCGATGATCAGCTGCTTCTTGCCGGTGGCGCGCACGGCCTCGACGAAGTCCTCGTTGTCCCAGGCGTTGATCTGGCCCGGGCGCGCGATATAGGGCGCGTCTGGCAAGATTTCCCTGAGCTCCGGCACCAGCGGCCCGTTGGGGCCGTCCTCGAAACTCGTCGTCAGGATGGTCGGCAGGCCGAAGTACTTCGCCAGGTCGGCCAGCGCCAGGACATTGTTCTTGAACTTGTCGGAATCGATGTCGCGCACCAGCGACAGCAGACCCGTCTGATGGTCGACCAGCAGCACGGCGGCGTTGTCCCGGTCGAGTCGGTTGTAGGTGAATGCATGTGACATATCGTGTCTCCTTGCTGATGTGTATTGCCCCGAATGGGCGGACAAGCGACCGCGGCACCTGCCGCGGCCGGCTTGGGTGAATCAGGCGGGAATCCGCCCGAACTGCCCGGAGGAGAAATCGCGAAGCGCCTGCCGGATCTCCTCGCTGCTGTTCATCACGAACGGGCCGTGGCCGACGACCGGCTCGTCGATCGGCTCGCCGGAGAGCACCAGCACGGTGGCTTCGTTGTTGGCCTCCAGCAGCACGCTTTCGCCCTCCGTACCCAGCGTGACGAGCTGACCCTCGCGGGCGATCTCGCTGTCGTTGACCTGGACCGTGCCGTGCAGGACGACCAGCATCGAGTTCCAGCCCTCCGGCAATTCGAGCCGGGTGGTGCCGTCGCGCTCGAGTCGAAGATCCCAGACGTGCATCGGTGTGTGCGTGCGCGCCGGGCCCTTGCGACCATCGAATTCACCCGCGATGACCCTTGCGATACCCGCTCCGTCGGGCAGCGTGACCGTTGGTATCTCGGCATCGAGCAGGGTCTGATAGCCGGGCGCGGTCATCATGCGCTCGCTCGGCAGGTTGACCCACAGTTGCACCATCTCGAGCGTGCCGCCGGCACGGGTGAACGCCGAGGAGTGGAACTCGTCGTGCAGGATCCCGGAACCGGCCGTCATCCACTGCACGTCACCCGGGCCGATCCGGCCGCCGGCACCCGTGGAGTCGCGATGCTCGACCTCGCCGGCGTAGACGATGGTGACCGTCTCGAAGCCGCGGTGCGGATGTTCGCCGACGCCGCGGGGCTCTTGGCTCGGTTCGAAGTTCATCGGCCCGGCGTGGTCCAGCAGCAGGAATGGGCTGACGTGGCGACCGTGCGACTGGTAGGAAAACAGCGAGCGGACGGGGAAGCCGTTACCCACCCAGTGGCGCGGGGGCGCGGCGTGAACACCGGTGATTCGTTTCATGTTGACCTCCTTCGATCACACTGGATTGAACGTTGGAGGCCATTCTGTTCTCAGAACACTTGATGCGGTAGTAGGCAAAACTCATACTGTGCGTTCCATATTCGGAACGATCGCGGCATGCAGGATCTCAACGACCTCTACTATTTCGCGAAGGTCGTCGACCACGGCGGTTTTGCGCCGGCCGGGCGGGCGCTGGGCGAGCCCAAGTCAAAACTCAGCCGGCGGATTGCCCGTCTGGAGGAAACCCTGGGTGTGCGCCTGCTGAATCGTTCGACTCGCCACGTGACCGTCACCGAGATCGGCCGCATCTACTACACCCACTGTCGGGCCATGCTCGTCCAGGCGGAAACGGCGCAGGACGCCATCGAGGCGATGCGCTCGGAGCCCTGCGGCGTCGTGCGAGTCAGCTGCCCGATCGCCCTTCTGGATGCACGCGTTGCCGACATGCTGGCAGAATACCAGCGCCGATTTCTGCAAGTAGCCCTTCACCTCGATGCCACCAACCGCCGGGTGGACGTCATCGAAGAGGGATTCGACATCGCCATTCGTGTACGGCCGCCGCCGCTGGAAGACAGCGACCTGATCCTGCGCACACTCTCCGACCGCGGACAGTGCCTGGTTGCGGCGCCAGCGTTATTGGCTGAACAGGGCCACCCCGAAGTGCCCGGTGACCTGGTTCACCTACCCAGCCTGGCACTCGGCCGCTCGCAGGATCGTCACCACTGGCATCTGCTCGACCCGCAAGGACGCGAGGCCAGAATCGAACACCACCCCCGGCTGGTCACCCGCAGCATGACGGCGCTGAAGATCGCCGCCGTCGCCGGCGTCGGCGTCGTCCAGCTGCCGACAATGATGATGACCGACGAACTCGCCGACGGCCGCCTCGTCCGGGTAATGCAAAATTGGGCGCCGCCGAGGGAAATCATTCATGCGGTCTTCCCCTCGCGCCGCGGCTTGCTCCCTGCAGTACGCGAGCTGATCGAATTTCTCGCAGAACGCTTCGAAACACTCCAGGAGGACTGAACCCCGAATTCCCCCTTAACGCGTCAACCCGTGTCGCTCGTGCCACTCGGCCAGACTTTCATCAGGGAAGTCAGCGCTGAATATCTCTGATTCGAAAAAATCCGCACCCGCCGGCGGTTCAGTTCTGCCGACGGGTGCCAACAAGGAAAACACTACTCGGTGCGCGCAGGCACGTCCTCGTCATCGTCGGAGATAATGACTTCTACCCGGCGATTGAGCTGACGGCCAGCCTGGGTTTCATTGGTCGCAACCGGATAATCCAGTCCGTAACCACGGGTCCGGACGCGATCTTCGTCCACGCCGCGTTCGACCAATGCATCGCGAACCGAATTGGCACGTCGTTCCGACAAGCGCAGATTGTAGTCGCGTGCGCCGGTCGAATCGGTAAATCCTTCGACCCGCACCTTTCGATCCTCGTATTCCATGAGGAACTCCGCGATGCGCTCGATCGTGCGCTCCGCACCTTCGCGCAGTTCGTACTTGTCGAGGTCGAAGAGCACATCAGTGCCGAGCGTCAACACCAGCCCACGCTCGGTGGGCCGCGCTTCCAGATCGGAAATCTGCTCCTGCAGCCGCTCGGCCTGCTCGCGCATGCGACGGGCCTCTTCCTCCAGTTCCTGCGTCCGCCTTTCGGCGGCCATACGCTGTCGGCGCTCTTCCGCGGCCTCCTGCTGCGCCATCTCGCTCTGCTGGGCGGCTTCCCGCCGTTCCATCTCGGCTTCGCGGGCATCCTGTTCAGCCCTGGCCCGTCGGGCCGCTTCCGCCATGCGCTGGGCTTCGGAACGGGCAGCCTGAGCTTCGGCACGAGAGCGCTCGGACTCGATCCGCTGCGCCTCGCGCTCGGCCCTGGCAGCGCGAGCTTCCAGGCTCAGCACTTCACGCTGGTTGCTCAGTTCGTCAACGCGCGCCTCCAGGCGACTGAGTTCTGCCGATTCGCGCGCAATACCCACCTGGGTTTCCGTCAACTGTGCCAGGTGCAGCACGTCGGACCGGTCGGCGCCTTCGCGCCACTGATCCTGAGCACGTTCGAGCAGTGTCTCGGCTTCCTGCATTTCGCCCGGTGCAAAGCGGCGGACCTGAGGATCCGAAACCAGGGCCTCGACCGATGCTTCGGCACGATCCAGTTCAGACAGCCGCTGCGGGGTGGTCGCACAAGCGCCGAGCAACCCGACAACCATCAAGAGTAAGACGGGGAATTTCAGATCGACGTGTTTCATGACGAACCTCCTTGCATACGGGCACGGGCGATTTCTTCGCGCAATGCTTCGACGGTATCTTCCAGCTGTTCTACCTGGCGACGACTCCGTGCGGACCGCGACTTCCGGTCTGCCAGCCTCGCCATTTTCTCGGCTTCCAGGGCAAGCTGGCGTGCGATCTTGTTTTCACCCTGTTCGATCGCCCTTTCCGCCTCCGCGAGGTGCTCGCGTGCCTGTTTCAGATCACCGGGCGCGTGATCACGTGCGCCCATCTCCACCGCGTAGTCGATGGCGTTTCGCGCCACGGCGAGTTGATCATTGGGAACAGGCGGCTGGGAGGCGCAAGCGGTCAGAAACAACGCCAACACGCCAATCAGCCCACCATTCAGTACTTTATCCATCGGTTCTCTCCCGGTTTGGACTTTCAGTGAACGACCGGCCCCCTCGGAAACACTCCGGCTCGATTGCTCTAAAACCACGCAATGCATGCTTCAAGCGGCATTGCTCACTCTTCCAGTCATAATGGGATATTTGGCGCGCAAGTAATGTACGGCAGCGAACATATCTAAGGAGCGGCCTGTATCCTTCCCGGCAGCATTCAGCGCGCCCGATTGCGAGCGCCAGGGTTGGGATTGGTAACCGGGCTTCAGGCTTCGCCAGTGACGCCTGCGCGGTCGGGGCGACAGCGGAAATAACCGGTGGCGCCCAAAGCGAGTGCGCCGACCAGCAGCAACCAGCCCAACGCCACCCCAAGGCGAACCGCGCCGAAAACCCCGTAGAAAAGCCCGAGTATCGCAAGAGTCCAGCACCAGCTCCTGGAGCCGAAACCGCCCAGCAACAGTGATATTCCGATGACCATCGAGATCGTCGGGCAAGGAACCAGTCCGAGCGGTGCGGAGACCAGATAATCGAGCAGCGTTGCGTCGTCTAGAAAATGCGGGTAAATCCAGGCAAACGCGATCATCAGTACGCCAGCGAACAGTGGCGGACCCGACGCCACGCCGATAACGCCGCGCGGCAAGCGCGCTGCAATCACCAGCAGCACGACCGCGGCGAGGGCGAATATACCGCCGTTGAAGGGATTGGGCTGCAACCAGGCCAGAACGCTGACTGAAATAAAGGGCAGGGTCAGCGCGGAAGCCATGACCCGTCTTGACAGCCGCAACCCGAAGACAATTCCCAGGAGCATGGTGCCGGCAAATACATGCCAGATCGTCGCCAGCCCACGCCAGTCGTTGGAGATTGCCTGCAAGCCCGTCAGTATTTGTTCAGGCGACGGCATAAGCCCGAACCGGGAATGTCCCCATGCCGCGCACTTTCACCGGTGCGGCGTGGAAAGTGAAACCGATCTCGGGCAATTGTTCCAGCCCGCGCAGGTGTTCGGCGATCGGAATGTCGGCACCCAGCAGCGTGGTATGGACCGGCCGCTTTCCGTCCTGGATATCGTCTATGTTGAGCGAGTCGATGCCGACCAGGCCTGCCCCGCTGTCGCGCAGCCATTCGGACGCTTCTCGCGTCAGGAACGGATGGCCTTCGAAATAGGCGTCAGTGTTCCAGTGGCGGGCCCAGCCGGTATGCACGAGGACGGCCTTGCCGGCGACGTCCAGGCCATTGAAGGCTTCGGGGCCGATGGCGCGGGTGGAAAGGGGCTTATCGAGATGGACGCAAAGCCCGGGAAGATCCACCAGGCTTTCGAGTTCCAGCTCCGACAGATCCTTGCCGTCGGCAAAGCGGTGGAACGGCGAATCGACGTAGGTGCCGGTATTGGCCACCATATCGATGCGACCGATATGGAAGCTTGTGCCGTCTTCGTAGTGTTCCTTCGACGCCTCGCGAGAGAGGAAATCGCAAACGATCGGCGCCGGCAGGCCGCGATAGGTAATCAGGCCGTCTTCGACAGTGTGGCTGAGATCGATGAGGCGGGTCATCGGGTCGCTCCTCGCTCTTGTTGGCAACCGGCGAAGCCGGGCACTCGGCAGCATTCGTTCTTCGAAATCATGGTACGCGCAGCGGGGCACGGCGTGGACTATCATTGCCCTCTCCACTGGCCACTGATTTCAGGAGTCGACCCTGCAAAGGCCTCTTCATGGATCATTCCATTCGATACAGCTTTGAAAACGCCACTTTCGCCCCGCGCGAGGGGCGGCTGCGCCTGGACGACAATGACGTCATCCTCGAGCAAAAGGTTGCCGACCTGCTGCACGCTTTTTGTCGCCGGCCTGGGCAGGTGCTGACCAAGACATGGCTGATGGAGGAAATCTGGCCGGGACGCATCGTCAACGAGGACAGCCTGTCGGTGGCGGTCAGCAAGCTACGCCGCGTGCTCGGCGATCGCGCCGCCGCACCGAAATACATCCGCACGGTGACCGGCACGGGCTATATCTGGCTGCCGGAAACCCGGCGTGTTTCCGTTGAACCGGAACGGCCTTATTCAGCCGCCGGGTCGCGGACGGGCTGGTGGCTGTCGTCGGGTATCGTCGGCGTCGGCCTGCTGGTGGCCGCCCTGGGCGGCTGGTGGGTCAGCCAGCGCCCCTCCCCCGAGCCGGTTTCACCGCCGTCGGCGCAAGTCGGCGCCGACGTCGGCCAGATGCTGGAGCAGGCCGAGGAGCGTCTGGCTGAAAACGAGCCCGAAGCCCTTCGCCAGGCCATCGCGGGCTTCAGGGATGTGCTCGAACACAGACCCGGCGATACCGAAGCCTACCTCGGGATCGCCGCGGCCAAGCTTCGCCTGAGCGCGCTCAACGGTTTCCTCGACATCGACCTCTACGCCGACGAGGTCCACGCCCTGCTCGACCGCGTGCTGGAGATCGATCCCGACAACGCCCGCGCCTGGTTGCGCAAGGCCGAGCTGTACTGGCTGGCGGACTGGGACCTGCAGGCAGCCGAAGATGCCTATGAGCGGGCGATCGAATTGGCGCCCGACGACCCGCAGAACTACCTTCCATACAGCGAGTTCCTGCTGTCGCTGGGCGAATTCGAACGTTCAGAGGAAGTTCTCCAGCGCATGCGCGAGGCTGACCCGGCCTGGTACCGTTTTATCAACATGAGCTTCGTCTACACCATGCGCGGTGAATTCGAGCGAGCGGTGGCCGAAACCCGCCGCCTGATGAACTCCGAATCGGAGTCCGGACACTACGGCAGAATGCTGCACCGCCTAGGCCTGCTCCTCGACGACGGTGCAATGGCATTCGATCAACTGATCCTGCTAATGCGGGAGCAAGGGGTCGCTGAGGATCTCATCGCAGACTACTCCCGGTTGTTCCAACAGGAAGGCCTCGAGGCGGTATTCGCCCGAATGCTGGACGAACGGCTGGAAGCCAATGTCGGTCACTATCGTCCGCCCATCGCCTGGGCGCGCTACGCGGTGGTTGCGAAACGCCCGGACGACGCCTTTCACTGGCTGAACGAAGCTGTCGACGAACGCCAGCCCCAGATTCTGATGGTCAACGTCGATCCGCACGACCTGCCCCTGCGCAACGATCCGCGTTTTGCCGAACTGCTGGATCGCCTGCCGCAGCGGGCAGGCGATCCGAAGTCTTCCGATTGACTCGCGAGTGCCCGGATAACCGCTGACGGGGTTCGGGGACGACAGTTGCATAACCCTCCCAACCGGTGTCGTCCCGGCCGGAACGAAGCGGAGAGCCGGGACCTCGCACCCCAACGCCCTGCACGGCCTGTCCCAGCGCCCGCCGACACCTTGTCGTCCCGGCCCCCGGATCTAGTCCGGGGCAGGCTCCGTGAAGCGTAGAGCCGGGACCTCGCACAGCGCAGATCGGCACGGCTCGACTCAGTGCCAGCCGATGGATGCGAGGTCCCGGATAGCTGCTTTCGCAGCTTCCGGGACGACAAGAAGGGCGCCATTTCCGGGACGACAAGTAGAGTGCCTAGCTGTTGAGCGTGGTAACCGGAAACTCCTCTGATGAGAGAACCGTAACCTCGTCGCCGCTGCGAATCGATTCAGCACCGCGTACGATCACCTGCTGGCCAGCGCTCAGTGAGCCCTCCACGGCGATGAAATCGCCATGGTTTGCGCCGACCTCGACGGGGATCGCCCGCGCCTTGCCTTCCTCGTCGAGCACGAACACGCGGATCTGCTTTTCGCCCAGCACGAGCGCGTCGCGCGGCACGATGTACTGTTCAGACGGCAGGGCCGTGGGCACGGCCACGCTGATCAGCTGCCCGATGCGAAACGTAGCGGCCATCTCGGCCGGCACGCTGAGGTAGCCCAGGAAACTCTGCGACTGCTCATCGCTGACCGGCACAGTCGCCCGCACGGCCATCTCGGCGCTGCCCGAGCCCCAGTGCACGCGCAGGCGCCCCACGGCGGCCGGCAAGGCGCTGTGCGCCAGCGGGCCGTAGAAGCGGATCTCGAGCGACTCGGTACTCACCAGCTTTGCTACCGGCTGCGTGGCAGACACGCTCTCGCCCTGCTGCTGGAAGCGCTGGGTCACCATGCCGTCGAAAGGGGCAACGATTCGCGTCTTCGCCAGGTCGTCGCGGGCGCGGTCGATTTCGACCTCCAATAGCTCGGCGTCCGAGCGGGCCATGCCCAGGTCGGCCTCGAGCGAGTCAACTTCACGCGCGGAGATCGACTGTTGTTCCTGCAGTCGCCGATAGCGCTCGAGATCCTGCTCGAGGCGGTGAATCTCGATCTGCTTCTTGTTCAGCCTTGCCTCGAGTTCGCGCACCGCCAGCTCGAAGGGGCGAGCGTCGAGACGAGCGACGGGCTCGCCCTCCGCAACCCGCGTACCGGGCTCGGCCACCCAGGTCAGCGACCCGGCAATACCGGCCGACACGGACGAGTCGAAACGACTCTGCACGGTGCCGGTAACCATCAGGGTCGGGCTGACCTGGTCGGATTCGACCGGCACCACGGAGACCACGGGGTGCTGGGCGGCCGGGGCCTGTTCGGCCAGCAGCGCCAGGAACAAAGAGACGAGAACAATGATGCTCTTGATGTACTGAATGGGGTTCATATCGTGTACTCCCGTTTGGAGGATGGTTGATCAGGACGTCTGGACTGCGGCATTGATTTCGGCTTCGGCAAAGTCACGGCGAGCGCGCAATCGCGCCATCAGCCGCAGCGCCGATGCCATGAAAACGACGGTGAACAGCGTGCTGGTGAGCATGCCGCCGACGATCACCACGGCCAGTCCGCGGTAAATCTCACTGCCCACGCCGGGCACGAGCACCAGCGGCAGCATGCCGACCACGGAGGTGAGCGTGCTCATGTAGATCGGCCGGACACGCGTCTCCACGGCCATGCGAACGGACTCCTCGTCGGAAAGCCCTTCGTCCCGCCCGCGCCGGGCCCGGTCGATCAGCAGGATGGCGTTGTTGACCACCAGGCCCATCAGGATCACGAACCCGATCATCGTCAGCAGGTCGAGCGACTGGAAGGCGAACAGGTTGAGCGCGCACAGTCCCAGCACGCCGCCGGCCAGCGCCATCGGCATGGAGGCGAGCACCACCAGGCTGTCCAGGGTGGAACGGAACAGCGCGGTCATCAGCAGGAACAGCACCAGCACGGCGAAGGCGAAGTTCCAGGTCATGGTGTTGATCGTGTCGGCCAGGTCATCGGAACCACCCGAGAGCATCAGGTGAATGCCGGGGCTGACCTGCGCCTGCGCATCGGCCATGATCGGCTCGAGCTTTTCCAGCGCGGTTTCCAGCGACATGTCCGCCGGCGGCGTGATCGCCAGGGTGAAGGTGCGCTCGCCGTTGTAGCGACGAAGCCGGGTGGGGCCCGCCCGGCGTTCAGCCCGGGTGAGTTGTCCGAGGGTCTGGACACCGGACAGCGGCGTGGCCATAGGCACGGCCTGCAACTGCTCGGGCGCACTCCAGCGCGGCGCCTTGAGGATGATGTTCTGGCGGCGGCTGCCGTCGAACTGCTCGCCGACGTACAGGCCGCCGGTGGCCGCGCGCACCATACTGGCAACCTGGCTGCGGTCGAGCCCGGCCTGCGCCACGGCGTGATCGTCGGGCTTGAGCACCAACTGGGGCTGGGCGTCGTTCAGGCCGGGGAGTGGGCGGAGTCCGGCGCCAGGGATCTCGGCCTGAATGCGCTGCATGGTCTGCGCCGCCACCTGGCGCGATGCGTCATCGAGCTCGCCGTTGAAGTTCAGGTAGACCGAACGGCTGCCGCCGACGTTGAGGCTCAGCAGCGAGGACTGGAACGAGAAGGCGCGTGTGTCGGGCAGGCCCGCAAGGATCTCGGTGCGCAAGAGTTCGAGCACGTTGTGCACCTCCCGCGGGTCTTCGGGATAGACGAACAGGATCTTCCCGCCCTCGCTCATGGCCAGGTTGTAGCCACTGATGCCCGGCGACTTCTCGCCGGCACGGTACGGCTCTAGCCGACGCATGATGGTGCGGCCGATCTCGTTTTCCAGCGTTTCGTAGCTGGCACCCGGCGGCACGGAAAAGACGGTCATGATGCCTTCCCACTTGGCCTCGGGGAGGAAGTCGGTGTCGGGCGTGAGCGCCCAGATCACCGCCGCCGCACCGGGGCCGAGCACAAGCAGCCACAGCAGCGCGCGGCGGTCCGTACCCGCCAGCGACAGGTAGCGCCGCGCCAGCCTGTGCCAGAAGCGCGGCGGCTGGCCGCCGTCGGATTCGCGCTTGAGGAAGATGCCGGCAACCACCGGCACCAGGAAGAAGGCGCCCAGCATGGAGGCACAAACGGCCACGGCCATGCTGACCGCCAGGTCGAAGAAGAGCTGGCCTTCCACGCCCTGCATGAACACGATGGGCGTGAAGATCGCCACCGTGGTCAGGGTGGAGGCGAACAGTGCCGGCGCGACCTCGACGGTGCCCTGCACCACCGCTTTCTTCAGCGGCCTGCCGTGCTGCAGCAACCTGACGATGTTTTCCTGCACCACGATCGCCGCATCCAGAACCAGGCCGACGGAGAAGGCCAGGCCGGCCAGCGAGATGATATTGAGGCTGCGGCCGAGCAGGTCGAGCACCAGCAGCGCGGCCAGCAGGGAGACCGGAATGGTCAGCGCGATCAACACGGTCGCGCGCCAGCCGCGCAGCATGAGGTAGAGCAAGCCCATCGCCAGGGCGATACCGAGGCCCAGGTTGCCCTGCACCAGCGCGACGGCGCGCTTGATGTGTTCCGACGAGTCGAAGCTGAGAATCAGCTCCATGTTTGCGTCGGTCAGGTGCTTGGCGTTGATCGTTGCGACACGCTCTTTCAGCTCGGTCATCAGTTCAACGGTGTTGGCGTTGGTCGTCGCGAACAGCTGGATGTAGAAGGCGGGATCGCCGTCGCGGTAGGCGAACCCCCGCATCGGCTCATGGCCCTGGCGCACCTCCGCAATCTCGCCCAGGCGCACCGGCCGGCCGTCGTTGTAGGCGACGATCATCTGCGCCCACTCGTCAGCCAGGTACTGGCCGGCGAAACGCACCGTGTATTCGCGCCGCCCCACCGAGGCGAAACCGCCGGAGACATCGCCGGCGCTCTGGATGCGCGCGAGCAGGGTGTCGAGCTGCAGGCCCAGCGCGGCCATCCGGTAAGGGTCGAACACGATCTCGAGCTGCGGCTCCCGGAAGCTGTTGAGACCGACATCGGTCACGCCCGGAATCGATCGCAGGACAGGCTCCACGGCCTGGCGGATCAGCTCCTGGTCGGCGGTGAAATCACCGTCGGCCCCATCCGCGGTCTTGCGGATCAGCAAGCTCGCGAGTGGCTGCTCCAGCCCGCCCAGGCTGATCATCGGCTCTTCGGCGTCACGCGGTCGGGGCGGGGCCTGGTTCATGGCGTTGATCACGTCCATGAGCTTCATCTGCATGTCGGTGCCCACCTGGAAGTTCAGCGTGGTAATGCTCATCCCGGCGCGCACCGAGGAGCTGATGCTCTCCAGCCCCACGATCGTCTCAAGCACTTCCTCCTGCGGCTCCACCAGCTCGGCTTCCATTTCGGCCGGCGCCGCTGCGCGCCAGTAATTGAGGATGGTGATCTTGGGCTGCTCGAGATCGGGGGTCAGCTGCACCGGCAGTTTGAACAGTGCGGCGAGGCCCATGATGGCGACGATGAGAAAGACAACGACGGTGGCGACCGGGTTGGCGTGTGAGAGCTTGAACAGGTTCATGGCGCGATTCCGTAATGGACGTGATGAATGTGCAATCCATCCTGCGCATCGCCGTCCATCGAGTCCTGAAACCATCCCTAAGCATTCGGAATGATTCCGAAAGAGGGCTTAAGAATCGCTTCAACCTCTTGTTGTGAAACAACAAACCCGCCTCGAAACCAATATCGCCTACACTGGAATCATTGGAAACTTTCGCGCCGATGGCGCCACTCGCTCACAAAAAGGACAGGCATGGCCGAACATCCCGGCGGCGAATTGATTGCCCGCATGCTCCAGGCCGAAGGCATCGAGAAGGTCTTCGGCATCATCGACGGCACCTACTTCGGCTTCTACGAGGCACTCGACCGGCTGGGCATCGAGATCGTCACACCGCGCCACGAGACCTGCGCAGCGCACATGGCCGGCGCCTACGCGCGCCTGACCGGCCGACTGGGCGTGTGCATGGCATCCAACGGCCCCGGCGTGGCCAACATCCTGCCCGGCCTGGTCGTCGAGCAGGCCGAGGGCAACCGCGTACTGGCCATCACCAGCGCGCGCCGGCCCGAGATCATGTATCCCGACCGCGGCGGCGCCTACCAGTGCTTCAACCAGGCGGGCGTGATCAGCCAGATCGGCAAGTTCTCAGAAGCGGTCTCTTCGTGGGAGCGCGTGCCCGAATTGATGCGCAAGGCCCTGCGCGCTTGCTGGGACGGCCGGCCGGGCGTGGTCCACGTCGACGTGCCCGAGACGATCATGAACGGCAAGTTCAAGGCCCTGCCCGCCCTGTGGGAACCGAAGCAGTACCGCAACACCGAGCCGACCGCGCCTACGCCTGAGCAGGTTGAACAGGCCGCCGAACTGCTCTGCCGCGCCGAAGCACCGATGATCCACGCCGGCAGCGGGGTGATTCACGCGCAGGCCTTCGATGCCCTTGAGCGCGTGGCCGAACAACTCCACGCGCCGGTGACCACCAGCTGGGCCGCCAGGGGCGTGATCGGCGAAGACTCGCCGCTGGCCATGCCCATGCCGCACGTCAAGCTCAATCACCAGGTGCGCAACGAGGCCGATACCGTGCTGATCCTGGGATCACGCGTGGGCGAGACTGACTGGTGGGGCAAGCCGCCGTATTGGAGAAAACCGGCCGAGCAGACCACCATCCAGGTCGATCTCGACGCCAACATGCTGGGGCTGAACAAGCCCGCCGACCTGCCCATCCAGGCCGATATCGGCAAGTTCCTGGACGCCCTGGCGCGGGCACTGGCCGAGCGCAAGGTCGCCAACATGGACGCACGCCGCCAGCGGGTGGCCGGCTACGGCAAGACCATGGAATCGGACCGCGCCGACTGGAACAAGGCACTGGAACACGACGGTGTGCCCATGCACCCGGCGCACGTAGCCGCCACCTGCAATGAAGTGTTCGACGCCGACTCCCCCATCGTCGCCGACGGCGGCAACACTGCCATCTGGGCGATGTTTTACCACCGTGCCCGCGTGCCCAACCGCGTGCTCTCGACCTTCAAGTTCGGCATGCTCGGCGCCGGCGTGGCCCAGGCCATCGGTGCGGCCGTGGCCCGGCCCGACAAGCCGGTGTGCTGCATCATCGGCGACGGCGCCTTCGGCTTCCATCCGCAGGAAATCGAGACGGCCGTGCGCAACAAGCTGAAGGTGGTCTACATCGTGCTGTGCGACAAGCAGTGGGGCATGGTGAAGATGAACCAGCAGTTCGCGCTCAAACCCCTGAAGACCCTGATGTTCAAGTCGCTCAAGCCCGAGGAGACCATCAAGGCCGACCTGGGAGAGATCGCCTTCGACAAGGTGGCCGAGGCGATGGGTGCGCACGGAGAACGCGTCGCCGATCCGGCAGAACTGAAAGGCGCACTGCAGCGCGCGATCGACTATCAGGGCTGCGCGGTCATCCACGTCGACGTCGACCCGGTCAAGCACATGTGGGCCCCCGGTCTGATGCACTTTAAGAAGATGCACGAAGAACCGAAGGGATAATTAAAGGCGGGTAGACTTTCCCGGTGCGCTTCGATCCCGACAGCCTGATTCTGCTCAACGTCATTCTGGCGCTGATGATGTTCGGCGTGGCGCTGACCCTGCGCCCGGCCGACTTCACCCGCGTCATTCGACGACCCGTCGCACCGGCCGCCGGCCTGGTCGCGCAGTTCCTCCTGCTGCCGGCGGCGACCTGCCTGGTGACCTGGCTGCTCGAACTCGACCCGGAAATCGCCCTGGGCATGATCCTGATCGCCGCCTGCCCCGGCGGCAATTTTTCCAACATCATGACCTTCATGGCCCGCGGCTCAGTCGCCGTGTCGGTGTCGATGACGGCGGTGTCCAGCCTGGCCGCCATCCTGCTCACGCCGCTGAACTTCGCCTTCTATGGCTGGCTCAATCCCTACACCCGCGAGTACCTGACGAGCATCCAGATCGACCCGGGCAATATCCTGATGCTGGTCGTGCTGGTCCTCGGCATCCCGCTGGTGCTGGGCATGCTCACCGGCCGGCACTGGCCAAAGCTGGCCGAGAAGAGCGAGAAGCCCCTGCGGGCGTTTTCGTTGCTGGTGTTGCTGGGCTTTGCCGGCATCGCTTTTGCCATGAATTTCAATACCTTCCTGGAGAAATTTCAGACCTTCGTCTGGCTGGTAATCGGCCACAATCTGCTCGCCTTCAGCCTGGGCTTCGGCATGGCCAGTCTTGTCAAACTTCCCGACGCCGACCGTCGCGCGGTCACCATGGAAGTCGGCATCCAGAATTCCGGGCTGGGTTTGGTGATTCTGTTCACCTTCTTCCCCGAAGCCGGCGGCATGTTGCTGGTCGCCGGCTTCTGGGGCGTGTGGCACCTGGTCGCGGGCATCACCCTGTCGCAATGGTGGGCTCGCAGGCCCCCGGCCGAACCGCGGCAAGCCGCCGCGGAGGCGCCATGAACAAGCGCATTCTGATCACCGGCGCGGCCGGCTACATCGGCCACCAGCTCGGCAATCGCCTGGCCCACGATTTCGAGGTCTTCGGCACCGATATCCGGAATCGAGATAACTTGAGCTTTCCACTACAAGTACTTGATATACGATCACTAAACTTGACCGAGGTGATGCGCAGCCACGCCATCACCCACGTCGTTCACCTGGCCTCCGTGCTGCAGGCTTCGAGAGATCGCCAGCGCGATTTCGACATCGATGTCGGCGGCACACGCAACGTCGTCCAGGCCTGCATCGAGACGGGCGTAAAGCACCTGACCGTCACCAGCTCCGGCGCGGCCTACGGCTATCACGCCGACAATCCCGAATGGATCGACGAGGACGATCCCTTGCGGGGCAACGAGACTTTCGCCTACGCAGACCACAAGCGTCGCATCGAGGAAATGCTGGCGCGCTACCGCAAGCTCCACCCGGAACTGAAACAACTTGTCCTGCGTCCCGGAACCGTGCTGGGCGCCGACACCCGCAACCAGATCACCGCCCTGTTCACCGCCCGCCGCATCCTGGTGCTGAATGGCCAGGACTCGCCCTTCGTGTTCATCTGGGACGAGGACGTGCTAAACATTCTTGAAAAAGGCATCCGTGAGGACGCCGGGGGCGTCTACAACCTGGCCGGCGACGGCGCGCTGGACATGCGCGAGATCGCCCGCCGCCTGGGCAAGCCCACGCTCACCCTGCCCGTCGGCCTGGTCAAGACGGGACTGCGCATCGCCAAATTGCTGGGCAAGCCCACCGGCCCCGAGCAGATCGACTTCCTGCGCTACCGCCCCGTGCTCTCCAACCGTCGCCTGAAGGAAGACTTCGGCTACACCCCGAAAATGACCTCGGCCGAGACCTTCGATTACTTCGCCGAACACGCCGTGGGCAAGAAGGCGGAATGAAGGTCGTGCTGATCACCGGCGCGGCCGCGGGCCTGGGCCGTGCCCTGGCGAAGCGCTACTTCGATGCCGGACACCGCCTGGTGCTGGCCGATCTCGACGAACAAAAACTTAAAGATCTCGAACGGGAGCTGGACGCCCCGGATCGCGTGCTCACTCAATCGATGGACGTCACCGATACCGACGCCATCGCCGAACTGGTCGATGCCACTCGCGACGCATTCGGGCAGCTCGACATACTCATCAACAATGCCGGCATCACCCACCGCTCGCCGGCGCACCGAACCGACACGGCGGTTTTCAAAAAGGTCATGGCGGTCGACTGGCAGGCCCCGATCGAGCTCACCCTATCCTGCCTGGATCTGCTGCGCGAATCGAAAGGCCAGATCGTCAACATCGGCTCGATGGCCGGCTGGATGCCCCTGCCCGGCCGCGCAGCCTACGGCGCGGCCAAGTCCGCGCTGACGCAGTTCTTCGAAGTGCTGCGCATGGAACTTGAAGACGACGCCGTCGACGTGCTGATGGTCTACCCCAGCTTTCTCAAGACCGACATCGAAGCGAATGCGCTGGGCCACGACGGCCAGGCGGCCGGACACGCCCAGAGCCGCGTCGGCAAGCAGCGCGACGCCGACTGGATGGCTGAGCGTATCGTCAAGGCCGCCGAGAAGCGAAAGCGCTGGCTCTTCCCCGACCGCCTGTCGAAAATCGGCAGCCTGCTGTGGCGAATCAGCCCGAGCCTGTACCTGAAACTGATCCGGCGGAAGTTCGAAGGAGACCTGCGCTGATGCTGCCCTGGATCTGGCTGGGTGTCTGCATTCTGCTCTCCTCGACCATCGAAGCCATTACCGGCTTCGGCTCCATCGTCATCGCCCTGGCCCTGGGTGCTCTTCTGCTGCCGATCTCGGCCATGCTGCCGGTCCTGGTGCCGCTCAACATCTTCATGACCAGCACCATTGCGTGGAAGAACCGCCACCACATCGACAGGACGTTACTGCTGAAACTCGTCCTGCCCCTGATGGCCGCCGGCACTGCGGCCGGCTACCTGCTGCGCCCCTGGCTGGGTGAGAACCTCCTCAAGATGCTGCTCGGCGGCCTGATCGTCTGGTTCGCCCTGCGGGAACTCTGGCGCCTGTGGCGCCATGTCGCCACCCATCAACACCCAAAGTGGCTCAGCCGCATCCTCACCATTGCCGCCGGCATCACCCACGGCCTGTTCGCCTCCGGCGGCCCGCTGCTGGTCTACGCCCTGGCCGGCACCAAACTGGACAAGGGCAGCCTGCGGGCCTCACTGGTGACGGTGTGGTTCAGTCTCAACGCCGGACTGACGATGGTGTTCCTGTTCGACGGCACGTTGATTCCCGCGTTGCCCCGAGTGGCAATCTACCTGCCCGTCCTCGGCATCGGCTACCTGCTGGGGGACTTCCTGCACCACCGACTGGATGAGCGACGGTTTCGGCAGTTGGTGTACGTGCTGTTGGTAGCCACCGGAATCGCGCTGATCGCGCAATAGGCAGTTAAGCAGTCCATGCGTTCGTCAATTCGTACCTTTTTCCGAGGCTCGTCCAGCAAGTTCCGATCGGTCATGGCGCCATCGCCTTTCAAGTGATGACTTCGGCAACCGGCCGTCTCAGGGATCTTGGCATTTCCGGCCCACGGCCGATACGCACGACCAGGTCGGGGCGGCGATCGCCGATGCCCAGAAACTGCGCGAACTCCGGCCGCAGGGCTGAAACTTCGACCGGCTGGTTGATGAAGGCGGTACGCAGGCCCAGCACCGTGGCCTGCAGCGCCAGTCGCTGGTAGCAGCGGCCGGCCTCGATCCAGTGCGGCTTGTCGTTCGACTCGGAGTGAATCACGGCAACGGCCGAGGACGACAGGATCTGCCGCCGGTCCTTGCGATTCTGATTGCCGGCGGAAAAGCCAACGCGCATCGCCAGCCGACCGAACCACCGGGGCACGTCGGGACTGCCCATGGCCGGGCCGTAAAGACCATCTCCGGCGCGCGCGGCCGCTCGGCCATTGAAGCGGATCCAGTGTTTGAGTTCACGCGCCCAGGCCGAATCGCAGAACTGCGCCACGTTGCCCCGGGTCACGTATTCGGCAATCCGTGCCTTGCGGTCGTCATCGGTGACCATCAAAACGGATACACCCTCGCCGCTGCCGGCTGCCTCGAGCTGCTGCCGTTCTTCCGCCGTCAGCGGTGTTCCGTCATACTCCGTCCGACAGCACTCACGTTGGGGAATCGCCTCGAACAGGGCCGAGCGCGAAGGCGTCGTTTGTTCGAATTCGATGCGCACCCCCGATGTCGAAGGATCGTAGCTGCAACGCCCGGCAAGTCCAGCGGCACGCGCCGCCAGAAGGAGATTCTCGGCGGCGCAGCCGAGACTGGCATAGAGGTGATGGTCGTCCGGGTCAACGGCCGGACAGCGGCGAGTCAGGTCCGGCAGAATCTCTATTGCGTTTTCATGAAGCCTGAACAGCCACGGCTGGGTATTGTGGCTGGATGCAGCGAGCGTCGCGTACCTGACGAGCTCGACGTCATCCCGTTTCGACGGATCGATCGCGTGGTGGCACCAGATTTCATCGACTCTCTTGGCGTAGTCCATGTCATTCTCCAATCGCGCCCGCACCGTATCCAAGTATGCGCCACAGAAACGACGAACCATTGACCGGAATCAACGCAGAAGGAGTATTCAGCCGGCAAGCCCGGCCGGCGTCCATTGATGCCTAAACTGAACAGGAATGCTCAACATCCACCCTCAACAATCGTCCGGGAGCGATTACCCCGCGAAACCCATCCAAGTACAATCCATGCAACCCACCTTGCGCGAGGGCCTTGCCGTGAAAACCGAATGTGCCCTGCTCCACCTGGCCGCCGCCTGCCTGTTGATCGCGGGTTGCTCCGGCGAAGATCCCGCACGATCGCTCGCGCACGCCACCATGCTGGACGAACCCCGTCCGCTGGCGGCGTTTCGGTTGTTCGATCAGCGCGGCCGCGAATTCACGCAAGCGCAGTTCGCCGAAAGCTGGAGCGTCCTGTTTGCGGGCTTTACGCACTGCCCGGACATCTGCCCCGCCACCATGGCGATGCTGGCATCGGCGCAGAAGCGCGCCGGCATTTCAACTGATCAGCTGAGAACCGTCTTCGTCAGTGTCGACCCTGAACGCGACACACCCGACCAACTGACTGAATACCTGGCCCATTTCAATTCCGAGTGGACGGCGCTGACAGGGGAGAAAGAAGAACTCGATCGCCTGATGACGAGTCTTCAAATGGCTTACGTTCGCGTGCCAATGGGAAACGGCGAATACACCATGGATCATTCCACCGCGCTGGTGCTGATTGATCCGGAAGGCCGGATGCGGGGTTACTTTACTGCACCTCTGGATGTCGACGCGTTGAGCGAAGACCTGGGCCGATTGACGCGGGTCGAGCGGTAGAGCCCGCCCGACCCGCTGAGTCGATTCAGAATCGCGAACTGGCCAGCGTCACGTCGGCCTGGGCCCAGGCTTTCTCGAAACGCGCTGTCACTTCCTCGGCTTCGGTTTCCTTGCCCTGGGCGCGCAAGGCCTCGGCCAGCCCGTAAAGCGACCAGCCATTTTCGGGATTGCGGCGCAGTTCAGCCCGGTAGGCTGCCTCGGCTTCTTCCGGGCGACCGGCCTCCAGCAGCACCGCTCCCAGCGTATGGCGAACCGGTGCGTGCCAGCCCGGCGGTTCGTCGTACGGCAGGTCATCCTCGATATCGCGGGCTGCCTCGAGTGCGGCCAGGGCCGATTCCAGGTCACCGCCGGCGTGGGCGAGCTCGGCGGCCAGCACACGCTCAGCCACGCGAACACCGCGCACCAGCGAATAACGCTCCCACATGAAGAGCTTTTCGATCTCCGGGTCAGTGCTGGCCTGAACCAACACCTCATGATGTGTCCGCGCGTCGTCAATACGGTCATTTCGCACCGCCGCCATGCCTTGCGCGTAGTGCCACATGGCCTGCATGTACGGCAGGTCGTCGGCCGGCTTCGGTTCGTCAACAATATCGTCCCACAGACCGAATCGCACTTTGGCGAACAAGGGCGTGAGCGCGAAGTTCTGCATGCCGTCGAAACCCGGGGCGCGCATCATATCGGGGTCACTGGTGCGTGCATGGGTCTCGGCGGCGGCGGCCAGGGCGATCTCGCGCGCCCCTTCCATGCTGGCCGCAAACCACAGGAAGTGGTGGTTGTGCGGCACGTAGCCCAGTGGATAGACGCCGGGGCCGGGCCGGCAGGCGGCCAGGTAGGCGTTGTCGGCGTCAATGGCAAGCTGGTTGGCGAGAACCGCGTCGTGGTAGCGCCCGACGCGCGCATAGATGTGCGCCGGCATGTGCACCAGGTGACCGGAACCCGGGATCAGGTCCCGCAGTCGATCGGCGGCGGCCACGCCGCGCTCGGGCTGTTCGGACGCTTCCACCGCGTGGATATACAAGTGCAGCGCGCCGGCGTGTTCCGAATCGCGTTCGATGATGCCCTCGAGCACCGAAACGATCTCGTCGATGCGCCCGACCGGTTCGCCGTCCATGGTCCAGTAGTCCCAGGGCTGCAGGTTCATCAAGGATTCGGCATAGAGCGTGGCGGCATCCAGGTCGTCGGGGCGCGCGGCCACCAGCTCAGCCATGGCGTCGGCGTAAGCCTGGTCGAGTCCGCTGCGGTCTTCCGGCGGGTTCTCGGCATAGCGTGCCGACAAGGCTTCAATATAGGCCTGTTGCCATTCCGGCGCATCGGTTGCAGTGGCTTGCGCTGCCTGCAGTCGCTCCCAGGCGGCCGCGTTATTGGCCGGGTTCATGCCGGCGTTGACGTGCGGCCCGAGCACCAGCGCGGCGCCCCACCAGCACATGGCGCACTGCGGGTCCAGTTCCGCGGCCTGCAGGAACGACCGCTCGGCAGCCTGGTGGTTGAAGCCGTAGGTCAGAGACAGTCCCTGGTCGAACCAGCGCTGGACCTCAGGATCGGAAGCGCCGATCGGCAGGCTGTAATCACCCAGGCCGTCAAGCATCGTGGCGCCGACCGGCGCCAGCTCGGGTAGATAGGAAGTTGATTCTTCAGTCTCAACGGCCGGCGGATCGCCGGAAGGTGAACAGCCCGCAAGCAGCAAGAACGGAATCAGAGCGAGGGTAAAACGCAAATAGTCATTCATGGCAGCAAGCCTCCGTTTCCCCCTCAAGCCTTATGTCTATACGCCCTTCGACACGAACTGTCAATCGCTCGTAATGGCGACAACTTGGCCGGAATCGGAGAAACCCACCAGGCGCTCGTCGGCAATAACCGTTGAAAGCCGGATGCTCCTTCAATAGTCGTTGGGGGCTGCGTCAACTACCCTCTTTCCGTCACTTCCGATTCCGCCGAGTATCGCCCGTGCTGGCGCAGAATGCGAACCAGGCCGACGGTCATTAGCGGCAAGGCGAACAGTGCGATGAACAGGTAGCCCATGAAGGAGTAGCCCCTGGCGACCAGGGCGATGATACCGACCTGGGAAAGTACAGCGGCGGCGATAAGCACACCGGCGCCCAGCATGCCTCTCAACGGCCTCGACATTTCGTCTTCCGCTCGGCCGAGGTTGCGGTCGACGCGGTCGAGCAACGCGTGAATCAAGCCGACGCTGGTTTCCAGCAGCGTCCAGCCCATGACCAGGGCGAAAACGACAAGCAGCCAGGGTCCGCCGGCCTGCTCGAGCATCACCAGCCACGGAACCGGCGCATCGAATACCTCGGGACTTCGGTAATAGGCGAGCAGACAAAGCCAGGTCAATGCGAACGGCAATGTCATCATCGCACCGGCAATCAGGCCGGCCGTGACGGTATGCCGGCGCGTTTGCTGTCGATGCAGGGTAAACAGCACGGCGGGAAACACCGCGAGGTTGTAGCCGACGTAGATCACGCCGGCGAGCAGGGCGGCACCCAGGGTTGCGTCGGAGAAACGCGCCATGCCGTCGGCGCTGAATGCGCTTCCCAGCTCTGATCCGTGCCGCGTCAACACAACGATGGCGAAAAGCAGGTAGGCGACGTAAAGCAAACCCGAACCGACGCTCTTGAAGGCTTCGATCAAGGTCGAACCGTAGAAGCAGAGTATGCCGACGGCCAGGATGATCACACTCGTTCCGAGGATGGGCGGCACACCCAGCACCTGATCCATGATGCTCGACGCCGCGGATGCCATCACCGCGATGATCAGGATGGCCATGGCGCCGAACAACAGGTCGAAGGCTGGCCAGGCCCAGCCGATCAGTCCGCGCATGAACGCCTTGTATTCGTAGGCGCGCGCCAGTCGGGCGAACTCGAAGGTCAACACGGCCATAAGGCTGAAACCGAGAAACACCACGGCCACGGCACCAATGCCGTGCAGCCCGAAGCGCGCGCCGTATTCGACCACCTCCCGGCCGCTGGCATAACCGCCGCCGATCAGCACCGACTGCAGCACGATGCCGGGCAGCAGCAGGCGCCCGAAAGCGCCGCCCGTCAGTTGCCGGAAGAACTCGCTCACTCGTCGTCGCCGGTATAGCCGGGCCCGCGCACGACGCGTCCGGGCGTCTCGCCGGTATGTTCACCTTCATCGAGCACCTGCACGCCGTTGACGAAAACATGGTCGACACCGGTCGCCAGCTGCTGCGGCTCAGCGTATGTGGCGTGGTCGGTAATGGTGTCGGGGTCGAACACGACGATGTCGGCGTAGCAGCCCGGATCCAGGCATCCGCGGTCAGTGAGCTGCCAGGTCTCGGCCGGCATGCGGGTCATGCGACGAATGGCCTCGGTCAGCGGGACCAGTTGCTTTTCGCGCACGTAGCGGCCCAGGAAACGCGCGAAGTTGCCGTAGGCGCGAGGGTGGGTGGCGGTTTCCAGGAACACGCCTTCGGGCGCGGCGGAATGCGCGTCGGAACCCAGTGCCACCCAGGGCTGGCTGAGCCCCAGTTCGACGTTCTCCTCGCTCATCAGGAAGTAGATGGTGTCCACGCGCGCGCCTTCTTCGAGGATCAGGTCGATGGCCGTCTGTTCGGGCGAACGGCCGCGCACCTCGGCGATTTCCGCCAGGGTCTTGCCTTTAAACGGCTCGAGCGATTCATTTTCGAAGCCCAGCAGCAGCAAGCGATCGGCGCCGCCAGCGAGCTGCAGCAGGTTTTCCCAGCCTTCAGCCGGGGCCTTCATTTCGGCGACGATGCGCTCGCGGGTTTCGGGGTCGCGCAGCCTTTCGGTCAGGGCATCGAAGCCGCCATCCGAAGCCCAGGGCGGCAACACGGCGGTCAGGCCGGTTCCACCCGCGGTGTAGGTGTACATGTTGGCGCCGACGTCGACGCCTTCTTTCTGCGCCTGCTCGATACGATCGATGGCCTCGGCCATCTTTGGCCAGTTCTTCTGGCCGGCGGCTTTGAGGTGATACACCTCGGTGCGCTCTCCGGTGGCACGGCCGATGGCGATGGCCTCGTCGAGCGCCTCGTGGATCTTGTTGGCCTCGCTTCGCATGTGCGTGATGTAACCGCCGCCAAATTCGGCGGCCGCTTGCGCCAGGGCGATCAATTCGTCGGTTTCGGCGTAGAAAGCCGGCGGATAAATCAGCGAAGAGCCGACACCCAACGCGCCCTCGCGCATGGCTTCGCGCACCAGTTCCTGCATGGCCTCGAGCTGCTCGTCTCCGGGCTGGACGTCTTCCTGTCCGAGCTCGTGAATGCGGATGGTGGTGGCACCGACGAAGGACGCGACGTTGGGCGTGACGCCACGCGCCACGAGCCATTCGAGATACTCGCCCAGCGTGGTCCACTCGATCGGATAGCGGATGCGCGTCTGGCGCTCGAGCGCGGCCTCCTTCATGGCGTCGTTCATCGGACCCATGGTCCAGCCTTCGCCGAAGATCTCCAGGGTCACGCCCTGGTGGGTGTCACTCAGGCCGCGGCCGTCTTCGATCAGGGACTCGTTGGCCCAGCTCAACACGTTGATGAAGCCGGGCGCGACGGCCTGTCCGCCGGCATCCACAACACGCTTCGCCGAGACGTTCTCATCCCGCGGCAAGATTGCCGCAATGCGGTCACCAGTGACCGCGACATCCATTTCCCTGGGGGGATCACCGCTGCCGTCATAGACCAGACCGTTGGTAATGACGAGATCGTATTCGGGTGGGGGCGGCTCGGCCGCGCAGGCGGCCAGCAGGATCGAAAGCAAGATGACGGTGAGTATTCTCACGGAAGGACTCCAGGTTGCAGGGGTAGATCGATATTCATGTCAGGACAGGACGTTCGTGAGGCCGACGCCAACGAAGTTCGCCACGGCGTAACCGAACACGCCCAGCAGCACCGCCGGCGCCACGAGGTCCGGGCGGCCTTTGCCGGCCGCCATCGCCGCCGCGCTTGCGGGGCCAGCGGCGCAGGCGTTTGAAGCGATCACGGTGTCCATCAGGTCGGTTCGGAATACCCGCCCGAGTCCGAAGATCATCGCGGCGTGACTCAGGACGATGATCGCGGCGAAGGCGGCAATCTCCAGCGCGGAGCTGATCATGGCCGCCACGTCGGCGCTGATACCGATGGCGGCGAAAAACAGGTACATCAAAAACAGGCCGACTTCGTAATCACCCTTCAATCGGCCGAGCTGCCCCGGAAACAGGTTTGCCACCAGCACGGTGAGCGCGGTGATGAACAGGATGGCGTAGCCGCCAACTCCGAACCAGCTCGCCATCGCCTGGCCAGCGGCGCAGATCGTGAACGACAGCGCCACGGCGATGCCCAGGTGAAGGGGATCGAGCGGCGTGACGGCGGGTTCCGCATCCGCATCGCCACCCGGCGCTCGCCCGGATTCCTTTTCTGTCGCCCCTACCCCGTCATCAGGCACCCGGAACCAGCGCCTGAACAATGCCAGTGAGGGCGCCAACGCCAGGAAGGCCAGGTAGAACACGCCCACGACGTTGTCCGCCGCCACGCTGGCCGTGACCATGGAAGGGTCGAGTTCAACCGCCTGGGCGACGGCGGCCATGTTCATGGAGCCGCCGATATAGGTGGCGCTGAATACGCCGGCCAGTTGCGGCGCGTGCTCGCCCAGCGGCAGCAACCACAGGCCCAGCAGCGCGCCCAGCGTGGTTCCGACCGCGCCCAGGACGAACGGCACGAGCATGCCGCGGGTCTCGGCCAGCACCCGGCGCAGGTCGGCCTTGAGCAGCAATAGCGGAATAGCCAGCGGAACCAGGTAAACCCAGACCACGTTGTAGACCGGCGCCTGCTTGGGCAGCACGCCCAAGTTGGACAGGATCATGCCGGTTGCCAGCACGATGGCCAGGCCGGAGACGTTGCGTCCGATGCGGGTGCGATCACCCCAGAAACCCAGTGCCGCAAGGGCCGCCAGAACGGCCCACAGCGCGAAGGTCCAGTCAGACTGGATCACTGGTCTTCGGTCTGTTCTTGTACGCGGCGAAGATCGAGGTCGTGGAAATCGAAGGAGAAATCCGTGGTGGGCGACACGGCTTCCATGCGGGCCCTTTCCACCTCACCCTGCGGACTGAGAATGAAGGACATGTAGGCGTCGGCATTCAGGCGGCGATCGCTCCAGCGCACGATGAAGGTGTCGTACTGGAAGTGCTCCAGCGGCCCGGTCAGTGGTTCGCTGCGCGGCGAGCGGAACCACAACCGCCCGTCGTCTTCCAGCGTCAGCGTAATCTCGCCGTACCAGGGGTCCTGATAAGTGCCGGCATAGGCCGCCAGCGGCAGGCTGGGGGTGCTGTCGGCATCGCGCTCGGCCATGGCCTTGGCGACGACGTCGGCGCCCGCGTCCCGGCGCTCCCGCATCAGTTCGTCGACGATATCGACCCAGTCCGGGCCGGGATTCGCATCGCCATCGTCGTGGCCGTCGCCGACATTCAAGTAGAGCTCGGCGATGTCATACGCGATCGGGCGCGGCGCTGCCGACATCAGGTTGTTGGAAACGAACACACCCAGGTTCTCGCGCGGCAGCAGCATCAGATGGGTGGTCATACCGATCAGGCCGCCCCCATGGGAGTGGAGCGGCTGGCCGTGAAAGGTGGACACGCTCCAGCCCAGGGCGTAGGCGGACAGCTCGGAGCCGGCGTGTTCGGCCAGGTAGCCCGGCGTTCGGGTTATCGTTACCGGTGAGAGCAATTCGGCAAACTGTTCCTCGCTGATCAGGCGTTCGCCGTCAGCGTTCACGCCTTCGTCCAGGATAAAGTTCATCCACCGCGCCATGCCGGGGGCGCTGCAGATGATGCCGCCGGCCGGCGCTGCGGTGTCACCGAGGAGGCCGGTTGGCGTGGTTTCCAGCTCTCCGTCGACGAGCACGTGTGGGGTGGCTTTCGCCGCGGATTCGGGTGCGCGGCCGAAGCTGGCGGCACAGTCGTCCATGCCCAGCGGGGACAGCAGCCGCTCCTCGATGAACGCCTCGAAGCTCTGGCCGGAGGCCTGCTCCACCACCATGCCGGCGATGATGTACATCGAGTTGTCGTAATCGTACTGGGCACGGAAGCTACTGCTGGGCTCGAAGTGGCGCATGGCACGCAGAATTTCCTCGCGCGTCGTGTTGCCCTCGGGGAACATCAGCAGGTCGCCCGCGCCCAACGGCAAACCGCTGCGGTGGGTGAGCAGGTCGCGGATGCGGAATTCGCGCGTCACGTACGGGTCGTGCATGCGGAATTCGGGCAGGTGATCGATTACCCGGTCGTCGAAGGTCAGCTTGCCGTCGTCGGCCAGCAGCGCCAAGGCGGCCGCAGTGAAGGCCTTGGACACGGAGCCGATCTGGAACAGGGTATCGGCGTCCGCCGAAGTCTCGTCGCCTCGCTCGAGAATCCCGTGACCTTTCGCATAGACCAGCTCTCCATCGTGCACCACCGAAACGGTGACCGCGGGCGAACCGAAGGTGTCCATGGCCCGCTCGACGATCGTGTCAATCTCCGACGCGTCAGGTTGAGCGAGCGACGGACCGACGGTCGCCAGTGCGACCGCGGCCAGGATTGGAGTGAGGCATGACGGCCAACTCGGTCTCATCGAACGTGCGGGCATGGCGGGCAACCTAGAAGTGCCAGCGCACCGTGGCACCGACCGTTCGCGGTTGCGTCGGCGCACCGGTTGGCACCACCGCGAAACTCGACGAGAAGGCCGTCCAGGCCCACTCGTCGAACACGTTGTTGACGTAGAGCGAAATATCGAAGTTCTGCAACGCCACGCCTGCGCGCAGGTCCACGAGGTGGTAGTCGTCGACCTCCACCCGCGGCGATGAAGGCGGAAACTCGGTGCCCGAGGCGTCGGTATAGCCTTCGAAGCCCACCGGCATCTCGCCCTTGTACCGGTACGAGGCGCCCACGAACGCCGGACGCTCGCCGAGGCGGAAGCTGTAGCGGGCATCCAGCACCGCCTGCCACTCCGGCGTACTCGGCAGCTGATCGCCGTCGGCACCGCCCAGGTCGGGTTCGTCCGCCGCCAGTTCGGCATTGACGTACGACAGCGAGCCGGTCAGCGTCAGTGCGTCGGTCACGGCCATGCCCAGCGAGGCTTCGACACCGCGGCTGACTGCCTTTTCGGCATTGCCGACCACTTGCGTGCCGTTGCGGACGATGCCGATCTGGTAGTCCTGCCAGTCGATGTAGTAGCCGGCCAGGTCGTAAGTGAAGCGACCATCAGCCGAACCACCCTTCACGCCGGCCTCGTAGCTAATCAGTTCATCGGGCTCGAAGAACGGGCTGGACAGCGGCGTGCCGGTCTCAGGATCGAGCAGCAGGAAGTTGGCCCCGCCCGGCCGGAAACCGGACGCCACGCGCGTGTAGAACGAGGTGTTCTCCGCGGCGCGATAGCGTAGGTTTAAGAGAAAATTGGTGACGTCGTCTTCGATTTCCGACAGCGGCAGCGGTGCAAGCAGCGGTCCGACCGTGTTCAGCTCAACGTCGTTGGAATAGTCGGTGTAGCGCAGGCCCAGGCTGGCGTCAAGATTCGGCGTGAAATACCAGGTGCCGGTGGCAAAAGCCGAGATTTCCTCGTAGTTGGAGGGGAAGTTGGCGAAGTACAGCGGCACGTCCGGCGTGATCACCAGGTCCTGGATATTGAAGCCCTCTTCCTCGGTGTAGAACGTACCGACGATCCACTCGAAGCTTTCGTTGGATTCCGAGGTCAGGCGGACTTCCTGCGTCCACTTGTCGAAGCCGAGATCACCCACCAACACCGCCGACGAGTGAGGCGCCGTGTCCGGGAAGAACTGGTCGGCGAAACCGGCGAAGGGCTCGGTCACGTCCTGATCCTGCTTGAAGAACATCTCCTGGTAGCTGGTCACAGAAGTCAGGTCGCCGAAGCCGAGGTCGTAGTTGATGGTCAGGCCGCCGAGAGAGGCTTCGTATTCGCTGGGATTGAGGTCCGCCTGGCCCGTATCGTATTCGCCAAAGATCGGTTCGGCCGCGCCGAATCCCGGAATCGGCAGATCCCGGGCGTAGTTGGCCTGAACCAGCGAGGTGCCGTCCTGGGTGGCGTTCTGGTGAAGCCCCTGCAGCTTGACCTGGAGCCGGTCGGTGGCCTCCCAGACAAGACTGCCGGAGCCGCCGTAATATTCGTAGTCGTCCCAGTCGTCTTCCCCGATGGCCGCGTTGTCGACATAGCCATTGGTCTCCTCCCTGAAAACCGTCAGGCTTCCGCCGAGCGTGTCCCGGACCAGCGGCCCGTTGAGGTTGGCGCGGTAGAGCTGATTGAAGCCGCCACGTTCGGTATTGGACAAGTTGGCCGAAACACTGCCCGTGCCCAAATCGAGCGAGGGTGCGCGGGTGTTGAACTTGAGAATGCCGCCCATGGCGCTTGCGCCGTAGAGCGTGCCTTGAGGCCCCTTCATCACGTCGAGGGTTCCCAGGTCCAGCAGGGTGCCGTCGAGCGGCGTGGGCTGGGTGTAGACCGTGGACGAGCCGAAGGGAATATCGTCGACATAGCTGGAAACGCCCGCCGACAGCTGGGCATTAATGCCACGCATGTAGACGTTGTTCAGGTAGGGACGGCCGCTGTTGGTGGTCGACACGCCGGGCACGAAGGTCAGGATATCGGTCAGGCCCGAGAAACCGGCATCGATACGCTCGTCGGCGTCGATACTGGTCACCGCCATGGCTACGTCCTGTAGCGGCTCCTCGCGCCGTGATGCGGTGACGATGAGATCATCCATCTCCGCAACATCTTCCCTGGCGTTGTCTCTTTCGTTTTGTTCCGCCTCTTCAACCTGTTCGTCGTTCGCCTGCGCGAGAACACTGGGCGCATGGCCCAGTGCGGCAGCGATGGCAAAGGCCAGAGTCGTGACGGTAAGCGTTGCTGTGGTCGGTCTGTTCATGATGTCTCCGGTCCCCGTGATCGCAATCGATCACATCGTGATTTGTCGATGCCGTGATCCGCCTGCTGCGTGTTTCCCATTGGTCCCTGACCGGCGGATTGCCTTCAATAGTAGTTCGTACAACCCTGACTAACTAGTCCGAAACGACTTATTGTTGTGCATATCCGGCGAGCCCTCAGTGCCGGTGAGCACGGCGCCAGGCCTTTGGGCTGCAGCCGATTAGCCGCCGGAATGCGCGCGAAAAGGCCGAGTGGTCCTGGTAGCCCACGATGTCGCCAATCTCCGAAATCGAATGGCTGTTTTCGTTGAGCAGCAGGCGGGCGGCTTCGATTCGGCGGGCGATCACGTACTGGCGGATGGTGACGCCGTGCAGGGACTTGAAGCCGCTCTTGAGCTGCGTCTCCGATATGCCCAGCTGCCGGGCCAATTGGGGCAGCGTGGGAGGATTGGCATATTCACGGTTGAGGATCGTAGTGGCGCGGTGAATGATGTCGCCGCGCGGAAAGGCCGGGTGCTCGGTACCACGGTCCAGATAGGCCTGATCGTTCTTCAGGATCTGCAGCCCGATACTAAGCAGCTCATGGAACTTGGCGAACATCCAGTGATTGAGCAATGGCCCGGAAACCGGCAGGTGGAAGAACGACCAGGTCAACTCGCGATGAACGTCCTCCAGGAACAGTACGTGCTGGCGCGGCTGGTCATGCCTGCCTTCGAGGATGTCGCGCAGCCAGCCGGGATAGTCTTCGCTCTTCTCGCCCATCCGCGCCATCAGGTTGGACAGGGTGGTGTAAACCACGACATGACGAATGGTCTCGTTCACCTTCGGCACGCGGTAGGTAAGTTCGCGCCCCGGTAGCGCGGACACGATGACGGCCGGCCCCAGGTTATGCACGTTCTTGTGCTCGCCAAGGAATTCCGATCGCTTGACCGAGGATACAAACTGGAAGCTGATCAGGTCGGCCACTTCGTTGTGGATCACTACCGGCGTGCGCAGGAACGAGTCGTTGATCTCGATCATGCGGTCCTCGTCCAGCTTGTAACAGTGCGAGCGCCCCAATGCAGTAGCGCCCTTGTACTTGATGAAATCGTTTTCCGGCGAGGAATGGAAGCGGGAGACACAGGGCGCGTTCTCGAACAGTTGGCTCAGCTCGGTGGCTGATGCCGCCTCCGGGTCGAACCCGGGCGCCATTCTCACGCAGTACTCGTCTCCGTAGATCATGGGGCGATTATAGAAGCTGCGGTCGAATCTGCATACTTTTCTGTCGCATTAGCCTATCTCGTGCCGCCAGGCCGCGGGTAACATCAGGCCCCATCACCCATATAACCATTCGAAAAAGGACGGGCCATGAACTGCATCCATCGCTTCACCTTCGCCGCCATTGTCGCCGCTGCGCTTCTCGGCAATGTCCTGGCGCAGGACGACCCGGCGACCACACCAGAGCCCGAAACCTCCGATGAGAGCGGCATGACGGTCGCTCAGGAGGAAGGTGCAGTCAGTACCGGCGGCGAACCTTCACGGCCGACCGGCCTGGACGACACCGCGGCGCTGGAAGCCTTCATCGACGGCGTGGTCGAACCGCTGATGAAAAACAACAACAGCCCGTCCGGCACCGTGGCCATCGCCCGCGACGGCGAGCTCATCTTTGCCAAGGGCTACGGCTTCGAGGACATCGAAGCGCAGAAACCGGTGGACCCCGAGACCACGCTGTTCAGGCCCGGCTCGGTCTCCAAGCTGGCCGCCTGGGTGGCGGTGATGCAGTTGGTGGAACAGGGCGAGCTCGACCTCGACACCGACGTCAACGAGTACCTGGAAGAAGTGGAGATTCCCGCTACCTTCGAAGAGCCCATCACCCTGCGGCACATCATGACGCATACGGCCGGGTTCGAGGATGGTGGCATGGGCTACCTGATTATCGAGGACCCGGAGAAAGCAGTGCCGCTCAAGGAGGCGATGCAACGTTATCGCCAGGAGCGGGTCAACCCGCCGGGCGCCCAGAGCGCCTACTCCAACTACGCCACCGCGCTCGCCGGCCTGATCGTGGCCAACGTCTCCGGCCAGCCGTTCAACGACTACATCGCCGAACACATCTTCGAGCCCCTAGGCATGGACACGGCCACCTTCGAGGAGCCCCTGCCCGAGCGCCTCGAGGACGATATGGCCGTCAGCTACGCTTTCGAGGCCGGCGGCTACAAGGAAAAGCCCTTTGAAATCGTCAAGAGCTTCGGGCCGGCCGGCGGCCAGTCAGCCAGCGCCACCGACATGGTGCGCTTTGCCCAGGCGATCCTCAACGGCGGCAGCCTGGACGGCGCGCAGATCCTGCGCCCGGAAACGGTCGAGGAAATGCTGAGCCTGCAGTTCACCCATGACGATCGTTTGATGGGCATGGCGCTGGGCTGGTATGAAACCGACATGGAAGGTACCCGGGTGCTGGGTCACGGTGGCGACACCCGCTGGTTCCATTCCTACCTCGGCGTTGACGAAACGCACAACCTGGCCTTCTTCGCGTCCTTCGGCGGCTCCGGTGGCAGCGCCGTGCGCTCCGCGCTGTTCCCGGCCCTGTACGAGCAGTATTTCCCGCGTGAAGAGGCCCCGCCGGAACCGCCGGAAGACTTCGCCGAACGCGCTGGGCGTTACGCCGGCGACTACGGTTTCTGGCGAACCAATTTCTCCAAGATCGAAAAAGCGCTGCGCATGAGCAGCGTGGTGAAGGTCACGCCCGGCCCGGACAACACGCTGGTCGTCGGCTTCGCTGGCAACGCCAAGCGCTACGCGGAGGTCGGCGATAACCTGTTTCGCGCGCTTCACCAGGACGTCACCATCGTTGCCGGGCTGGCACCGCGACTGATCGCGTTCCAGGAAAATGACGACGGTGAGGTGACCGGCTTCGTCATGGATGGCCTGCCGTTCATGTCGCTGCGCAAGCTCGCGCCGTGGGAAACACCGACGCTCAATTATGCGTTGCTGGGCTTCGCCATGCTGGTGTTCCTGGCAGTGCTGCTGCGGCGCTTCTTCCAGCGCGCCACCATCAGGCAATGGCCGGCTTCCGACCGATCCGCCTACCGGGCCGCGGTGTTGGCCTCGGCCGCCAACTGGCTGGTGATCATCAGCGGCGTCATCGTCCTCTCGGTTCTGGGCGACAGCATGTTCAGCGAAATTTCCACTCTTTTCAAAGTGTGGCTGGTGACGCCCATACTTGCCGTGATTGCATGTCTTTGGCTGCTGTTCAAGCTGCTGGTGGTCTGGATGAACAGCCTGCTGGCCGGCTTCTGGGCCCGTCTGCGCTACACCGTCGTGGCGCTTTGCGGCCTGTTCGTGATCTGGTTCTACTGGTTCTGGAACATTCTCGGCTTCCAGTACCTGGCGTAAACGGAACCATCATCAAGGAAACAGCGCATGCGCCAGATAACGTTTCGCCGGGAAGACTGGAAACTCCGCTTCCCGTTCACCATCACCGACCATGTCTTTACCGGCGTGGAGGCCCTGTACGTAGAGATCGCCGAGGGCGGCCACACGGGCCGCGGCGAGGCCAGCGGTGTCTACTACCTGGGCGAGAACGGCGAGAGCATGCTGGCCCAGGCGGAAGCTACGCGCGCCTCCATCGAGGCCGGCGTCGGACGCCAGGAATTGCTGTCGCTACTGCCTGCCGGCGGCGTGCGCAACGCCATCGACTGCGCGTTGTGGGATCTGGAAGCCAAACAGGCCGGCAAACGGGTCTGGGAGCTGGCGGGCATCGTCCCCGGCGAAGTGATCTCGTTTGGAACCGTGGGCATCGACACGCCGGATCGGATGGCGGCTGCGGCCCGGCAGATCGCCGGCGAGCGGATCAAGGTCAAGCTCAGCGGCGAGCAGGCGCTGGAGCGTATCTCCGCGGTGCGCCAGGCCCGCCCGGAGGCCGAAATCGTGGTGGACGTGAACCAGGGCTGGACCTTCGAGCAACTCGAGGCGCTGGCGCCAAAGTTCCGCGAGCTGCGCATCGCCATGATCGAGCAACCGCTGCCCCGCGGCGGTGATGCGGCACTCGAAGGCTACGAATCGCCGGTGACGCTGTGTGCCGACGAGTCCTGCCTGGATCGCTCCGAGTTCGAGGCCGCGGCGGGGCGCTATCAGATGATCAACATCAAGCTCGACAAGACCGGCGGCCTGACCGAGGCCCTGGAACTTGCCAAACTGGCCACGGCTCGGGGTCTGGACCTGATGATCGGCAACATGGTGGGCACCTCCCTGGCCATGGCCCCGGGTTATGTCGTCGCCCAGCTCTGCCGCTACGTGGATCTGGACGGCGCCCTCTTCCTGGAGCGAGACCGCGAACATGCCATGTCCTTCGAGGACGGTCGCGTGTCGCCGCCCGACCCCGCGCTCTGGGGCTGACATGAGCAGTCTGACCCATGTCCGTCTGGCCCCGCCTTACCTGCTGCTGATCGGCGCCGAGACCGACGCCACCTTCGCCAAGACCGCGCTGGGTCTGGTGCAGTGGTGTCCGGAAAAGGTCGCCGGGCAACTGCGCTTTAAGGGATGCCGGGTCGACCTGGGCGTACCGGACATGACCGTGGCCGAGGCCGTCGAGGCCGGCTGCGGCAGTCTGGTGCTGGGCGTCGCTCCCGTCGGCGGCGTCGTTCCGGAATCCTGGTGGGAAGTAATCGAAGACGCCGCCCGATCCGGCCTGGACATCGTCTCCGGCCTGCATCTGCGCCTGCCCGACCGGCCCAGCCTGGTCGAGGCCTCGCAAGACGGCAAAGCCCGCCTGGTCGACGTGCGCGTGCCGCCGGACAAGCTGCCCGTCGGCAACGGAAAGAAGCGAACCGGCCGGCGAATCCTGACCGTCGCTGCTGACTGCGCCATCGGCAAAAAGTACACGGCCCTGGCCCTGGACCGGGCGCTGACAAAGGCCGGCCTGAACTCGACCTACCGCGCCACCGGCCAGACCGGCATCATGATCGCCGGGGAAGGCATCCCCATCGACTCGGTCGTTGCCGATTTCATCTCGGGCGCCGCCGAGGTGCTGTCGCCGGACAACGACCCGGAGCACATCGACGTCATCGAAGGCCAGGGCTCGATCTTTCACCCCGGCTTTTCCGGTGTCGCATTGGGGCTGCTGCACGGCTCACAACCGGACGGATTCGTGGTCTGCCACGACCCCCTGCGCAGAACCGTCACGGGATGGCCCCATTACACCCTGCCCCCGCTGGCCGAAGTCATCGAGAGCCATGTCCGCATGGGGCGGCGGACCAACCCCGACATTCGCTGTGTCGGTGTCTCGGTGAATACTTCCAGGCTGCCAGCGGACGATCGGACCGCGTATCTCGACGGCCTGAAGAATGAAACCGGTCTGCCCTGCATTGATCCGCTGCTCGATGGCTGCGATGCCATCGTTCGGCAGCTGAGCCAGTCCTGAACGGCCAGTCAGGTCCGCCTCGTGGAAGCGGTCGCTGCTTCACCGCATCAGAACAGACAGTCGCTCCAGTCGAGCGCCATGTGGATGAGCAGTCCGAGACCGACGAGGTGAATCACCTGCAAGCGGGGCCGCAAGCGCTGGGTGGTGCCCCTCCAGCGCTCTACCAGGGGAAGCAAGAACAGGACCGTATAGACGACGATCGCTGGCACGGAATGCAACGGATGGAAACCGATTGAGCAGCGCTCCGGATCGTAGATCGGATCGGCCAGCAGGTGGTCGACGTCGACAAGCATGGTGGCAACCATGATCACTGTCGCCGATCTCCAGCGATCTCGGTAGAACGCGAGAGCGATCAATGCCGGGACGACAAAGTGAAGGGCAATGTGAATCATGTATGTCAGCGACTCGAGTGCGAGACTGCGATCATCGAAGCCAGACGTCGCAGTTGTTGTTCATGATTCGCTCGAGCTCCGCGTTGCTGATATGAAATTCGAAATGAAATGGGCCGTGTTCGCCAATTACCAAGTACTTGACTTGCGCCCGGTAGCTGTCGCCGGGACTGGATCGATGATGATCAACTAGCTTGTTGGCGATATTGATCACGCGCTTCGATGCCAAATCATCCTTGCTTGCTGTTCCCTCCGTCTGCCTATCGGCCTGATCAAAGAACCATTCATAGACGCCGCATCTGCCATCCTTGATTTCAACGTCAGGTCTTCCGCCGAGCCACTCCGGAAACGCATCATCTTCCGCTTGTGCGGCAGATAGCGCCCAGACCGCACACAATGGCAGGAACGACAATCTAAGTGAACTGGAAAACACCCTATCCGCCTCGACTTCATAGATCTAACCGGTTAGTTATCAGCAATATTGCCCTGATTTTTCGGCTCGGTTCAAGCTTCACACTAAAGCTGATCATATGGTGTAGCCGTAACCCGGAATGCCCCGGCTCGCAGAGGGAGATAGCGGGTATGGCGTTATCATGACGCGATGAACGAGTTGCGGCACCTACCTCCGGAAAATGAACTGGAGGAAAAATTCATCCTGGCTGGCGGCCCGGGCGGGCAGCACGTCAATCGCACCGAGACCGGCGTGCAGCTGCGCTACGACGTGCTCAACTCGGGCTTTCTTTCCCAGGCGGTAAAGATCCGCCTGCTCGACCTGGCCGGCCGGCGCGCGGATACCGACGGCGTGATTACCATCGAGGCCAAGAGCCACCGCAGCCAGCACCGCAACCGTGAGGAAGCGCGCGAGCGCCTGGCCGAGTTGATCGAGAAGGCGCACCACAAACCGAAGAAGCGCATTCCCACCAGGCCGAGTCGTTCGGCAAAGAAACGCTGGAAAAAGAAAAAGCAGCGCCACAAGGAGATCAAGCGGGCCCGAAAGACCCCCAGACTGGATGAGTAAGCCGTGCCCGAAGCACCGAGAGGGTGCGAGACCCCGGCTCGAAGGCCGGGATGACATCTTCGGAAGAACGCCTCCATAGCCAGACGATATCAAGCCATTCGCTGCCGTCGATTGCATTGTCGCGCCAGCTCTGCCATTTTGTTGAACCTGCTCAGTGACCTGAAGGAGACCCTCTTGAGAACCCTTTCACACGGGCTGGCGGCAATACTGCTGCTGGTCGCATTCCCGTCTGCGTCGCCGGCGGAGACCCGCGCTTTCGTCGGCGCGAAAATCATTCCCGTCGACGGAGACCCGGTCGACAACGGTGCCCTGGTCGTTGTAGACGGCAGTATCGAAGCTGTCGGCGCCGCCGGCGATATCCGCATTCCGGATGAGGCCGAAGTCGTCGAACTCGAAACCGGCACGGTGATCATGCCGGGCATCGTCGACACCCACAGTCACATCGGGGACGTCTCCGGCGCCGATCGCTCCGGACCCATCCAGCCCGAGGCACGGGCGATGGATTCGGTCAACGTGCTCAGTTCCGGCATCAAGCGGGCGCTGGCCGGCGGCATCACCAGCGTCAACGTCATGCCGGGTTCAGGCCACCTGATCAGCGGCCAGACGGTCTACCTCAAGCTCCGCGAGGGCGATGCCATCACGGACCTGGCTTATCGCTTCGAAGACGGCGGCATCGCCGGCGGCCTGAAGATGGCAAACGGCACCAACCCGATGCGGCAGCCACCCTTCCCCGGAACCCGCGCCAAGTCCGCCGCCCTGGCGCGTGCGGCCTATATCAGGGCGCAGGAATACGCCGAGAAGCTCGACAGCGCCGAGGAAGGCGAGACGCCCCCGCGCGATCTCGGCATGGAAGCGCTGGTGGAAGTACTCAACGGCAAGCGCATGGTGCACTTCCACAGCCATCGCCATGACGACCTGATGACCGCCATGCGGCTCAAGGAAGAATTCGGCTTCCGCATGGTGCTGCATCACACGAGCGAGGCCTGGCGAGTCGCCGACGAGATCGCCGCCGCCGACGTGCCGGTGTCGCTGATTCTCATCGACAGCCCCGGGGGCAAGCTCGAGGCCAGGAATCTCGAGGCGAAGTCCGCCCCGGCGCTGGAGCAGGCGGGGGCGAAGGTCGCCCTGCACACCGACGACTGGATCACCGACTCGCGCTACTTCCTGCGCATGGCCGCCATGGCCATCCGCGCGGGCATGTCGCGCGAAGCAGCGCTCGAAGCACTGACCATCAAGGGTGCCGAGATGCTCGACATGGCCGACCGCGTGGGCACGCTTTCTCCCGGCAAGGACGCCGACTTCGTGATCCTCTCCGGCGACCCGTTCAGCGTCTACACCCGTGTGCTCGAGACCTGGGTGGAAGGCGAACGCCGCTTCGACCTCGACGACGAGGACGACCGCCTGGTCGCCGAAGGCGGTTTCAACGCGCTCTCCGACGACGACGGAAACGGCCACATCCACGGCCATGGAGGTGTGGAATGAAAACGATGATCAAGAATGCAGCCGCCCTGGCCCTGCTGGCCGTCATCGCCGGGCCCGCCCTGTCACAGGACATTGCGGTGCGCGCTGGCCAACTGCATACCGGCGCCGGCGAGATGATCGAAAACGGGGTGGTCGTCATCGAAGACGGCAAGATTACCGCCGTGGGCCCGGCCAGCTCGACCAACATTCCGGACAACCTGCTGGTGCTTGAAGCCGCCGTGGCCACGCCTGGCCTGGTCGACGCACGCTCCACCGTGGGCTTGTCGGGGTATCTCAACCAGCCGCACGACCAGGACCAGCTCGAGCGCTCGGCCGCCATCCAGCCAGAACTTCGCGCCATCGACGCCTACAATCCGCACGAGGAACTTGTGGACTGGCTGCGCCAGCACGGCATCACCACCGTGCACACCGGCCACGGACCGGGCGAGGTGATTTCGGGACAGATGCTGATTGCCAAGACGACCGGCAACACCGTCGACCAGGCCGTCGTGCGGCCCTACTCCGCACTGGCCGCCACGCTGGGTTCAGGCGCCACCCGCCACGATCGCTCATCGCCGGGCAACCGCTCCAAGGCGGTGGCCATGCTGCGCGAGAAGCTCTATGCGGCACAGGAATACAGCGACAAGCTCGAATCCGCCGAGGAAGGCAAGGCACCGGCACGCGACCTGGCAATGGACGCCCTGGCCGATGTGCTCTCCGGCGAGATCCCCCTGATCATCGAGGCGCACCGCCACAGCGACATCATGACCGCACTCAGACTGGCCGACGAGTTCGGGTTACGGCTGATTCTGGCCGGCGCCAGCGATGCACACCTGCTGATCGACGAAATCAAGGCGGCCGACGTACCCGTGATCATCCACCCGACGATGTCGCGTGCACGTGCCGGCGGCGACACGCAGCACATGGCCTTTACCACCGCGGCCGAACTCAAGAACGCCGGCATCGAGGTCGTCCTGCAGTCGGGTTACGAGGGCTACGTTCCCAAGACTCGCGTCGTACTGTTCGAGGCTGCCATGACGATTCCCTACGGCGCCACTTTCAACCAGGCGCTGGAGATGATCACCATGGGCCCGGCCCGCATCCTCGGTCTGTCCGATGAAGTCGGATCGCTCGAAGTCGGCAAGGACGGCGACGTGGCGCTGTTCGACGGCGACCCATTCGAGTACACGACGCACGCTGTCGGCACGATCATCGATGGAAAGCGCGTGAGCGAGATCCGCCGGTAAACAGCCCGGTCAGAGCCGGATCGTACCGACCAGGAAATCCACCGCTGGGCCGGCGAGCTTGACTCGCTCGCCGGCCACCCGGCAACGGATCGTGCCGCCGCGAGCCGAGACCTGTCGGGCGAGGAGCGTTTCCCTGCCCAGGCGCTCGGCCCAGTAAGGCGCCATCTGGCAGTGGGCCGAGCCGGTGACCGGGTCCTCGTCGACCCGGAGTTTCGGGAAGAAGCAGCGGCTGACGAAATCGACCTCGTCACCGGGAGCGGTAACGATCACACCCCGACCGGGCACGCGCGCGAGGGCGCGGAAGTTCGGCGACAGCGAGCGAATTTCAGCCTCGCTGCCGAATACCAGCATGCAGTCCCCGCCCTCGAAGGCCTGTCGGGGCTTCGCGCCAAGTGCTTCGTCGATACCGGAAGGGATGCCGATCTCGCGGCGGCGGCCGGCCGGGAAATCCATTTCCAGGGCCGTATCGATTCGGCGAACCCGCAACTCTCCGCTACGACTGTCGAAGGCAATCTCCTCGCCCGAAAACCCCAGGTGCTCGAACAGGACGTGCGCGGTCGCCAAGGTGGCATGGCCGCAAAGATCCACCTCGTCCTGCGGCGTAAACCATCGCAGCTTGTAGCGCTCGCCCTCGGCCACGAAAAAGGCCGTTTCGGAAAGATTGTTCTCATTGGCGATCGCCAGCAGCAGCTCATCGTCGAGCCACTCTTCCAGCGGCACGACGGCAGCCGGATTACCCTCGAACACCTTTTCGGCAAACGCGTCCACCTGGAAAAGCCGCAATTCCATGTATTCAATCCACCCTGGGTACAAAAAAGCCGGGGCGACATTATGCGACACTTCAATGTCCGACTACGAGCCCCCACCACGGATTGAGCGGTGAACGAAGTCTCCGATGAAGTGCTCGGCAGCGAGCAGCCCTACGCCTCCGACCGTTATGCCCGCCTGGTACTCAACCTCGGACGTGCGCTGTTGCACGTGGGTTCGCCCGCGCACCGTCTTGAGTCGTCGATGCAGATCATGGCCGAGCGCCTGGGCCTGCAGGCCGAGTTCTTCTCCACGCCTACCGCGCTGATCGTCTCGCTGGGCGATGGCGAGAATCAGCAGACTTTCCTGGCCCGATCCGAACCCGGCTCGGCCAATCTATCCAAGCTGGCCGACCTGACGGAGGTCATGGAAGACCTGGCCGAGGACCGTATCGATCCGGTGGAGGCCGATGATCGCGTGCGCAGAATCGACGCGGCCCCGCCGCTGTACGGGGCGTGGCTGCAGGTTCTGGCGTTCATTCTCATCGGCGGCGGTGTTGCGCCGCTTTTGGGCGGCGGCTGGAGAGAAGCCATGATGTCCGCGCCGCTGGGTGCTGTCACCGGGCTGACCGTCTGGTGGATGCGCCAGCACGTGGATCGTTCTCGCCTGATCATGCCGATGGTGGCCGCCCTGATTACCTTCCTGGGCTCGCTCTGGTGCGGCATTGACGGGCGCACTGCCCTGATGCCGGCCATTCTTGCAGCCATGATTCCGCTGCTGCCGGGCATGGACCTGACCACCGCCGCTCGCGAGCTGTCGACCGGTCACCTCGTCTCGGGCTCGTCGAGGCTTTCCTTCTCGGTCACGATCTTCGCCTTGCTCGCGTTTGGGCTGGTGCTCGGTGGCATGGCCGGCCAGGCGCTCGTCGGGCCGGTGGAACTGACCGCGGCCTCCGCGCGGCCGGGATGGCTGCTGGTCGCCGGCCTTGTGATGGCAGCCTTCGGTTTGATGATGCTCATCCAGGCCCACATGCGCGACTGGTTCTGGATTCTCCTGGTGTCGTTCGTCGCCTGGATCGGCAGCGGACTGGGCGGCTGGCTCGAGGCGCCCATCATCGGCGCCTTCGTCGGCGGTCTTTCAGTAGGCCTGCTGGGCAACCTTTACGTTCACTTTTCCGGACGGCCGTCTTCGATCCTGCACATCCCGGGGCTCATCCTGCTGGTACCGGGCAGCATTGGACTGAGAAGCCTGGCAACCCTGCTGCAGGACGACGTGGTCGCCGGCGTGGAAACCGCCATTCTGGCCGGCATCACTGCCGTGGCGCTGACAACCGGCATGATTCTCGCCAGCGTTCTCGTTCCGCCACGCACCACCTTGTAGCTGCGCTTATATGGCACCCGGCCACGGTTTTCCGTATGCTGGGCCAATAATTCGCTCAGGCGCGGGAGGGCGTCGGTGGTTGAACCAGCAGTCGGTCCACGTGACCGGTTCGCATTGCGATGCATTGCGAGCCGACGAGCGAGAAAGGGGGTGTTCATCGTCCTCTTCTCTTTGCTGTTGGCGCTCGCCGCGGGCATTCAGGCTCAGGGGCCCACGCTGGTCGCTCCATCCGATACGGTGCGCGTCGGCGTCTACGAGAACAGCCCCAAGGTCGGACTCGACGAGAGCGGCCGACCGCAAGGCATCTTCATCGATCTCATCGAGGCCATAGCCGATCGGGAAGGATGGGAACTCGAGTACGTTGCAGGAACCTGGCAAGAGGGCCTGCAACGATTGACGAGCGGCGAGATCGACCTGATGGCGGATGTCGCCCGTACCGCGGACCGAGTCGAACGCTTTGCTTTCCACGACGAGCCCGCCCTTTCGAGCTGGCACCAGGTCTACGCCCCGGCCGGCAGCGACATCAGCTCGATCCTGGATCTCAATGCAAAACGCGTCGCCGTACTCGATGGCTCCGTCCAGCACGACCAGCTCAACAACATGGTTGAAGGATTCGGCATCGACCTCGAGCTGTTGCCGTTTGCCGGCTTCGAATCGGCATTTCGCGCCGTGCAAGCGGGTGAAGCCGACGCCGTGATCACGAACCGCTTCTTCGGCGAATACAACGCAAGCCGTCATGGACTGGAAGACACTTCGGTGATCTTCTCTCCTTCCAGGCTTTACTTTGCCGCCCCACCGACCGGCAGGCAGGGCCTTCTCGACACCATCGACCGCCACCTGGTCGAATTCAAGCAGAATCCGCAGTCACCCTGGTATCAAACTCTGGAACGCTGGACCAGCGGTCCGCCACTGACCGCCTGGCCAAGGTGGTTGCCCTGGGCGGTAGCGGCCATATCGACCATGCTCGCCGGTATCCTGATCATCGTGGGGGTTCTGCGCAGGCAGGTTCGCGCAAGAACCCACCAGGTCTATGAACAGGCCCGGCAGCATACGCGCGAGCTCAAAAATCGCGTAGACGTGCGCACCAGAGAGTTGCGCGAGACCTCCCTGTTTTTCCAGGCGCTAATCGACCACATACCCAGCCTGATTTATTACAAGGACAATCAACTCCGTTTCACCGGCTGCAATACCGCCTACGAAAGAGCTTTCGGCCTCGACCGCGACGACATTGCCGGCAAGAAAGTCACGGAACTTGACTATATCTCCCAGGAGCAACGCGAACGATTCGACGAGGAACAGCGCCAACTGCTTGAACTGGGTGGTTCGATCAATCGGGAAGTCACCCTCACCTTTGCCGACGGCACACGCCACGAGATGCTTTACTCGGCGGCGCGTATCGTCGATCCCGATAATCGCCCCCTGGGGATTGTCGGGCTCGTGGTCGACATCACCGTCCAGAAACGCGTCGAACGTGAACTGGCCATTGCCCGTGATCACGCCCAAGCAGCCGACCGGGTCAAATCAGCTTTTCTGGCCACCATGAGCCACGAGCTTCGAACACCACTCAATTCCATTATCGGTTTCACCGGCATTCTTCTGCAGGAAATGGCCGGGCCGCTCAACCAGGAGCAGACCAAACAGCTCCAGATGGTGCGCAACAGCTCCCAGCACCTGCTGACCCTGATCAACGACGTGCTCGATATCTCACGTATCGAGGCCGGGGAAATGAACCTGGCCATGCAAGCCTTCGATCTGTCGGAGTCGGTCGACAAGGTCGCCGAAATCGTCCGTCCGCTGGCCGAGCAGAAGAACATCAGTCTGAATGTGCGTTATGAACACGATCCCGGGAGACGCATGGGCGACCCACGGCGAGTCGAGCAAATCCTGTTCAATCTCATCGGCAATGCCGTCAAGTTCACCGAATCGGGCTCCGTGGACGTCGAAGTCGACATGCAGCGCAATGAAGCGCACAATCCCGTGATCATCACCATTCGTGACTCGGGTATCGGAATCCGCGGGGAGGATATGCGGAACCTGTTCAAACCATTTCGGCAGATCGACTCGACGCTGTCGCGCAAGCATGAAGGAACCGGTCTCGGACTGGTTATCTGCAAGCGCTTGACCGAAATGATGGATGGCGATATCGAGGTATCGAGCCGCTGGGGAGTGGGCACGACCTTCACACTGCGACTGCCCCTGGCGGCCGCCCAGACCGGAGAGCCGGCATGAGGGGCAAGATCCTGCTGATCGAGGACAACGAACAGAACGCCTACCTGGTCGAGTACCTTCTGGCCGCACGAGACTGGACAGTGGTTTGTGCTGCCGACGGAAGCACCGGCCTGGAAATGGCCGATACGGAATCACCGAACCTGATTCTGCTCGATATCCAGCTTCCCGGCATGGATGGATATGAAGTTGCCCGGCAGTTGAGAGCCAAGGAACATATCAAGGAAACCCCGATCGTGGCGGTGACTTCCTATGCAATGCCGGGTGATCGGGAGAACTGCCTGGCCGCCGGCTGCACGGGATATATCGAGAAGCCCATTGATCCGGGCAGCTTCGCCGACCAGGTAGAGCAATTTCTGGGGGTGAATGAATGAGGCACGCGCTGATCGTCGACGATCACGAGGAAAACCGCTACCTGCTTCGCTCGCTGCTGACAGCCAACGGCTTCGAAGTCAGCGAGGCTGAAGACGGTGCGGTGGCCCTGGAGCAGGCTCGCATTCGACCGCCGGATATCGCCATCAGCGACTTGCTCATGCCGACGATGGACGGCTACACGCTGCTACGAGAATGGAAGGCTGATCGAAAACTGAACGAGGTCCCGTTCATTGTCTACACGGCCACCTACACACAGTCCGAAGACGAACGTCTCGCACTCGACCTCGGCGCCGATGCCTTCCTGATCAAACCGACGGAACCGCAAGATTTCCTAAAGCGCCTGGAAACCGTGCTCGACAGGTCCGAACAACAACCACCCGAGCCGCGGCAGCCGCAAACCCAGGGCACAGACGCCGAACGTCGTTACAGCCAGGCGCTGGTGCGAAAACTCGAAGAGCGCAGTGCTGAACTCGCCCGCCGACTCGAGGAATTGCGGTCGGCAAAGTCTCAGATCGAGCGACTCAACCGCCTCTACTCGGCCCTGAGCGCCATCAACCAGCTCATTGTTCACACCAACTCGCAAGAAGAACTGCTTGCGGGAGCATGCAGGATTGCAGTTGAACGAGGCGGATTCACTCTCGCCTGGGTCGGGCTGCTGGATGATGACGGCAAAACTGTACGAATCGCCGCCCGAGAAGGGGGCGACGACAAGATATTCGAACGGGCGAGTCCTTTCGTGATCGAGCCGCCGTTGAGCACTCCGGGGGAAATCGCCATTGGCGAAGACCGGATATTTCTGAGTAATGATCTTTTTACCGAGTCGTCGATCAGCAGAATTCGGCCCTTACTTGAGGAGTATGGGTTGCAATCGGCCGCCGCGTGTCCGGTCCATATCAATGGTCGGACTATCGGCGCATTGTGTCTGTATGCGAATGAAGCCGGGTTTTTCGACTCTTCGTTGACCGGGTTGGTCGAGGAAATTGTCGGTGACCTGTCCTATGCGCTGGAAAATTGCCACCGAGAATCCATGCGCCAGGAGGCGGAAGCCAGCCTGAAATCGGCGGAGGAGTTCAATCGCCTGAGTCGACGTGTCATCGAAGCCTCGCCCAACGGCGTAATGATCACATCCATGGATCAATCCGATGCGCCCCTCATTTACGTCAACAGTGCCTTCGAACGAATCACGGGATACAGTCGAGACGAAGTGCTGGGACGCAACCCCCGCTTTCTGTACGGCGATGATCATGACCAACGCGGCCTGACCAATATTCGTAATGCCATCGCATCGCAGCGGGAAGGCGAAGCCGTCCTGCGCTATTACCGCAAGGACGGCACGCTGTTCTGGAACGAACTGACCATTGCGCCCGTATTCGATGAAAGCGGCAAGGCCAGCCATTTCGTCGGAATCATCAACGACATCACCGACCGCAAGCGCTACGAAGAGCAACTCGAACAACAATACAGCCAGGACACGTTGACCGGCCTGGCCAGCCGCAACCTGCTGCAGGATCGTGTTGAACAGGCAATGGCCGCGGCCAGGCATGACGGACACGGCATCGCCCTGATGTTCATTGACCTCAATCAATTCAAGCGCATCAACGACAGCCTCGGCCGGTCGGCCGGGGACAGCGTGTTATGCGAAGTGGCGGAACGCCTGCAGCAGTTCGTGGATCTGCACGATACAGTCGCGCGCCTGACGAGTGACGAATTCGTGATTCTGTTGACAGACTGCGAGGATCCAGCTGACTTGCCGGGCCGCGCCAAGGCCGTGCTCGAGTCTTTCGAGCATTCCTTCAATGTGGCCGGGCGCGAGATGAATATCACGGCCAGTCTCGGTATCAGTGTTTTTCCCGGCAATGGCGAGGACTACAACACGCTTTTGCGCAACGCCGATATCGCCATGTACCGAGCCAAGGAGTTTGGCAACAATCAGTTCCGCTTCTATACCGATGACATGAATGCCTCGGCGCTGGAGCGAGTCGACATGGAGTCGAGGCTGCGTCTGGCCGTCGAAGAAAACCGCATGGAGCTGTATTACCAGCCGGTGATCGACCTGAAGACCAACGCCGTTACCGGGGCCGAGGCACTCCTTCGCTGGCACGACCAGGATGGCTACATAGGACCGGACGAGTTCGTGCCCCTGGCGGAGGATACCGGTCTGATCATCCCCCTGGGCCGGTGGGTTCTCGAAGAGGCCGCACGCCAGGCGAAGCTCTGGCACGACGCCGGCCTTGATATTTGCATTGCCGTCAATCTTTCCGCCCGCCAGTTCAGGGATCCGCAACTTGCCGATCACATTCGGGCGGCCCTGCAACACGCCGACGTACCGGCGCGATGCCTGCGACTGGAGATCACCGAATCGGTCATCATGGACAGTGCGGCGCACGCAGCGAGCATCCTGGGTGAGCTTCAGTCAATGGGCCTGGGTATTTCCATCGACGATTTCGGAACCGGCTACTCTTCGCTGGCTTACCTGCGGCGCTTCCCGATCGACCAGCTCAAGATCGATCGATCCTTCATCCATGACCTGGGTCAACACAGCGAAGGCGAGGCCATCGTGAACGCGATCATCCACCTGGCGCGCAGCCTCGACCTGGGCACCGTCGGTGAGGGTGTTGAAACCGAGGATCAACGCGCCTATCTTGCACAAGCCGGCTGCGACCTGACCCAGGGTTTTCTCTACAGCAAGGCGATGCCGGCCGACGAATTCACCCGCTGGATCGAACAACACCAGAAAAAGAACAATCAAGCCCGATGAGTATCGATATTCAAAAACCGCACTCGATGAACCTGGAAGACGCGCAGCAGGTTGCCGATGAACTGGCGGCGGATCTTGCCGACAAATTCAGCATCGATTACGGCTGGGACGGCGACACCATTGTGTTCGAACGCCCGGGCGTACACGGAGAGATCGATGTCGACGAGGAGTCAGTCCACGTCCGCGCCCGACTCAACTTCCTGTTCAGCTATCTGCAACCGGCCGTCGAGAAGGAAATCAACCGCTATCTGGATGAGCATTTCCAGTAAACCGGGGTGTATGACATTGGGTCGCAGGACACCGCCGAACGCAGCCAGCGCCCCAAAGCCGGAAACGCGCGCCCTACTCCAGATCAGACAGATAACCCCTGCCTCGCGCCATCAACTGGCGAAATGCCTCCACGTCATCGTTCTCGATACTCTCGATCAAGGTCTGTACGGCCACGAGAAGGGCCCGGCGTGCACCGGCGCCGTGGCGGTTGAGTGACTGGATCTCGAAGTAGAGATCGGGATTTTCGGCGGCCACGGCCCGGGCGATGGCCAGTTGCCTGTCAAAGGTCGTGCTCGAAAGCTTCGAGAGACGATCGGCCTCGACGCCGCAATCGGCCAGGGCGGTAAAGAAGACGATGCTCAACGCATGCGAAAGGCCCAGCACCGGCGCCATGAGACGGTCGTGCTCGTCGAGCTCGATTACGACGACGTCGGCCAGGGTCTCCACAAAAAGCGACTTCACGGCCTCGACAGCCTCGGAGCAGCCGACGTCCATCACCAGCACATGCTTATCCGACAGCAACTGTGTATCGGGGCCGAACATGGGGTGAATGGAGCACGCCCGCAGCCCCGCATCGGCGGCCGCTCGAAGGGCCGGAAGCAGCGGCGACTTGAGCGATCCGATATCGAAGACCAGCGCATCGACGGGCTGCCGAGCGAGTTCCGCAAGCACATCGGCGGAGATGCGCAGCGGGGCGGCGATGACAATGAGGGCAACGTTCGTCGGTGCTTCGCGCCAGTCAGAGAAACGTGTCCGGCCATCGGACTCCACGGCCGGGTCGGCGATCAGGACGTCAAACCCCTGGCCATCGAGGAACGCCGCCAGCCAGCGCCCCATTCGTCCGCCCCCACCGATCACGAGGGCGCGCTGTCCGTGGCCGTGACCCGCAAGTCGCAGCCGTTCCTGCTCCTGGCGCGTCAATGACGCCTCAATCAAACGCTGGAAAAGATCCTCGGCCAGCCCTGGGTCCAGCCCCTTCGATTCGGCCGCCCGGCGCACGCCGTCGAGCACTTCACGCTCACGCCGGAAATCACGCAGCTGGCGCCCGTGACTTTTCTTGATCCGCCCGATATCCGAAACCAGCTTCTGACGCCGGGTGGCCAGCTCAATCAGATCGGCATCAACACCGTCCAGCTCGTCGCGCAAGGCTTTGAGCTGCTGCGCGAGTTCCGGGTCATCCATCAATCAGGCTCCGTGCGTCAACAAGTCGCTACATGGTGCCCTCGTACAGGCACAATGTGTGCAGAAATCGCTCACGGATTCTTCAGTGCTCCAACGACACAGCATTCTCAAACGCAGCCTGATCGTCAGCCTGCTAACCGTCGTCGCTGTGGCAGCCGCAGCCTGGTTCGGCGGGCCGCGCTGGCTCGACGACTCGGTCATGGCCTACGAAGGTGAAATCGAGCTGCACGGTCTGGACGCCGGCGTGGAAGTCCTTTTCGACGAGCGCGGCATTCCGCGCGTCTATGCGGATACGGATGCCGACGCCATGCGCGCGCTGGGCTGGCTGCATGCCGGCGAACGCCTGTTCCAGCTCGAACTGATCCGGCGCCTGGCCCGGGGAGAACTCTCCGCCCTGGTCGGCGAGGGTGCACTGGAACTCGATACCCTGCACCGCTCCTTCGGCTTCGCCCGACGGGTAGAGAATGAAAAGCCCGATCTCGACTCCGAAACCGCCGAATTGATCGACGCCTACGTCGAGGGTATCAACCGGCACATCGACGCCGTAGACCGCCTGCCCCCGGGCCTGATCATGCTTGGCGCCGAACCGGAACCCTGGACGCGCGAAGACGTCCTGACGATCGCCTACTACCAGACCTTCTATCCCACGACCCTGGTACGGCGGCTGAGCGAAGCCTGGCATGCGATCACGCTCGAATACGGGCAGCCCGCCGCGGACTGGCTCAGCGAGCTGCCCGACTGGACCCGCTCCACCCTGCCCCGCCAGTCGATCACCCAGGCCTCGAATACCTGGGCTGTCGCACCGGAGAAATCAGAAAGCGACGCGGCCTTGCATGCCTCGGATCCGCATCTCGACATCGATCGCGCGCCGGGCACATGGTATGCAGTCGGCTTGCATTCGAAAGAGACCTTCGATGCCCTAGGGGTCACGACCCCGGGCCTGCCTTTCGTCGCCATGGGGCACAACGGGCGCATCGCCTGGGCCTTCACCGTCGCGCCGGTGGACGTCTTCGAGCTCTACCGCCAGCCGCGCCACCCCGACGATCCACACCGGGTCGATGGTCCCGAAGGCTGGCAGGACCTGCTCACCCGCAGCGAAAGCATCGAAATCCGCGGCCACGAGAGACCGCTGGAGCGCAAGTTTCATTACACCCCGTTGGGGCGGGTGATCGATATCGAAGACGATCATGTCGTCACCATGCGCTGGGCCGGATTCGAGCTACCCCTGGGCGAAGTCCTCGCCAACGGCCTTGCGTTGAACCGGGCGGGCGACTTCGAGACCTTTCGCCGCGCGGCCACCGGCATGGGCGCCCTGTCGGTCAACTGGAGCTACTCCGACCGGGACGGCAACATCGGCTACGTCCAGTCCACGCCGATTCCTGTTCGCCGGCACGAGCGGTTCTTTTCCGTGCTCGACGCTACCGACGAGACGAATGACTGGGGTGGCTTTCACCCCCCGGAAGAACGCCCCTGGGCACTCAACCCCGAGCAGGGCTGGCTGGCCAATTCCAACAATCACGCCGCCGGGAATGACTGGCCGTATCCGATTCCCGGTTTCTACAAGCACCTGCGAATGCGCCGGATCAGCGACCACCTCTCCTCGCAGGATACTTTCGACCGAGCCGACATGCGCCGTTTCCAGCTCGACCAGCGCTCCGACCGCGCCCTGAGCTGGCGCGACTGGCTGGCCGACGTGGCTGAAGATTCCGGACGCAGCGCCATTGCTTCAGAGCTACGTGAGTGGGACGGCGTCATGCGCGCCGAAAGCGACATGGCCGGGCTGTTCCAGCTATGGTGGCACTACCTGGCACGCGCCGTGTTCGAATCCGGCGAGGGCGAGGTCGAGGCCAGCTGGCGTGAGCTGCGGCCCCTGCTCGACAATTGGCTGCACTCCGATCCCGAAGACGCCCTCCCGCCGGACATCGATCGCGAGCAGGCCGCACTGAGCGCCCTGGAAGACGCCCTTAGAATCGGCATTCATCCGCTCGGCAGCATCCAGAGCCTGAGCATCCGCCATCCCCTGGCCGACAACGCCCTGCTCGATGCCTGGCTGGATCTCTCGCGCGGGCCGGTACCGCGCGGCGGCGACGCCGGATCCCTCAACGTCAGCTATGTCGGCTTCGATCCCGACGGGGGCAGGCTGCGCGTGGGTGGTGGCGCCTCGATGCGCTTCGTGATGGACTGGTCCGATCCCGACGCCTTCACCCTGAACCTGACTTTCGGTCAATCCGGCAATCCGTTCAGCCCGCACTTCGACGACTTTTTCGAGGACTTCCTGACCGGCGATCCCTGGGTCGTTCCCTGGTCGCGCAGCGCGGTCGAGGAAAGGATCGCCAGACGACTTGTCCTGCGACCCTGACCGGCGCCGCCGGGTGGCTACGCACAACTGCGTATGGCGATGGCACGCGCCCTGGACTACTATCCTCGCCGTGCCTTCACCGCACTTGACGACAATAGAGTCGATGAAACACGCCGTCTCCGACCGGAAAACCCTATGCAAGCAATGATTCGCACCTTCGTGATTCTGCTGGTATCACTTTTCGCCCTGCCTGCCCCGGCGGCCCCAGTGGCTGAATTATTCGAGCCTTATGGCAAGCTGCTCGAGCGTCACGTGAGCGAACACGATCTCGATACCGGCGGTCTGGTTTCGTCCTTCGATTACCGAGCCGCCATGGCCGAACGCGACAGCCGGGAACTGATCGAGGGGCAGCGACAGCGCCTAGCCGAGTTCGAAAGCGACGAATTCGACAGCCGCGACGACGCTGTCGCCTTCTGGATCAACGCCTACAACTTCTTCATGATCGCCCACCTCGTCGACAATCCCGAAGACGGCGAAGTGGTCGACTCGGTCAAGGATTACGGCAGCCTGTTCAACCCCTTTCGGGTCTTCGAACGCGAGCGCTTCAAAGTGGCCGGCCACGAGCGTTCACTCGACGAAATGGAAAAGGAAATCCTCCTCGGCGAGGATTTTTCCGAACGCGGCTGGAAGGATGCGCGCGTGCACTTTGCCGTCAACTGCGCCTCGGTGGGCTGCCCACCGCTGAGAAAGATCCCCTATACCGCCGCCAACGTCGAGCGGCTGCTGGACGAGAATACGCGACGCGCACTGCTCACGCCGCTGCACCTTCATATCGAAGGCGACACGGCCAGGCTGACCAGCCTGTTCGACTGGTACGCGTCGGATTTCGAGCAGGCTGCCGGCAGCATCGACTCCTTCATCAAGGATCACCTGGATGAAGAGCGTGCCGCCAACTTCGATGCCACCGAACAATCCCGCTTCATCGACTATGACTGGCAATTGAATTCGCCGTCCAATATCCGCCAATGGCTGGAGAACCATCAGTGAATATCCCGATCTATCGCTTGTCATCGCTGGCAATGATCCTGGCGATCGGCGCCGGCACGAGCGCTCCCGTCCCGGCGCAGGATGACGACCAGCAGCTTGAACTCGACGCCGTGACCGTCATCGGAAGCCGGGCCCGCGCGACCACTTCCGGTCAGACGCTCATCCCGGTCGACATCGTCACCGGCGAGATGCTGCGCAGCGCCGGCGCAGTGGGCAATGAACTGGGCGAGGCCCTGGCCCTGGTCGCACCGTCGTTCAGTTTTCCGCGCCAGTCCAACTCGGTCACCTCCGATCACGTACGTGCCGCGCAGCTGCGGGGCATGAACCCCGACCAGGTTCTGGTACTGGTCAACGGCAAGCGCCGGCACGTTTCGGCGGTGGTCAACGACAACACCAAGATCGGCCGCGGCACCAACGCTTTCGACTTCAACACCATTCCGCTCAGTGCGGTCAAGCGCGTAGAAATCATGCGCGACGGCGCGAGCGCTCTGTACGGTTCGGATGCCATCGCCGGCGTGATCAATATCGTCCTCGACGACAGCATCGGGGCAACCAGCATCGGCCTGACCCACGGCTTGCACCACACCGACGTCGCACCCGTCGGCGAGACGGTCAACGACGGGCACTCGACGGGCTCCTGGCTCAACAGCGGGCTTGCCCTCGACAACGGCGGCTTCTTCTCCTTCGGCCTGGAAGCCAACCGTCGCGGAGCAACCAACCGCGCCGGGCCGGATCGCGTGTCACCGTTCATCCCGCAGACCGAGGCCAACCTCGCCTTTGAAGGACGCCAGACCCACCGCGTGGGTGATCCGGAAGCCGACGCCGTGGGCGCCTGGTTCAATGCCGAGCGCCCCGTCGGCGAAGTCACGCTCTACGGTTTCGGTACCGCCAGCTTGCGTGAAACCGAGGGTGCGGCCGTCTACCGCTACCCCGACAGCAACCAGAACGTGCCGGCCCTCTACCCGGATGGTTTCCGTCCGGTCACCCTCGGCGATAACGAGGACATCGCACTGGGTCTCGGTATAAGGCATGCTCTGGCCGACTGGGAATTCGATCATTCCCTTAGCACCGGCTACAACCGCTTCGAGTTCGGGGTGGGAAATTCCGTCAACCCCTCGCTCGGATCCGACAGCCCCACCCGCTTCGATTCGGGTACCTTCACCAACAGCCTGGTTGCGCTCTCGAGCGAGGCGCGCCGAAGATTCGATCGGGGCCCGTTCGGTCGGCCGGCCCATCTGGCCGCGGGGCTCAACTATCGGCTCGAACGCTTCGAGTCCGATGCGGGGGACCTCGCCTCCTACACCGCCGGCGAGTTCCGCTACCCCGAGGAACTGGCCGCACTGGTCGGCCTGCCCGACATCGGCGCCCAAGGCGCCAAGGGCCTGGCGCCGGCTGATGCGGCGGACGAGGAACGGCACGTGCTGGGCGCCTTCTCCGAATTCACCACCAACCTATCCGAACGTCTCGAGGGCAGCGTGGCCGCGCGCTACGAATACCATGACGATTTCGGCAGTACCTTGACCGGCAAGCTTGCACTACGCCACGAAACCACCGACACCCTGAGTCTGAGGGCATCGGTGTCCAACAGTTTCCGCGCACCCTCCCTGGCACAGCTTGCATGGGCCCGCCGTGACAATACCTTCTCTTCCGAGGGCGGCCGCATTTCCTCGCGGCTGGTCTCCAACGACTCGGCCATCGCACGATCGCTGGGCATACCGTCCCTGGACGAAGAGCGTTCGATCAACTTCAGTGCCGGACTGGTCTGGCAGCCGACCAATGACCTGCGCTTGAGTGCCGACGCTTTCGAGATCCAGGTCGACGACCGCATCACCCTTTCGAGCTTCATCCGCGACCCGGCCGTGATCGACTTCATCGCTCCCCTGCCCGGTGCCGAGGGCGTGCAGGCGCTGAGCTTCTTCACCAATGCCGCCGACACCCGCACGCGCGGCGGCGAGCTGCTGTTCAGCCTCGAGCTGCCCGGTGAACGCGGCAAATGGCACATCGATAGCAACTATAGCTACGCGCGCACGGAAGTGACCGACACCGCCGAACCGCCGGGCGAGCTGGATTCATTGGTCCCGGGTATCGACCTGTTGGGCGTGGAGGAACGCAACACCATCGAGACCGCCACACCCAAACATCGCTGGATTTCCAGCGTGAAGTGGCAAGGCAGCGCCTGGTCGTTTTCCACACGACTGCGGGCCTACTCTTCGGTCGTGCGTGAATTCGTATTCGCCCGGCAGGAATTCGACGAGCAGTACGCCATCGACGTCGAGGCGGCTTATCGCGTTGCCCCGCGCTGGCGGATCAGCCTGGGCGCGAGCAACCTGACCGACCGGTACCCCGATCGCTCCGGGGAGGCCAACGATTTCTTCGGCAACTTCGCCTACGATCCAATCAATCCCATTGGACTCAACGGCCGGTTCATCCACGCACGCACCGAACTGACCTTCTGATGGCAGGGGTTCAATTCCGTCACGATTCCGGCTAGGCTCCCCGCATGGCGAGACAATCCGTTTTCGTATTCCTGCTCATCGGGTTCGCGGTCGTCGGCCTGGTCGGAATGGCCTGGTCGCCGGCCTGGTACCTGCTATTCATCATCGTGCCGCTGCTGGCGCTTGGCATCCGCGATGCCATGCAGACCAAGCACACGGTACTGCGAAATTTTCCGATCATCGGTCACTTCCGCTACCTGATCGAACATTTCCGTCCGGAGATCCAGCAGTACCTCATCGAGAGCAATCTCGACGCCTACCCGGTCGAACGCGAGTATCGCGCCCTGATCTACCAGCGCGCCAAGGGTGAGCTCGAAACCCGGCCCTTCGGAACGCAGCGCGACGTCTACCGGCCCGGCTACGAGTGGGCCGCGCACGTAACCACGCCAGCGCCCATGCTGGAAGAAGAACCGCGCATCGACATCGGCGGCAAGGACTGCAAGCAGCCCTACTCCTCTTCACTGCTCAACATTTCCGCGATGAGCTTCGGCTCGCTCTCACCCAACGCCGTCGAAGCCCTCAACAAGGGCGCGGCCGAAGGCGGGTTCGCACACAACACCGGCGAAGGCGGCGTTTCGCGCTATCACCTGCATGGCGGCGACCTGATCTGGCAAATCGGTTCGGGTTACTTCGGCTGCCGCACGGCCGAAGGGAATTTCAATGCGGACCGCTTCGAGGAAGTGGCCACCGGCGACAGCATCAAGATGATCGAACTGAAGCTCTCGCAAGGCGCCAAACCGGGCGCCGGCGGCATCCTGCCGGGGTCGAAGGTCAGCCGTGAGATCGCCCGGGCGCGTGAGGTGGAAATCGGTGAAACCTGCATCTCGCCGCCGGCCCACAATGCATTCTCCACACCTCTGGAAATGATGGAGTTCATTGCACAACTGCGCGAACTGTCCGGTGGCAAACCGGTGGGCGTGAAGTTCTGCATGGGCCGGGTCAGCGATTTCCTGGCGATGTGCCGCGCGATGCTCGATACCGGCATCCGACCGGACTTCATTACCGTCGACGGCGGCGAAGGCGGTACCGGCGCGGCCCCGCTGGAGTTCACCAACTCGCTGGGCATGCCCAAGCGCGATGCGGTCGTCATCGTCCACGACATCCTCACCGGCACCGGCCTGCGCGACGATATCCGCATCATCTGTAGCGGCAAGATCCTGAGCGCATTCCACATGATCCGGACCCTGGCGCTCGGCGCCGACGGATGCAACAGCGCCAGGGCGATGATGTTCGCGCTCGGCTGCATCCAGTCCCTGAGCTGCAACAACAACACCTGCCCGACCGGCATCACGACCCAGAATCCCTCGCTGGTGCGCGGCCTGGTGGTCGACGACAAGGCACCACGCGTCGCCCGCTTCCACAAAAAGACCATCCAAGGGCTCATCAAGATGCTCTCGGCCATGGGCTTGAGCCATACCGACGAGATCCGGCCGGAGCATATTTATCGCCGATCCGGCGAACTCAGCGTCGCAACCTATGCCGATCTCTACGATTTCCTCGAACCGGGACAGTTGCTCGAGGAAAACAACGGCAAGGGTTTGTTCAGTGATGCCTGGAGAAGCGCGCGGGCCGATCGCTGGACGTGATCGCGACCTCGCCCTGGCGGACGGCTTATTGAGAGTCACGTCCGGGTGGTTGGCCCCTTGATGGTTGGTGCCATCGCACATTGTGCGGACTTCGACACGTCAACTGCGGTTTCGCCCGGCTTGCTTCGCAAGCACTTTTGGCGAGCAACTTTTGTCAGTTACGACAAAAGTAGCCAAAAACGCTCTTAAGACCAGGCGGTGAGTCCGCAGGACTAAAGATCAATGGGGCTTCACGGAATGTTGCTCGTGCCTTCGCTCCTGCTCGGTCGAATTGAGTGGCGTCTTCGGTAAGGATCGGGCGTAGCCCACACCCAAACGGTACGACTTCGAAGGAGGCCAACTTCCTTCACCGCGGGGACAGGATTGGGCTAAAGGGCCATAGCGTCGAATGTGGGCGCCTTGGCGCCGCTGTTGGCGTTTAACGAGGTCGTGGCAGTCGGTCGGGCCACGCCAAGCCTTGAGTCGAGGCCTGAAAGAATCCGGTCGGGTACGAACAAAGCCCCAGTCTTAATCCTGTGAAGCCACTCGGCTGGAAGGTTCCTGAGACGTATCCGTCTGTCTTTTAAGCGCGCTTTTGGTTACTTTTTTCGCGCGAGAAAAAAGTAACTCGCCGCAAGAGCCTGCGAAGCAGGCCGGGCGAAACAGCCTTTGAAGTGTCGAAGCCCGCACCGCGACCGGTGACACCAAACCAAAAAACACCCCCGAATCGGCAATTAACTTCTGCATCACTGCATCAAAGTTATGATCCGAATGAATAAACAACAAACATGAGGCATTCATCATGGCAACACGAGCATACGGCGCGGAATCGGCAACATCGGAAGTGGCTCCGCTTGATATCGAGCGTCGCAGTCCTCGTCCCGACGATGTCAGCATCGAGATCGAGTATTGCGGGATCTGCCATACCGATATCCATTTCGTGGAGAACGACTGGGGCATGACCGACTACCCGGTTGTCCCCGGGCACGAGATCGTTGGCCGCGTCACAGCCGTGGGCAACGATGTGGACGGATTCAAGGTGGGCGACCGCGTGGGCGTCGGTTGCCTGGTCGACTCCTGCCGGGAGTGCCAGGCCTGTGAAGAAGGCCTGGAGCAGTACTGCACCGGCGGCAACGTGCTGACCTATAACGGCCAGGACCTGCACGACGGATCGAAAACGTACGGCGGCTACTCGGAGAATATCGTGGTCAGCGACCGCTTCGTCGTTCGCATCCCCGACAACCTGAATCCGGCCGCCGCGGCACCGCTGCTGTGCGCTGGTATCACCACCTACTCGCCGTTGCGGCATTTCGGCGTGGGTGAAGGCGATCGCATCGGCGTGATCGGCATGGGCGGACTGGGGCACATGGGCGTCAAGCTCGCCCGGGCGCTCGGTGCGGAAGTCACACTGTTCACCCGCTCCAGCGACAAGGCCGCCGAGGCCAGGCGCCAGGGTGCACATCACGTGATCGTCTCCACCGACGAAAGCCAGATGGAGGCCGCCGCAGGCCGGTTCGATTTCCTGCTCGATACCGTCCCCGTCGCTCACGACCTCAACCCCTATATCGCAACGCTCAAGCACGACGGCATTCACATGCTGGTGGGCATGCCAGAGCCGGTCGACCCGCCGCTGGATGCCGGGGCATTGATCTTCGGCCGCCGCGCACTCGCCGGATCGCTGATCGGCGGCCTGCCCGAGACTCAGGAGTGCCTGGACTTCTGCGCCGAACACGGGATCGAGTGCGATATCGAGATGCTCGACATCGGCAACATCAACGAGGCCTACGAGCGCATGAAACGCGGCGACGTACGCTACCGCTTCGTCATCGACATGAAGAGCCTCAAGGCGGCCTCCCAGGGAGCCTCTTGAACAGCCTAGGGGAAATTCCCTATAGGGCCGGACCAACAACCGGTGCTACGTTCTACCGATACCCATATCGGTGGAACAGGTCATGCCTCATGCACCAGTTGTAAGCGCGGGAAAACGGGGAGCCACGCGGTTATGTGCGGTGTGCCTGTGGCTCCTCGCCGCCCTCACCAGCGCAACCGCTCTATCAGCCGAGGCACAAGCAGCCTCCCGCGACAACCTCATGGAAGGAACGGTCGACGGCGAGGAAGTGCGCTGGCGCGTGCCCTCCGACGAGTCGATCCGGGCCGCCACTTACACCAACATCGTGCCTGGCGTGCACCGAATCACCGTAAACGCCTACCGCGACGAGCGGAACGCACGAGAAGGATCGCTCGCACTGGAACTCGTGACACGTCCGGAGGAAGGCATTCGTGTCAGCGAGATCCTGTATTTTCCCTTCGCCGAGACCCATCCGCGATTCAGCTACACCCCGCAATTCGGCGAGATCGACTTCGAAACGACCGGACTCGACTTCGGTGTCGACACGGGCCGACTGACCGGACAGCTCGAAGCTGAGCTCTTCTACCACCAGAGCGCGAGCACGCAACCCATTCCGCATCGAACCAGCCGGATCGAGCTGGACTTCGACCTTGAACTCACTCGCGACTGAAGCGGAGGAACCGAAAACATGAACAAGGGGCACCCCACTCTCGAAATGGTCCTGCTACTGGCCGCCTTCCTGGCCCTATCGGCCCTTCCCCTGCTGGCGACAGAGTCGGCATCACAACCCTCGGGCGAATCCGCCAGTACCGCACGCCTGCTCGAGTTCCGGCTTCAGGGAATCGATCGTCAGGCCGCGGAGCTGGCCGAGCAGGCGCAAATCTACCTCGACAATCCGCCGCGTGAATACGATCTCTACTTTCGCGACGCAGTCATCGTTGACGCGTTCATGACCGCGTCTGTCGACAACCTGGAATCCGCCATCGGCACGCTTGCCGACCGGTTGGTGGACGGCACTGCATCGTCCGATTCAGGGGACGCTGACGAGTTGCTGGCGGAGCAGGTTAGCCAACTCGAGCACACCTGGACGACGTTCCGTCAAGGCCTGGAAAAGCAGCTTGGTGTTGATCCCGAAATGCCGCGTCTGGAGTGGGGCTATGAGCATATCGCCGAAGGCGTTCCCGAGATTCGGCAGTCGATCGACCGCTTGAGTGCTTCGCTGGAAGAAACACCCAGCACCGGCAGCGCATCGCAACCTGACCGACTTCACCTGATCGCATTCCTGGCCGCGCTGGCGCTGGCCGTGATCGCCCTGCTCCGCTACTGGATACTCACAAGGCAGTAGTCGCCGTCAGGAGGCGGAGTCGACCACCTTGAACTCCAGCCCCGCGTGCTGGGTGAGTCGCTCGAGCAGCCGCTCACCAAGCGCGGTCGACGGCGTCCAGATGCCGCCGGGGCAAGCGTCGGCCGGCAGGTCGCGTGCCAGTGCCAGTGCGGTTTCACCGAGCATCTTCGAAGTCGAGCCGTAACCGGGGTCCCGATCGCCGCTGACCGATACGCGCAGCGACTGATCGTCGCCGGCGTTGCGGCCGTCAATCACGATCTTGAAGAATCCGGCCTCGCGCTGCTCGGCCGAGGGCCCCTCACCGGGTTTGGGCAGCACCATTTTCTTCAATAACGATCGGGTCGGACCGAGAGCGGCTCCGAGGGCGAAAGCGCCCATGCCCAGCGAAACCGAAGTGGCTTTCATGCGTCCGGAGAACCCGCGACCGGTCATGACTGCCTCGTCGTAGCGGAAGTCCCTGCCATAGCTGTGCCCGGACAGGGCATTGGCCTTGAGCACGACGCGGGTATTGATGGCCGCCATGATGAAAGGCGCCGTCCACACGTTGAAAGCCGAATCGAAATTCGCGCCCGAAACATAGGGCTGACGCTCGCCCTCGCGCGCTTCTGGCGGGCACAGCGCATACGGGTTCTTGAGCACGCGGGCTACTTCCTTGTCGCGACGCGCCTCCTCGACGATATTCAGCATCGACGCGTAGGTGCCGCCGCTCAAACCGCCCTTGGCTGCCTTGACCCGCATGCGTACGCGGCTCAAGGGCTTACCGAGTCGCTCGGCCGCCTCGCGCTGCAAGAACCATACGCCCATGTCCGAAGGGATCGAGTCGAAACCGCAGCAGTGGACGATTCGTGCCCCGCTTTTCGCAGCCGAATCAGCATGAGAATCGAGCATGCGCCGCATCCAGGGGACCTCGCCGGAAAGATCACAGTAGTCGGTGCCGTTTTCGGCGCAAGCGGCCACCAGTTCGGAGCCATGAAGCGCGTAGGGGCCGACCGTAGTGCAAACCACGCGGGTGCGCTGCACCATGGCATCCAGGGATTCGCGGTCATGACTGTCGGCAATGACCAGGGGAAGGCCCGCGGCCGTCTCGCCCAGTTCGATGCGGATCTTTTCGAGTTTCTCTCGGCTGCGCCCGGCCAGGGCCCAATTGAGCTCGCCACCGACACCGTGGCGCCGCAGCAAATGCTCGGCCACGAGACGGCCAGTAAAGCCGGTTGCGCCCATCAGGACAATATCGAATTCGCGCTCGCTCATGATCTCCCCGTTCCAGAATGGCTCACGGTCGACGATAGCATGCCGCCGGGAATCAGGCGTGTTCGTCCAGCCCCAGGTCCAGGCAGGGTGCGGAATGCGTGAGTTTGCCGATCGAAATGATATCCACACCGGTTGCCGCGATCGCAGCGATCGCATCGAGCGACACGTTGCCGGAGGCTTCCAGTGTCACTCCACGCCCCCTGCACCGCAACACTGCCTGCTTGAGTTCGGCGTTGCTGAAATTATCCAGCAGGATGCTTTCAGCACCGGCGTCGAGGGCTTCGTCGAGTTGGTCGAGCGTGTCGATCTCCACCGCGACACGCACCATGTGACCGGCGAAGCCCCGGGCACGGCGGACGGCCTCGCTCACGCTGCCGACCATGGCAACGTGGTTGTCCTTTATGAGGATGGCGTCATCAAGGCCGAAACGATGGCGGGCGCCGCCGCCGACGGTGACGGCCTGCAGCTCCAGGGCACGCAACCCGGGCGTGGTCTTGCGCGTATGCGCAACGCGCGCATCGGTGCCGGCCACGGCATCGGCGTAGCGCCGGGTCAGCGTGGCGATGCCGCTCAGACGTCCGAGGAAATTCAACGCTGTGCGCTCGGCGGTGAGAATGGCCGCGGCCGGGCCCCGGACCTGGGCAATGACGGTGCCGGGTTCCAGCCGGTCGCCGTCGACTTCCCGCCATTCGATCTCGATGTCCCGATCAACCTGCGAGAAGGTCTCCGCGGCCGCTTCGACACCGGCCAGCACCCCGACCTGGCGCGCAACCAGCCGGAACTGGCCGCTGGCCTCGGCCGGAACCGTTGCCCGGGTGGTGATATCGCCGCGGCCGCCGAGATCCTCGGCCAGGGCGCGGGAAACGATTTCGGAAACGACGTTTCCGGGCAGCGTGTCGCTCATCATGTATTTGTTCCTCGCATTTCGAACGGTCGGTGCATGGCGTGCGCCTGCACTGTCGCCGGACAGCCGGTGTTCGCCTCTGCGGCGGGATCAGGATAGTCGGTCCGGAAGTGTGCCCCCCGGCTTTCGCGCCGTTCGAGGGCCGCTGTCGCAATCAGGCGGGCAACAAGCAGTTCATCACCAGAATCGCCGTGGGACTCCAGTTCATCGACGACCTCCAGTAGTTCAGCCAACCCGTCGGCATCGCGCTCAACACCGGCATGGGCCGACATGGCGCGGCGCAGGCGCTCAAGCGAATCGGGCTTCAGGCCGGGCGGGAATTCCGACCTGCGGCAGGCGGGCGGGCCCGAAGTCGCATCGACCAGCGCCTCGCCGGCCAGCGAGCCCATCACCAGCGCTTCGGCCAGCGAGTTGGAAGCCAGGCGGTTGGCGCCGTGGGAGCCGGTGCGGCTCACTTCACCGACGGCGAACAACCGGGCTACATCCGTTCGCCCGTCCAGGCCGGCGGCCACACCGCCCATGTGATAGTGAGCGGCGGGCGCGATCGGAATCGGCTGACGCCTCGGGTCGATTCCGGCCGTCATGCAGGCGCTGAACACCGCGTGGAATCGCTCTGGAAACGCATCGCCCACCGCTTTGGTGGCGTCGAGAAAGGCACCCGCGCCGGAGCACACCTGGCGATGGACGGCGCGTGCCACGATGTCGCGAGGCGCCAGCTCGGCGTCGGAATGCACGGCGGGCATGAATCGTTGGCCCTGCCGGTCGACCAGGACAGCCCCTTCACCGCGCAGGGCTTCGGTCGCCAGCGGCGCGGGATTGCGCCCGACTGCAATCGCCGTGGGATGAAATTGCACGAATTCCGCATCGCGGATGGGCGCACCCAGGCGAACGGCCCAGGCCAGGGCCTGACCCCGGTTGCCAGGCGGGTTGGTCGTCAGCGCATAGAGACCGCCGACACCGCCGGTAGCCAGCACGGTGGCACGGGCGGCCAGGGTTTCAGGGGCGTTGCCACCGCCTTCGACGACAACCCCGCCGCATCCCCCGCCCGCGTCCGGTACAAGACCGCACACCCGGCTGTGCTCTCGCACGGTTATGTGCTCGGCCCCGGCCACCGCGCGGGTGAGCGCATCGACGATTGCGGCACCGGCCCGGTCACCACCCACACGGGCAATGCGGGCCCGCCCGTGTGCAGCCTCGCGCGACAGGGCCCAGCGGCCATCCCCACAATGTTCGAAAGGCACACCCAGGCGTTCGAGGGCGCGGACCTGGTCGATAATACGGGTCGAAAGTTCGGCTGCAACGGCCTCATCGACCAGGCCGGCGCCGGCCCTCAGGGTATCGGCCGCGTGCTGTTGCGGACTGTCACCCTCGCCCAGGGCAGCGGCGATGCCGCCCTGCGCCCATTCAGTGGCTGACTGGCGTCCCAGGGCGCCGGCGGTCAGCACCAGCACCGGCGCCGGCGCGGCCTTCAAAGCCGTCCAGAGGCCGGCAATGCCGGAGCCGACCACGATGATCGGCAGCGAGTTCACGGTTGGTCAGACGCGCACGTACTCGGCGCCGCGTTCGGGCTTCGAGGTATCGAAAGCCGGCGGCCTGCCGGCGTGCGGCAGGTCGAGCATGGCCTGGAGACTGGCACGGGCGCGCCCGGCGATTTCGGCCGGCACGTCGATCTCGAAACGCAGGAGGCGCAGGGAGTCGTAGATTTTCTTCAGTGTGATGCGCTTCATGTGCGGGCACAGGTTGCAGGGACGAATGAACTGCGTGCCCGGATTGGCCACGGCGACGTTATCGCTCATGGAACACTCCGTAATCAGGATGGCCTTCTTCGGCCGATGCTCGGCGACGTAAGCCGACATCGCGCCGGTGGATCCGGCGAAATCGGCCGCTCCCAGCACCTCGGGCGGGCATTCCGGATGCGTGATGATCATTGCGTCGGGATGCTCGACTCGCAGCTGCTCGATCTCGTTGCGGGTGAATTTCTCGTGCACCTCGCAGTCGCCCTTCCAGGTCAGAATGCGAATCCCCGTCTGGCTGGCCACGTTCTTCGCCAGGTACTCGTCGGGGATCATGATGACGGTATCGCTGCCCCACTGCGCAGCGACGGCCTCGACCACCGGCACGGCGTTGGAAGATGTGCAGCAGATGTCCGACTCGGCCTTCACCTCGGCAGAAGTGTTCACGTAGGTCACGATCGGGTAGTCCGGGTAGGCAGCCCGAATCCGGCGCACGTCCTCGCCGGTAATCGAGGCGGCCAGCGAACAGCCGGCTTCAAGATCGGGAATCAGCACGGTCTTGTCCGGCGAGAGTATCTTGGCGGTTTCGGCCATGAAGTGCACGCCGGCCTGGACGATGACGTCCTGCTCTGTCTCGGCCGCCACCTGGGCCAGCCGGAGCGAGTCCCCGGTGATGTCGCCGACGCAATTGAAAATCTCCGGCGTCATGTAGTTGTGCGCCAGGATGACGGCGTTGCGCTCGGCCTTGAGGCGGTTGATGGCGTCGATCAACGGTGCGTGCAGCGGCCACTCGGCTTCCGGCACGACATCGCGGACCCGCTGGTAGAGCGCGTCCGTGCGTTCGCGTACGCCGGCGTCATAGACGAGCGCTTCGGCGTCCGGTGGCAAATCAACATTCAAAGGCATAATCCGCGTTTTTTCGCTTGATCCGGGAGGCGGTATGTTACCCGCCCTACGCCCTGATATGCGGGCATCGACTGCTCTCCACAAGCAAGAGGCCGGTAGAATGCCAGCATTCCTCAAGCTCAAGCATTTCCTCATGACCGCGCACCATTCCAACTCTGCTCTCGAGCAGGCAAACAGGCTTTTCGCCGCCGGCCAATCCCGTGAGGCGGAGCAATTACTGCGTGAAAGCCGCGACGATGGGGCCTGCGCCGCGGCCCTGCGCGACTACCTGTTGGCCGAACAGCGCGTGCCGGAAGCACTCGAACTCGCGCGAAACTCGCAGGAGCCGATCGACCGGGCGCTGTTGCATCACGCCGCGGGTGAGTTCGAGGCTGCGGCCGCACTCTGCCGCCAAGTCCTCGAACAGGTGCCGGAAGATCCTGCCGCCCTACTCCACCTGGCCCGCGCGATTCACAACGCCGGGGATCAGACCGGCGCCCTGGCTGCACTTCGTCGCGCAGTCGATCACCGGCCGGATTTCGCCGAAGGCTGGGCGGCGCTGGCGCATGCCCTGCGCGCAAGCGGGGACATCGCCTCGGCGATCAAGGCCTACGAACACGCGCTGGAACAGTCCCCCGGCCTGCGCCAGCCCCGCCTCGATCTGGGCATCACGCTGTTCAACAGCGACGACGCGCACGGCGCACTGGCCTGTTTCGAGGACTTGCTGGCCCGTGATCCGGACGACGGTGATGCCCTGGTTTACTCGGGCCTGGCACTGCAACTGCTCGGCAACCTTTCAGCGGCCAGGGATCGCCTTGAAAAGGCCGTGGCCGCGGCCCCGCAACACCCGCTGGCCCATCGTTTCCTCGGTGCGGTCTGCAATGAGCTGGGTGATGATGCCAGGGCCGTCGATCACCTCAAGAGGGCGCGGGCACTGACACCCGATGACCCCGATATCCAGGCCGAGCTGGCGGATGTGCATGAACTGTCCAACCGCCTCGACGACATGGAGCAGGCCGTCAACAGGGGGCTCGAACTGGCAGCGAATCACCCGCAGCTATTGGTCCAGGCCGCCCGCCTGGTCCGTCGGCGCGGCGACCCCCGTCAGGCGCTACAGCGGCTTCAGGCAATCGATCCCAACGCCCTGCCCCCGCGCCAGGCCCAGCAATACTTCCACGAGGCCTCGCTCAATCTGGATCGTATCGGCGAAGCCGACCAGGCGATGGAGGCCATGACGGTGGCCAACCAGATTACCGCCAATGAGCCGCGCGCGGCCGGCATCGACCGCAATGCCGCATTCGAGCGAATCGAGCGTATGCGGCACTGGGCCGAGCATTGGCAGCCGTCGAGTGATGACGCTCCAGGATGGGCCGGTGAAGGTGTCTGCTTCCTGATCGGCTTTCCGCGCTCGGGCACCACCCTGCTCGATACGATGCTCGACGCCCATCCGGACACGGCCAGCATCGAGGAAAAGCCCACCATGGAGCCAGTGGTCGAGAGGGTCCGGCAACGGCACGGCGGCTATCCCGAGGGCATCGACCGCCTGGGCGAGCCGGAGCTTGCGGAGCTGAGCCAGCGCTACCGAGAGAACCTGGCCGAATACCTGCCCGATGACCGCCGCCCCGAACTGATCATCGACAAGATGCCATTGCGCATCCTCGACGCCGCCTTCATCCGGCGCCTTCTGCCGCGAGCGACCTTCATCCTGGCGCTACGTCATCCCTGCGACCTGATCATCAGCAATCATATGCAGTTGTTCGAGGCCACCGACACGCTCATTCACACGACGACGCTGGAAGGCACGGTCCGGCTCTACGAAGCGGTCATGACGGCATGGGAAGCCATCGCCCCGACGGTTGCCGACCGGCTGACGCGCATTCGTTACGAAGATCTCGTGGCCGACCCCGAGGCAGAGCTGCGACGGATATGTGAATTTCTGGACCTTTCGTGGCATCCCGGCCTCGTCGACACGCAGCAACGCACACGAGAGCGCGGTCGTATTCGCACGCCCAGCTACCAGCAGGTCAGCGAGGACATCTACCAGCGTGCCGCCGGACGCTGGCATCGCTACCGAAGACATCTCGAGCCTTATATGCAGACCCTGGCACCCCACGCCGCCAACCTGGGCTATTCGATTGAATGAGCCTGACGCCGCCCGGCAGAGTTGCCATGGGCAGTGCGGGACTCGACAATAGTATGTTGACCGTTCATTTCACCTGGAATCCAAGATGCGTACGCGACTGACCGTCCTCCTCATTTCGTTTCTGCTCACCGGTACCGTTTTCGGCCAGGACGAACCACTCCGGCTCGAGCGCATCTTCTCCAGCCCCGATCTGGCGGGGCCAGCCCTGCGCCAGGCCGAACTGTCGCCGGCCGGCGACCGCGTAACGTTCCTGAAGGCGCGCGAGGACGATCGCAATCTCCTTGACCTGTGGGAGTATCACGTCGAGGACGAGACGATGCGCGTGCTCGTGGCTGCCGATGAAGTAATGTCCGGCGAGGTCGAACTCTCCGCCGCCGAGCAGGCCCGGCGCGAGCGCGAACGGATTGCCGACCTGCGCGGCATCGTCGATTATCGCTGGTCAGCTGACGGCCGCTTCCTGCTATTCCCCATCGGCGGCAATATCTTCGCGCTGGACATGGAGGCCGAAGAAAGAGCGGTACGGCAACTGACCGATTCCGAGGCCTTCGATACCGACCCGCAGATCGCACCCGACGGCCGACACGTGGCGTTCGTGCGTGACCGTGACCTGTGGCTGGTCGGCACCGAGGAAGGCGAAGCCCGGCCGCTGACCGACAGTGCGACCGAAACCATCGCCAACGGCGTGGCCGAATTCATCGCGCAGGAAGAAATGGGACGCTCGACAGGCTTCTGGTGGTCCCCGACCGGGCAGCACGTGGCCTTCCTGCAGATCGACGAATCGCCGGTCGAGGTCACGCGCCGCTACGAGGTCAATGCCGAGAGCATCGAAATGGTGGAACAGCGCTACCCCTACGCCGGCACCGACAACGTGACCTACCGGCTGGGCGTGATCGATATCGAGTCCGGTGACACCACCTGGATGGACCTGGGTGAGGAGACCGACATCTATATCCCGCGGGTCAAGTGGGTACCCAACGGCGAGCAGCTCAGTTTTCAGCGCCAGAGCCGCGACCAACAAACGCTGGAGCTGGTCATCGCCAACATCGACGGCGGCGAGTCGCGCACGATCCTGACCGAAACCAGCGAGACCTGGGTCAACCTGCACGACGACCTGCATTTTCTCAGCGGGATGCCGGCCTTTATCTGGTCTTCCGAACGCGATGGATTCCGCCACCTGTACCTCTACGACTACGAAGGCGAGGTGATCCGCCGCCTGACCGAGGGGAGCTGGCAGGTCGACAAGCTGGCCGGTGTGGACGAAGAAATGGGCATGGTGTACTTCACCGGGTCGGAGGTCTCGACAACCGAGAAGCACCTCTACCGCCAATCGCTGATCACCCGCTCACCGGAGGTCGTCAACCGGATTTCCCGGCGTTCCGGCTGGCACGAGGTCAGCATGGATGAAGATGCCCGCGTCTACGTCGACACTTTCTCCAATAGCCGGCAGCCCCCGCAGCTGTCCCTGCAGAATGTCGACGGCGAGCGCCTGGCCTGGCTGGTGGAGAACCGACTCGATGATGAGCATCCGTACGGCCCCTATCGCGACGGACACCAAGCGACGGAATTCGGGTCCATCGTTGCGCCCGAGGGCCATGAACTCCACTACCGCCTGATCCGGCCGACGGATTTCGATCCCGAAGAGAAATATCCGGTGTTCGTTCACGTCTACGGTGGCCCGACCCACCGCATGGTGACCGACAGCTGGTCGCGGCGAATGCTCATCGACCAGTACATGGCCCGCAGCGGCTACGTCGTGTTTTCACTCGACAATCGCGGCGTGGAGCGTCAGGGCAAGGCCTTCCAGGACGCCGCCCACCTGAAACTCGGCCAGGTCGAGATGCCCGACCAGATGGTTGGTGTGGACTGGCTGCGACAGCAGGATTTCGTCGATCCAGACCGCATCGGCATGTTCGGATGGAGCTACGGCGGCTATATGAGCCTGATGGCACTGGCCCAGTACCCGGGCGAATTCGCCGCCGGCGTTTCGGTCGCGCCGGTCACGGACTGGACGCTCTACGACACCCACTACACCGAGCGCTACATGGGCCGGCCGCAGGATCAGCCGGACGTCTATGAGCAGGGCAACGTCCTGACCTATGCCGATGCCATGACCGATCCGCTGCTGCTGGTCCACGGCATGGCTGATGACAACGTGCTTTTCACGCATTCGACTAAGCTCATGCATGAGCTTCAAAACCGTTCATATCCCTTTGAATTAATGACTTATCCTGGCGAGAAACACGCCATAGCCGGGGACGGTCCACGGCTGCACGTCTATCGCACGATCACCGATTTCCTCGACCGGCATTTGCTTGAGGGGGAAAGCGAGAATGGCGGAGACACGATGCAATGACGGAAATCGGCACGCCGTATTCGGCCACCGCGACACGGGTCATGCTGCTCGGAAGCGGCGAACTGGGCAAGGAAGTGGTCATCGAGCTGCAGCGACTGGGCTGCGAAGTCATTGCCGTCGATCGTTACGATCATGCACCCGCCATGGCCGTGGCCCATCGTCACCACGTCATCGACATGCTCGACCCCCAGGCCGTGCTGAGCATCGTCGAACTGGACCGGCCCCACCTCATCGTTCCCGAAATCGAAGCAATCGCCACCGACGCCCTCCTGCTGCTTGAGAACGAAGGCTACAACGTCATTCCCACCGCCCGGGCCGCCCACCTGACCATGAACCGCGAAGGTATCCGGCGGCTGGCCGCGGAAGAACTGGAACTGCCCACATCACCTTATCGATTTGCCGAATCGCGCGAGGAATACGAGCAAGCCGTGGCCGAAATCGGCCTCCCCTGCGTGATCAAGCCGATCATGTCCTCGTCCGGCAAGGGTCAGAGCCTCGTTCGACAGAAAGCCGACATCTTCCCGGCCTGGGACTACGCCCAGTCGGGCGGACGCAGTGGTGAAGGCAAGGTGATTATCGAGGGCTTCGTCGATTTCGACTACGAGATCACCCTGCTGACCGTGCGCCACGCCGACGGCACGCTCTTCTGCGAGCCCATCGGCCATACCCAGGAAGACGGCGATTACCGCGAGTCCTGGCAACCGCAGCCGATGAGCGAAGTCGCGCGCATGGAAGCCGAGCGGATTGCCGGGGCAGTCACCGATGCACTTGGCGGTCGGGGGATATTCGGCGTTGAACTGTTCGTCAAGGACAACGAAGTGTGGTTCAGCGAAGTGTCGCCGCGACCGCACGACACCGGCCTGGTCACGCTCATCTCGCAGGACCTCTCGGAATTCGCCCTGCACGCCCGCGCCATCCTCGGCCTCCCGATTCCGCATATCGTGCAACGCGGACCGAGCGCGTCGGCCGCGCTGCTGGTCGAAGGCGAGTCGAAATACGTGGTTTTCGAGAACCTGGACAAGGCCCTGGCCCGCCCCGACACCGACCTGCGCCTGTTCGGCAAACCCGAGGTTGCCGGCCGCCGCCGCATGGGTGTGACGCTCGCGCGCGGCGACAGCGTCGCCGATGCACGCCGCAAGGCGACGAAAGCTCGTGATGCCGTTGGCATCAAACTATGACATGACTTGGACTGTGGTCTGCGGTCTGTGCGCCTGACTACTGACCACTGACGGCAGGTCGTCCGTCGGGGATGTAACCCCGTTCTACGAAATGTCGAGTCATCCGAGTCGCGCCTCCTCCCCATAAGGCGCCACATCCAGCGCCTCGCCCGAGGCAATGCGCTGCTGGACCTCTTGCCACCACTCGGCTTCGAAAAGCTCGCCGTGGGCGTCTTCGAGCACCGCCAGGTATTCGCGCTTGAGCGCCATGAATCGTGGAAACTCCTCCGGGAAGACGTCGTTATCGGCGACGTGGAACCAGGTCTCGTCGCTGTAGATGTCGATATCGTCGCGGGCTTTCGGCATTTTTCGAAATCGACAGTCGGTCAGCAGCGCCAGTTCATCGTAGTCGTAGAAGACTACCCGCCCGGAGCGCGTCACGCCGAAGTTCTTGGGCAGCAGGTCGCCGGCGAAGATGTTCGACCGTGCAAGATCCTTCAATGCCTGCCCCATGTCGACCAGAACCTGCTGCGCCCCACCGGCCTCGACCTCGGACAGGTAAAGGTCCAATGGCCGCACCCGGCGCTCGACATAGCAGTGCCGGATGACCAGATCGTCGCCGTCGAGTCGGACCACGCGTGAACATTCCTCGAGCAGCTCATCGAGCAATTCAGACGAAAAACGGTCGCGCTCGAATCGCAATGACTTGAATTCCTGCACATCGAGCAGGCGCCCGACCCGGTCATGGCGGTAGACCAACTGGTAACGCTCGATCACCTGATGGCGCTTAATGGTCTTCTCCGGCGCGAATTTGTCGCGCAAGAGCTTGAAAACAAGAGGATAGCCAGGCAGCGTGAATACTGCCATGACCATGCCGCGCTTGCCCTCGGACACTGCGAAACGCTCCTCGGGATGGTCGCTCATGTAACGTCGGAAAGCACGGTAGCGTTCGGTCTTGCCTTGTTTGGCGCGGCCAAGCACGGAGTAGAGCTCGTCGACCGGCTTGTCGGGCAGGAGGCTGCGGAGGAACACCACAGCATCGGCCACGGTGGGCAGATCGGCCAGGAAATAACTGTATGTGTAGCCGAACAGAATGCTCAACTGCAGCCGACGGGTCAGCAAGGCGTCGACGGCGATCGCGTCGTCACGACGGCAAAGTGCAATCACGCAGGGCACGTGCCGGGAACGCCCCAGCACCCGGCCGACCAGATAGGCGCGCCCCTCGCGATAGAAGACGGTTTCGAGCAGTTCTATCGAAAGCGCCTCGTCGCCCTCGAGCACCTGTTCCATGCGCTCGGCCAGGCGTCCGGCATCGCGTTCGGCATCCTCCCAGGGCAGACCGAACGCGTAATCCTCCAGAATTCGCCCGAAGGCGTCGGCCAGGCGTTCGCCCACGATATAGGTGTAGCGAGCGACCGGATGGGTAATGCGATCGCTGGGCTGGAAGTCGAACGCAACGAACTCGATGGCAGAATCCACACCGCGGGTCTTGAACAGACGTCGCGTGATCGTATTGAAAAAGGTCTTGTAGAGCTCGGCATCAAGCTTGCGTTCGATCAGCCTGGCGAATACGGCACGCATGTCGCGCCAGATGCTGCGTGAGAACAGGCGATTGGCCAGCAGCCCTTCGAGGCGCGAGATGGTCTCGTTGATGATCTGGTCGTAAAGCTCGAGACGGGCAACGACGTCGGCACGCATGCCGCTCCGGTCACCCTGCTCGAACCGGCGCCGGCCGCGACGGGTAATGTCGGAGAAACTGGCGTTGTAGTCGTCGAAGCCGGCCACGACCAACGCGCTGGCTTCACTGACCAGATTCCGATGACGCCGATCCTGGCGCTGACTGTCCACCAATCGTGACATGCGGGAATTGTAGCGCCCTTTGATGCGCCAACAGGGCGTAAACAACCCCGCGTGGATTGGGATTACACCGCTTCGAACAACCTGGTGGGCCACGCGTAGCCATGCGTGTCCAGACCGGGTACGTCGTCAGCAGTCCCGCCCCACCCGATCACCCGGCCCCTTCCCGTCAACCCATACCGGCACGTTCCGAGTCGGCGGCTACTACTCCGTATTCGTCAGTTGGACCAGGGCGTTGCCCAGACCGGTGAGGTATATAGGGCCGCCCTCGGTGGTCAGGATCATGCCGGTGACAAGCCCAGGCAAAGGCGACCACATGTCCGGGCCGAAAAGTTCAAGGCGCGGTTCGCCGCTTTGGGCCCGACGCCGCCACTCGACCATGAGCCGATCGTGTTCTTCCGTTTGCGGATGGAAAGCCGTCGACCATTCGCCGGATTCGGGGTCAACGACCAGCAGCGCGTTGGCGATCGGTGAGGCAACCCAGAGCTGCCCGGCGGAGTCGAGTTCGATGTTGTCCGGTGTCGGAACCTCGGCGATCACGCGTCGGTTCGACAGTCTGCCGATGGGCATCGACAATCGGTAGCCAATGATGCGATCGGCCATCGTTTCCGCCACGTACAGGTACCCTCGCTTTTCGTCAATCGCCAGGCCATTGGCGAAGTCAAACCCGGAATCCATGCGCCGGATCTCGGGAAAAGGCTCGTGATCATTGGTTGGCGAGAGGCGAAAGAGCGCGCCGTCCATGGGTTTCTCATCAACGGCCGCGAACATCCTGGCCTCCGAATGCGGACCGTTGTTTTCAGTCGACTGGGTAAACCAGACCGCTCCGCTGCGGTCGCGCCGGACGGAATTGACACCGAATTCGTGCTGATGAATCCGGACCACCTGCTCGGTTTGACTGTTGACGCGGTAAATGGCCCCGGTCAACACATCGGCCACCAGCACATGGATTCCGCCGGGCTCCAGCGCGACGCCATTCGGGCCGGCGCTTCGGGCCGGCGGTTCGTGAATGTATCCTGCTGACTTGAAATCGCCGAACGGGCGTATGGCGCCATCAGGACTCAGCGCGACGAGGCCGTGCACCTGGTCGGCGATCAGCAGGGTGCCGTCGGCGAGCATCACACCGTCTTCGGGCCGTACCAGCGAACGATCGGCCGGCACCAGCGCGACCTGCTCCAGTGCGCCGACATGCGACTGCGTGACGTCGCCTGAGGCCGATGGATCATTCATCGTCGCCACCAAGGCGGCCGTGTCGGTGTACTGCTGGAATGCGACCAGCTTGCCGTCCTGCACCGTCCAGGAATGCACGAACGGAATGTCGAGTTTCTTGCCGGTGGCCTTCCAGGTTTCTTTGTAGCGGCCGAAGACCACGACGCGACCGCCTTCGGAGACATACTCGTGCGGTATAACGCTGATGTCTTCCCATTCGCTGACCAGGCGGGCCATCAAACCGGACATGACGGCCTCGGGCCCGATGTAGGGGTTCAGATCGGCATAGGGATTGCCTTCAGCCTCGTTCCAGACAATATCCGGCGCCATCAATCCGGCGAATCCCTCCATGTCGCCCACGGCGAACAAGGTATAGACGCTCTCGACCACTGAACGGGACGATGCCTCACCAGATGTGCCGGCTTGAACGGAAGTGCCCAAGGAGAGGGCGAGAAGCGCAAGGATGAATCGTTGCATGGTGGCATTCCTTCTGGAACTGGATTGTGTGTTGGGCCAAGTCTTCGGTAATCCTTACTCCGGGTGCAGGTAAAACACCTTGCTCATGATCTGCCATTGGCCTTCGATCCTGACAAGCGTGAAGAAGTCGGTGAAACGATGTTCGGTCCAGTTGTGGAGCTCGATTCGAACGCTGGCGGCGGTACCTTCGACGTCGATCCGGCTATCCCCGACCTCGAGGTCAGCCGCCGGCCCGTTCTCGGTGTGCCAGTCGTAGAACAACTCGATCGGACCCGCGAAAAGATCGGGGCCGACGTAGCCGCAGATCGTGGCCAGTTCATGAAAGAGCGGACGCAGGGTTGCCACACTCCCGGTTCGGCCACCTCCGATGTAGGTAACCATCAGCGCCTCGATCTGGCGAATATCGTCCTCTGCGAGAGGATTATTCATCCACTTTTCTCCTTGTTCAGGTGGATTGCGGTTGGGCCGCGGTGCGAATGAAGCGCGGCCGGGTCCCGTAGGTCAGGGTGCGCCAGAGCCATTCGGCCGGGCCGAAGGCAAAGAACTTCATCCAGAAATGGCTGAACACGATCTGCGCGGCGAAGAAGGTCACCACCAGCGGCACGAACGTCGAAGCGCCGGCCTTGCCCGCCAGCCCGAGTCCGGGTCCTACGGATGTGAGAATCAGGATGATGGCGACGCTTTGGCTCAGGTAATTGGTCAGGGCCATCTGGCCGACCGGTGCGAACGGTCGTACCAACCAGCTCAACGAACGGCCGTGGAACAGCAGCACGATCGCGCAGATATAACCCGCCGCAATCAGGGGCGTAGCCACGACGTGCAGGAGCGTGCGCAACAGCTCCATCTGGCCGGACAGCGCGTCCCCGGACACATCCTCGGTGAACAGATGAACGCTCTCCAACAGCAGGCCGGTGACAAGTAGCGGCCAGAGACAGCGGCGAAACAGGGGCAGATTGTCGGCCGCGTTCTGGATCCAGCCCCGGCGTGCGACCCAGGCGCCCATGAAGAAGCGGCCCAGGGCGTAGAAGATCCAGCCGAACAGTCCACCGGTCAGGGCCCACCGCAGGTAGTCCTGATTCACCAGGGCGATAAAGGTAAAGAAGTCACCGGACTGCGCCGCCGCCTGGCGGGCCAGGACACCGGCCTCGGCGACATCGGGATCGTCGAACAGCGCCGTGATCCCACCGGCCTCGAAAACCCAGGTCACGAACGGGCGGGCGAACAGCAGCAGGGTGAGACCGATCCACAGCAGCGCCCGATCCGGCAGCTTTCGGGAAAAGAACAGGATGAAGGCGGCGATGCCATAGATGTGCAGAATATCCCAGCCGAACAGGCACAGCAGGTGGATCCACCCAAGGATCAGCAGGATGGCGGCACGTCGAAGATAGATCGACCGGAAAGGCGCCCCGCGCGCCTGAAGGCGCTCCATCTGCACCCAGAAACCCAGCCCGAACAGGAAAGCGAACAGCGTGTTGGCCTTGTTGTAAACGAATAGCTGCAACCAGAACTGAAACCGCTCGTCGAGCACTTCCGACGGCAGGGCCGCCAGTTGCTCGGCGGTAATCAGCACATCCACGCCGCCGAACTCGTAGAGGTTCATCAGCATGACGCCCAAAAGCGCGAAGCCGCGCAGCACGTCCATCACGACATAGCGATCGCGTTTCGACGTCGGCACGAGCGCGGGGGTGTCAAGCGTCAGGATCATGGCTCGAGCCCCGGCTGCGGGTCGGGCCTATGCAAAGCGTCAGAGCAATGCACTGACTGCGCCTCGAATCGGCGAGACCGGCTCATGCTCTGTGCGTATGCGGAAATCGTCAAGGGAACCGCCTTCACGCACGGCCGCGAGCCATTCTTCGGGATCGAACTCGACGCCGACCGGGTTAACTTCGAAAGGCGGACCGGAGATATAGGCGTTGCATTCCTCGGCGGTATCGAAGGCGTCGACCTGGAACTCCATCTGGTTGCCGTCGGGGTCGGCGTAGTACATGGAGATGGTCAGTCCGTGATGGACGCACCAGTAGGGTTCGATACCGTTGGCCTTGCAATGCTCGTAGTTGGCAAAAAGATTCTCCAGGGACGGGTACGTCCAGGCCAGGTGGTCGACGCCGACCCAGTTTTTCGTTTCGGGCTCCGAACCGTCCGGGTCGATCACCGACAGGTCGAGGAGCGCGAAACGATGGTGCTCATCGTCGAAGGTCAGAAAACTCATCGCCGGGTTCTGGTGTTGAACCCTGGCGCCAAATACGGCGCTGTACCACGCCAGCATTTCGGCAAAGCGTCGGGTGCGGTAGACCACGTGGGCCAGGGCTTTTGGGGTAGCAGTCATAAAGGTCTCCTCATTCATAAAAAAAGCGTTCCTCGACGATCCGGCCGTCGCGTACGGCAAATACGGCGATGCGGCTGTGCGGCGTACGTCGGCCGGCGTGGGCGATCAGCATGTCGGCGAACAATGCGAAGTGATCGCCGGTCACGAAAGGACCGTCGATGCTCAAGTCCTCGATGCCGTGGGTCGCAAGCCAGCCCAGGTTTCTGGTGCGTACCGCATCTATCCCCCGGCAGACCGAATCGCTGCCGTCGGGCAGCCCATGCGGCTCGATGCTCACGACGTCAGTCGCCCAGTACCTCTCGCCGGCGGCGCGGAATTCTCCGGCCTGCCACAGCGCCGTGAAGCCAGCGGCCACATCGGCCGTGGTCGGCGGGCGTTCGCTCATGACTTGGCTCTTGCGTCCAGGCCGGCGTCGTTGGTTTCCATCACGACGCGCAGATCGATCATCGATACATTCGGGCTCACAGACCCACCAGTCGTGGTGCGGCGGCCTGCCACCAGTCGGTGTTCCAGAGTAGGTAGATCAGTACGGAGGAAGGCAGGCAGCCCGCCAGCCAGAGGCTGTAGGCCTTGTGCACCTTCCGTGTGCGCAGCAGATCCCAGATGAACATCGGGGCCACCGCGAGCAGGATGCCGACCTGAATCTGCAGCAGCATGATGTTGTTGATGATGACCATGATCTGCTGAAGCTCGGCCTGCGCTTCAGGCGGAGTCGCCTGCATCATGCCCCAGACCTGGTGGTGGATGATCGGCACCAGAAGACAACCTACCACCACGAGAGCGGGGGCGATCACGATGCCGGCCACGCCAAGCTTCTGGTGATGTTGCTGCCTGCCCGTTGCCACCAGTAGGGCCTGAACCAGCAGCAGCACAAGTAACGCACCCATCAGCACGGCGTGCGCATGCAGCATGAATGGGAAGGGTGGCCGCATGCCGACCTCGACGGCGGCGATTTTCTCCAGGGAAGTGGGGATGAATCCGGTGAGCGTGATTACGATGAACCACGCCGCCATCAGCACGAAGATCCATCGATCGACGAAGCGGGTCAACGAGCTAGCCGACGAACGGGTAGACGTCCGAAACTCCAGACCTGAGACCGTCGTGCTCATGGCTCCTCTCCGGGGAACGGACATGAAGCAAGCTGACTGCCTACCGTCCTGCTTCCAACTGCGCGCTCAAGACCTGAACGGTACACGGCAGTTCTCCTTTTAGCATGTTCGAAGGGAGTCTAGCCACGCTGCAGGAGAAACGGCTCCTGCAGCGCAGTGGACGACCTGATTACTTGATCGTGATTTCCCGCAGCAGATACTCGCCCTGGATTTCACGGATCTTGTTGTAGAGCTCGAGAACCTTTTCGTTGCTGGCATCCATGTTTTCCTGTCCCCAGGCTTCCATGAACTCGTTGTATCGCTCACGGCTCGGCGCCATCATTTCGGTACTCGGAAACTTGATCACCAGCAGCAGATCGAACGCACCTTCGGCGACGGCCTGGTTGGAATAGATCGCATAATCCTCAAGATGACCCAGCGACTTGGCCACATCATTGCCCGCGACCCAGGTCGACTTCAGCCCTTCCAGATAAATGTCCTGGGTGCCCGGATCAAGCTTGACCATCGTTACGGTCCAGGCGGCGTCCGAGACTTCGTAGTCTTCCCAGACCTCGAGCTGTGCGGAAGCGGGTGCGGCGATCAGTACACCCAGAAAAATGGAGAAAGTGATTGCGCATGTGCGCACAAGATTTGAACGTTGCATAACATGTCCTTATTAGTGTTTTGACAGTGTTGAAGTTGGATACTGCGTTTCCGTGGTTTCCGGCTGTCTGGAGACAAGCCTCTTTCCTGCACGAAATCATTTCCGGCTGGTTGGGACCATCTTTCATGACGCTACCGCTCGCCGAAGCGTTGGCGCTGTGCCGTAGGTCAGCGCCCGCCAGAGCCATTCCATCGGGCCGTACTGGAATGCTTGGAGCCAGAGATTAGAGAGGACAGCCTGGGCGAAATACACTGCGCAGGCGAACGCCAGTAGGACCTGAATCGACCACTCGCCGGCCTGGTCCAGACCGACGCCGTAGAAGACCGTCAGCCCGATCAGGGTCTGGCCCAGATAATTGGTCAGCGCCATTCGCCCGGGCGCAGCCAGCAGCCGAAGGCTGCCCGGAGCGCGGCGCCAAAGAAGCACGAACCCGGCGGCATAGGCCAGCCCGAGCGGAATCACGGCAAAGGTATAGGCGATGACGGCATACAAGCCGTTCAGGGAATGCGGACGGTCAAAGCCGATCCCGTCGAGTGCGGCCAGGATCGGACCGGCGATGGCTCCCGACAATCCACCGATTACCAGCACCCCGACCAGCAGCCGGGTGTTACCGAGCAACTCACCGCGCACGAGCCTGTGGCCGGCCCACAGGCCTAGCAGCATGATCGCGAACAGCTTCGGCCAGCGCCAGGTGTCGAAAAGATAGCCGAAGCGAAGCACCCCCAGCCCGAAAGACGCTTGCAGCCGCTCGCTCCAGTCGCGCAGGCGGAGCTCGACCAACGGATCCTGAGCCCCAGGTGGCATCAAGGCATAGGCCAGGTTGTACAAGCCCAGGCTGGGATCCACGCCCAAGGCCCAAAACAGCGCGTAACCGACGATGGGCGCGAGAAACGCCAGGCCCGCGACGATCAACAGGGTCCCGTCGGTCCAGCGACGGGCGGCGAGTAACACGAAACCGAGCAGCGCGTAAGGCGTGAGAATGTCACCCACCCAGAACACGAAAAGATGGATCAGGCCAAAGCCCAGCAGGATGCTCGTCCGGCGCAGGTAGATCTGACTGGCAGGCGCGCCGCGCCCTTCCAGCCGCTGGAGCTGAAGCGCGAAGCCCAGCCCGAACAGGAAGGAGAAGAGGGTATAGAACTTGCCGTCGATGACGGCCAGGTGCAGAAAATCGATCAGTTCGTATGCGCTGCCGGCCAGGGCGTTTTGCTGCTCCGCACCGAGAAACTCCCAGCCGCTGAAGAAGCGGATATTGGCCAGGAAGATGCCGAACAGGGCAAAGCCTCTGAGCGCGTCCAGCACTTCGTGGCGCTCGTGGCTTGCAATCGGAGCGAGGTCAGTCATGCCGCGCCGCCAGGCTGATTGAGTGTGATGTTCATCACAAAACAGACTGCGCCGCGGCCGGCAGCAAATCAACGCTGCCAGCGTCAAACTTGCGTCATTTTTGCGTCAAACGAAGTCGCTAGTGGGCCATGCGGCCAATAAGGTAACGCTCAGCCGCATGGCCCACTAACGCAACTCGCTGCTAACGCGACGGATCCCAGCTGCGGGCGCCCAGGAAGATCAGGCGCAGTTGCATGATGAAATTCTCGGTGAGTTCCTTCTCGGCCTGGGCCTGGCCTTCGGGCAGATCGAGAATGTCGGTGGCGGCATTCATCATGGTGGTGACCACCAGCCCGCAAATCATTTCCAGCGCATCCATCGGCAGGCTCGGCATCAGGTTCATGTCGCGCATGTCCTGGGCCATTTCATTGGCGAAATGCGACTCCTCGATGCGGATGGCCTTGCGAATACGGGGCGAGCCACCGCCGCGGGCACTGGCGGCAAAACGGAAATAGCGGTGATTGTCCTTGACGTAATTCTTGTAGATCAACACCGAGCTGCGCAGGAGCTGGGTTGGCGGCAAACCCTGTTGGCGCGCCTCGCGAAGCAAGCGACGCAGGGTCAGGCCGCAGGCTTCGACCAGGGCCAGCCCCAATTCGTCCAGATCGCTGAAATGCCGGTAAAAGGCTGCCGGCACCACGCCGGCTTCGCGCGTCACCTCGCGCAGGCTCAAGGAGGAAAAGCCGCGGCCCGACTCCATCAGATCCAGCGCAGCATTCAGAAGCTGCTCACGGGTTCGCTGCTTCTGTTCACTGCGGGTCGCAGGCGGCGAGGCCCTGGACCCGTCGCGAGCGCGCCGGGGCGCGTTCGATCCGGCGCTCATGGCAAGTATTTCTCTTTCATCTTTCCAGTATATCCCAGCCCGCCACAGCGCCCGCCTCGCCGCCCGGAGCGCAGCGCGGCCTGGCCGCAAGCCGGCGCCGGACTTGACAATTCATTCCCCGGCAACCATCATAGTGAACACTTGTTCACTATATTTGAGCGCTTTCGATGGACACCCGGTCCGCCAACCACCCCTTTCCGTTCAGGCGCCTGCTGCTGCATGCCACCCGCCCGTTCAGCGACCCTGCGGCCTGGAATCGCGTTATCCAGCGCATCAATCCGCTGTGGTCTACTTCGGAGATCCGCGCCCGGGTCGTCCGCAGGGTCGAGGAAAGCGAAGATACTTTCAGCCTCTGGCTTCGAACCAATCGACACTGGCAGGGCCACCAGGCCGGCCAGCACGTGGCCCTGGGCGTGGAAATCGACGGCGTCACGCGGCGACGAGTGTTCAGCATTTCCAACAGCGTCGACCAGCCCGGCAAGGGCGCCCGACTGCTGCGCCTAACCATCCAGCGCCAGGATGGAAACGGCGTCACACGATGGCTGCACGCCAACGCTGAAGTTGGCCTGGTCCTCGACCTGAGTGCCGCAGACGGCGAGTTTGTTCTAACGAACCCGCCGCCGCGGCGCCTGCTGATGATTGCCGGCGGCAGCGGCATCACGCCGCTGATGGCCATGCTCGAGCACCTGGCCCTGGACCGATTCGATGGCGATATCGTCCTCCTTCAGCTCTGCCGAAATGCCGATCGGCGTCTGTTCGGCAACGATCTCGACAGCCTGGCTGGACGCCTGCCCGGCCTGTCGATTCAGATCCACGCCAGCGCTGCCGACGGCCGACTGGATGTGCGCCGGATCCCGGAACTCGTTCCCGACCTGGCCGACCGCCACACGCTGCTGTGCGGACCGGCCTCGCTGACCAGCGACGTCGGCACGGCCTGGGAGGCGCTCGGCCTGGCCGGCCAGCTCCAGCTGGAACGCTTCGCGGCACCGCGCCCCCCCGCACGGCCCGGTCCCGAGCAGACCGTTCACGCGCAGCAATCGGAACAGACGTTCACTCAAGGCTCGGGGCTCAGCCTGCTTGAAGCGGCGGAGGCTGCCGGGTTGACGCCCCCGCATGGCTGCCGCGCCGGCCTGTGCCGGACCTGCCTGTGCAAGAAGCAAAGCGGCACGGCGCGCAACCTGCTGACCGGACTGACTTCGAGCCAGCCCGACGAATGGATCCAGCTGTGCGTTTCGGTCGCCGAAACCGAGCTGGAACTGGCGCTTTGACCCGACCGGCGCTCGCCGACTTTCACCATCAATCCGAATTTTTGAACAACGACCTGGACAACGTTATGAGCCACAAGACCCAATTAACCCCCGAGCAGCTCGATGGTCTGGCCCGGGAACTGGATGCCTTGCGAACCGAGGTAACCTCCGATCTGGGCGAGCGCGATGCTGAACATATTCGAAAAATCGTGCGCCGCGCCCAGGGCAGCGCGATTGCCGGGCGCGGCCTGCTGATGTTCGGTTTTGATCCGGTCAGCTGGGTGGTGGGGGTGTTCGCCCTGGCACACGCCAAGATCCTGGAGAACATGGAGATCGGCCACAACGTGATGCACGGGCAGTACGACTGGATGAACGATCCGGAGTTGAGCTCGCAGAGCTACGACTGGGATATCGTCTGCGCGCGCGAGCACTGGATCAATTCGCACAATGTCGAGCACCACGACTACACCAATATTCTTGGCAAGGACCATGACTACGGCTACGGGATGCTGCGACTGAGTGCCGAGCAGCGCTGGTCCCCGGCCGCCCTGCTCCAGCCGCTGTGGTATCTGTTGCTGGCGATCAATTTTCAATGGGGCGTGGCCATCCACGACATCAAACTGGGACGCTACTTCAAGGGCCGCATGAGCCGCAAGGAACTGGCCCGGCGCTCGCGGCCGTTCCTGCGCAAGGCATCGCGGCAGCTGTTCAAGGACTACGTGTTCTTTCCGGCGCTGGCCTTCTGGCAGTGGCCGCGCGTGCTGCTGGGCAACCTGTGCGCCAACCTGATCCGCAACCTGTGGACCAACGCCATCATCTTCTGCGGGCACTTTACCGAAGACGCCCAGACCTTCACCCGGCAGGAAACCAAGCAGGAGACCCGCGGCCAGTGGTACCTGCGCCAGATCCAGGGCTCGAGCAACCTGGAAGGCAAGCGCTGGTTTCATGTCCTCAGCGGCCACCTGAGCCACCAGATCGAGCATCACCTGTTCCCAGACATGCCGGCGCCGCGCTACGCCGAGATCGCCCCGCGCGTGCGCGAGATCTGCCAGCGCTACGGTATCCACTACAACAGCGCGGGCTTCTGGACTCAGTACGGGTCGGTACTCAAGCGCATTCTGGTCCATGCCTGGCCGACCCGGCCCGAAACGTCCGAACGTGTGGCATCAAGTTGATCAACGCGGTTGAGGCAGCAGATCCGGCCAGCCGTATTTTTCCCAGGCAGCGACCAGTCCGATGCGCGCGGCGAATTCCAGAAATTCGGGGTGAAGACGGATCTGGCGAATGGGTTCGATATCGGCCCAGAGCGACATCAGGCAATACATGTTGGCCGGTGTGATCTGGGTTCCGAGGGTCTTGAAGACCATCCTGGCATAGCCCATCCAGATGGCCGGGGCGACGATGCTGGTGTCGCAGGGATCCGGCAGGGTTGCGTGGAGGTAGTCGAGCATGGCGCAGTAAACTTTCCGGTGGACCGCTCGTCCGCTGCAAACACCCCTGGCGGCAAGTCGCCAGTAAGTATCGAGGGCTGGCCCGGTGAGCGGCCTGGTGCCGGCCGGTGGAAAGATCACGGTGTTCATCAACAATCGCGTCTGCCAGTACTGCTCCACCGCGAGCTTCCGATCTCCCGATACCGCCGTGGCCACCGCCAGCCACATCGACGGCAGGCCAAGATCGACCATGCGCTGGCCGGCTGCGACAGCTTGATCGAGATTGCCGAGATTGAGCTGGGCGACACAAAGCATCCCGAAGTTGCGGCCGTTGACCGGGTCCTGATCGATCGCGGCCTCGATGTAAGGCAGTGCCTCAAGCGTTCGGCCGATATAGAGCAGGAACGAGCCCAGGCGCAACGCAACATCAGGATTGTCGGGCTCGAGCCGGTAGGCCTCGTGCGCCAGATCGAGCGCGCCGACCGGATCATTCTGAGTCCAGCGATGGATCCCCAGCATGGCGCGCGCGTGGCCCTGGGCCGGATCCAGTTCGATCGCCTTGGCTGCGCACTCGGCCATGCGGGCCGACTTCTCGAGCCGGTCAAGGCAGGGGGTGTAGACCACGGTGTAAACATGCGCCTCAGCCAGCGCGGTCCAGCACGCGGCAAACTCCGGGTCGATCGCCAGCGAGGCCTCCAGTAATTCCACGGCCTTGGCCAGCACGCCGTCACCGATTGCGCGCGCCGTCAGGGCGCGTCCCTGGAGATAGAGTTCGTAGGCTGCCTTGTCCGGCGTTGTCCGGCGCGGCCCCGGCAACCCGATGTCCAGGTCGAGCGCGCCGGCAAGCTCGCGGCTCACGGTACGGGCGATGTCTTCCTGCAATCCGAATATATTGCCTGTGTTGCCGCGATAGCCCTGCGACCAGCACTCGAAGCCGCTGCTGCCGTCCACCAGGCTCACATGAACACGCAACTCGTTATCCCATCGCCTGACTGACCCCAGGATCAGGTGAGAGACGTGAAGCGCACGGGCGATCTCCGGCAGCGGCCGCTCGGAGTCCTTTGTGTTGAGCGACGACCCGCGACCGGCGACCAGCAGCTGCGGCGATTGTCCCAGGGTGGTAATCAGCTCGTCGAAAAGACCCTGAGCAAAATGGCCCTGATCATCCGCTGCATCAAACGACTTGAACGGCAGCACCGCAATCCTGATTCTCGGATCGGATTTGCTGCCCGCAGTTGCCGGATCCCGCAGCTGCCAGGCATTCAGCAGCCTTGCGTGTTCCCGGTGATCACCGCGTTTCTGCCAATCCGAAACCGCGTCCTCGACGGCGCGTTTCAGGCGTTGCTCAACCTGTGCCCGCCGAACATCCAACCACTTCTGGAAAGATTCGCCAAAATCCAGTCGCCCGAGCAGCGGCCGGCCGCCGATTTCCAGCAGCAGTTCACTGGCCTGCGGGTTCGGGCCGTGGCTGAGGGCCGATTCAAGTTCGGCCAGGTCGGAGCGAACGGCAGACGCGCTGACGGCGAGGCGATCGCGGCTGACCTCGAAAAAGTCAGGCCGGATTGGCGTCAGCTGCTTCTTCAGTCCGAGCAGTGTCTGCCTCAGGCTGGCCCGGGCCTGCGCCCTGAAGCCTCCGCGCCACAGCAATTCGCACACCCGGTCACGTTCGATGGCGACGCCCGGTTCCAGACACAAAATCGCCAGCAGGGCCCGCGCTCGTTTCCCGGTGACGACGATTTCCACGCGGTCGGTGTCGGTCAGCTTGAACGCGCCGAATAGCGTGGCATGGAGTCGAGAACTGGAAACGCTAAGCTCGTCCGGTCCAGTCGCCAGACTGTCACCTTGGGTCGAGAGATCAGTCGGTATGCGGTTCAACGCGCCCACGCCTGAGACCGCCAATACTCATCCCGACGCTGGACTTCACAGCCGGAATCGTGGACATTCGCTCATGCTGTTCAGACATCGAGGCAGCGAAACTGTGTGATTAGCATCACATATTACCCCGGTATCAACGCAGATGGCAGTCGCCTACGCGGTCGATTTCAAATTTCAGCCCGAGTTCAGCCGCTGTCGCGCCAGCCCGACGTTATGGGATACCGCCGGTCGCGGCCGAAGGCCTTGCGGGTAATGCGAGGGCCCGGCGCGCCCTGGCGGCGCTTGAACTCCGAGGCCAGGACCATGCCCGCCACGCGGCGAACGATGGCCTCATCGGCATCCACTGCCGAGATCTCGGCAATAGACTGGTCCTGCTCGACGTAGCGGGTAATGATGTCGTCAAGCACATCATAGGGCGGAAGTTTGTCCTGGTCGGTCTGATTCGGCGCCAGCTCGGCCGACGGGGGGCGATCGATCACGCCCTGGGGAATCGCTTCAGAGACGGTGTTACGCCACTCGGCAAGTTCGTAGACCACGGTCTTGAGCACGTCCTTGATCGGGCTGTAGCCGCCGCACATATCGCCGTAGATGGTCGAGTAGCCGACGGCCAGCTCGCTTTTGTTGCTGGTGGCCAATGGAAGATGGCCAAACTTGTTCGACAGGGCCATGACGATGTTGCCGCGGGCCCGAGCCTGCAGGTTTTCCTCGGTGAAGTTCTCGCGCGCGCCCTCGAACACTTCGGCCAATTGCTTGAGCTGGGCCTGGTAGATGGGCTCGATGGAGATATTTTCATGCCGCAGGCCCAGCAGCTCGATCTGCTCGCTGGCCAGGATCAAAGACAACTCCGAGGTGTGTCGGGACGGCATCATGACCGCCAGCACCTGTTCCGGACCGAGCGCGTCGGCGGCAATGGCCGCCGTAACAGCCGAGTCGATGCCGCCGGACAGCCCCAGCACTACCGATTTGAAGCCATTCTTGATCGTGTAGTCGCGCAGGCCCCGCTTGAGCACTTCCCAGATCACCGGCAGGCGTTCGGTTTCCCCAGCCGGCCAGTGGCGATAATCAAAGCGACCGTTCCCGGCGTCAAAGTCCAGGCAAAGCAGGGCTTCCTCGCACAATGGCGCCTGCTCGGACAGTTCGCCGCCCCCGTCAATCGCCACCGAATGGCCATCGAAAACCAGCTCGTCCTGCCCGCCCACGCAGTTGAGGTAGATCAGCGGCAGCCCGGTTTCTTCATGGCGTTGCGAGAGGATTCGGGCCCGTTCGCGATGCTTGCCGTCGAAAAATGGTGAGGCATTGGCCGAGACGATGATCTGCGCGCCCGCCGCTCTTGCCGCCTCTGCAGCCTCCGGCGTCCAGGTGTCTTCACAGATGATTACACCGACCTTTACACCACCCACTTCGACAACCAGGGGTTTGTCGCCCGGCACGAAGTAGCGACGCTCGTCGAACACGGCGTAGTTGGGCAGGTCCCACTTGTCGTAGGTGCCGATGATCCGGCCGTCGCGCAGCCAGGATACCGAGTTGTAGCGCTTGTCGTCTTCGCCGCGGGGGTGGCCGACGATCACATCGATGCCGTGTACGGCCGACGCGATCTCGGCCAGGGCAGCGTTGCTGCTCTTCATGAACCCCGGTCGCAGCACCAGGTCCTCGGGCGGATAGCCGGTCAGCGCCAGCTCCGGGAAGACGACCAGATCCGCCCCGAGCTCGTCACGAGCCCGCGCCACATGGTCAAGGATGCGATCCCGATTGCCGGTGATGTGACCGACCTCGAAGTCATCCTGAGCGAGCGCGATTCGAAGCATAAAGGCCCCAGGTTTCAGGGTTCAGTGTTCAGGTTTCAGGAAACCCCGAGCTCCGCTCGTCCTGAAACCTGAACCCGGAAACCTGAACCCTTTGATTACTTCAGGCGGCCGGCGATGGCGTCGCCGAGTTCGACCGGCGAGCGCACGGTAGTCACACCGGCTTCTTCCAGAGCTTCGTACTTGGCCTCGGCCGTGCCCTTGCCGCCGGCGATGATGGCACCGGCGTGGCCCATTCTCTTGCCCGGAGGCGCGGTGACGCCGGCGATATAGGCGGCCACCGGCTTGGTCACCCGGTCGGCAATGAATTCGGCCGCTTCTTCCTCCGCCGAACCACCGATCTCGCCGACCATGATGATGCCCTCGGTCTCGGGATCTTCCTGGAACAGCGACAGGCAGTCGACGAAGTTCATGCCCTGGATCGGGTCGCCGCCGATGCCGATGCACGTCGACTGGCCCAAACCCACCTGGGTAGTCTGGTAGACGGCCTCGTAGGTCAGCGTACCCGAACGCGAGACGACGCCGATCTTGCCCTTCTTGTGAATCTGCCCCGGCATGATGCCGATCTTGCACTCGTCGGGCGTGATGATGCCCGGGCAGTTGGGCCCGATCAGGGTCACGTCGTCATAACTGTTGAGCGCGGCCTTGACGCGCATCATGTCGAGCACCGGAATGCCCTCGGTGATGCACACAATCACGCGCACGCCGGCGTCGGCGGCCTCGAGGATGGCGTCGGCCGCGAACGGCGGCGGCACGAAAATCATCGAGGCATCGGCGCCGGTCTCCTCGACCGCCTCGTCGACGGTGTTGAACACTGGCAGGCCGAGATGCTCGTTGCCGCCCTTGCCCGGCGTCACGCCGCCGACCATGCGCGTGCCGTACGCGATGGCCTGCTCGGAATGGAAGGTGCCCTGGCTTCCGGTGAAGCCCTGGCAGATGACCTTGGTCTTTTTGTCGATCAATACACTCATTACAGATTCCTTCAGGCGCCGGCCGCTTCCACGGCCTTGCGCGCACCGTCATTGAGATCGTCGGCAGGGATGATGTCGAAGCCGCTGTTGGCGAGCAGTGCCTTGCCCTTGTCCACGTTGGTGCCCTCGAGGCGGACAACCAGCGGAACATTCATCTCGACGTCCTTGACCGCGTTGATGATGCCCTCGGCGATCGCATCGCAGCGCACGATACCGCCGAAGATGTTGACCAGGATGGCCTTGACATTGTCGCCTTCGAGGATGAGCTTGAACGCCTCCTTGACGCGCTCGGCATTCGTGCCGCCGCCGACGTCCAGGAAGTTGGCCGGCTCGCCACCGGCGAGCTTGATGACGTCCATGGTGGCCATTGCCAGGCCGGCGCCATTGACCATGCAGGCGATATTACCGTCGAGCGTGACGTAATTGAGGTCGTGCTTGCTGGCGGCCAGCTCGGTCGGGTCTTCCTGCGACTCGTCGCGCATTTCGGCGATATCGGCATGCCGGAACAGCGCGTTGTCATCGGCATTGAGCTTGGCATCGAGCGCACTCAAGTCGCCGTTGCCGTCGATGATCAGCGGATTGACCTCGATGAGGCTGATGTCCTTTTCCATGAACAGGCGGTAGAGGCCACTCATGATCTTGACCAGCTGCTTGACCTGCCTGGCGTCGAGACCCATGCGGAAGCCGATGTGGCGCGCCTGGTAAGGCATGAAGCCGGCGGCCGTGTCGACCGGTGCGGTGATGATTTGCTCCGGCGTCTCGGCAGCGACCTGCTCGATATCGACCCCGCCGGCGGCCGAGCCCATGAACACGACCGACTTCTGGGCGCGATCGACCAGGGCGCCCAGATAGAGCTCCTGCTTGATTTCGGTGGCCTCGGCAATCAGCACCGAGTTGACCGGCAGCGCCATGCCACCAGTTTGGTATGTCTCGATGTTCATGCCGAGCATCTTGTCGGCGGCCTCACGCACTTCGTCGAGGCTGGAGACCAGCTTGACGCCGCCGGCCTTGCCGCGCCCGCCCGCGTGGACCTGCGCCTTGACGACCCATTCGCTGCCGCCGATGCTCTCGGCCGCGGCTACGGCCTCATCAGCAGTGGTTGCCAGCTGCCCGCGCGGCACGGGAATGCCGTACTGCTCGAACAGTTCCTTGGCCTGATACTCGTGAAAATTCATGCTTGGAAAACCCGTTCTTGGTGGATGAATTCGATCCCGTCAATCCGGCACCCGGCCCACTGGGGGGAGGCGCCGAAGCCGGCGTATTCTGGAACAAGCCGCCCCATTTATCAAACCGCCGCCTCCGACGGCGGTCAGTCGAGGACCTGCAGCCGGCAAAAACAGAAGCCGAATGCGGCCCGGCAGCTTCCTGCAGTAGTATACTCATCGTCCGGAAACATCGCGGAATGGGCGTAGCGACATGTCCAACGAGCCGGTGTTGGCCAAAACCACAGTGAACCGGGAGAACATGTCTTGAGGGCGTTCGGAACGCTGGTTGGCGACGAAGAGGTAGTAGGACGTGCCCTGCACTACCTCAACGCTTTTCGGCTGCTCGTCTCGCTCGCCGCTTTGGTGGCGGCCTTCGGCCCACCCGCCTCCGACATCGAAGGCTACCGCATCATCCTCGCCCAGGCGGCCGCCCTGACCTACGCCGTCGGCGCCATCAGCTTTGTGGTGCTGCACCTGCGGCGGCGCATGGAGGTGGCCGAGCTGGCCTCGTTCTCCCTGGCCAGCGACCTGATCCTGCTCGGCCTGATCCTGCACGCTTTCGGTGGCATCGAAAGTGCTCTGGTCATTCTGTTGCTGTTCACCGTCGGCATTACCGGCCTGATCCTGGATGCCCGGACGACCCTGCTGTTCGCATCCCTGGTCACACTGGGCCTGCTCCTGGATGCCTGGCTCAACCATCGCGGTTCGCTCGAGGCGAGCTCGTTGTTCCAGGCCGCCATGTATGGCGTGGGCGCTTTCGGTATTGCGGTCGGCGCCTCGCTGCTCGGACGCTGGGGCCGCGAGTACAAGCTTCTGGCCGAGCGGCGCGGGCTCGACCTGGCCAATCTTGGCCACATCAACGAACTCATCATCCACAAGCTGCGCTCGGGTGTTCTGGTGGTCGACTCGCACGGTCGGATTCGCCAGATGAACGAGGCCGCCTGGTACCTGCTGGGCAACCCGCCGGTTAACGACCGCAACCTCCGAACCATCGCGCCGCCGCTGGCCGACCGCCTGGAGCGCTGGCGCAAGACCGGCAAGACCGAAGACGAGGGGCTGCTGCTGCAATCGACACAATCGGCTGTCGTGCCCACCATGCTGACCATGCCCGGGGTGGACGACTCCGAGGCGACCCTGATCTTTCTCGAGGACACCTCGGTGATCACCCGCCGGGCCCGGGACCTGGCCCAGGCGTCGCTCGCCCGGCTTTCAGCCAGCATTGCACACGAAATCCGAAATCCCCTGGGCGCGCTCAGCCACGCCGGCCAGCTCCTCAACGAATCCGAGGACCTGAACAAGGCCGACCGCAAGCTGCTCGGCATGATGCTCAACCATGCCACGCGTATGAACGACATCGTTGAAAATGTCCTGAAACTCTCGCGCCGCGAACGGGCCCGCATCGAATCGATCAACCTGATCAGCTGGATCCGCAAGCTCACCAGCGATTTCCGGCGTTACCACAAGCTCGAGTCCGGGCGCGTCAAACTGGAAATCCCCTCGGCCTCGATCATGGTGATGATCGATTCCAGCCAACTCAACCAGGCCGTCTGGAACCTGATGGAAAATGCCCTCAAGCACGCCAGCGTCGACGGGCAGGAGGTAGTAATCACCCTGCGGGTCAGCCCGATTCGCGGGCACCGTGAAATCGCGCTGGATATCATCGACAATGGGCCGGGCATCCCGCTGGAAAAGAGGTCGCAGGTATTCGAACCGTTCTTCACGACCCACAAACAGGGCTCCGGCCTGGGCCTTTACCTTGCCAGGCAGCTCTGCGATGCCAATCAGGCTCCGCTGGAGTATGTGCAAGTCCCCAACCGGGGCGCGTGCTTCAGAATTCTGCTTCGGCGGCCGGAATCCGGCGAAATCACGGGAAGCAGCGACAAGCAACCGGCTCGGGCGAAGCGCGTCGCGGGCTGACTCCAATCAGAAGCTGAACGTCGAGGACGGTAATGAGCGAATTGCGCGCTTTGGTGGTAGACGATGAACCGGATTTGAGGGAACTGCTCGACATGACCCTCACCCGCATGGGTCTGGACGTCGACACCGCCGAGGATCTGTCGAGCGCGCGCCGACTGCTGGCCAACGGCACCGACTACGCTTTTTGCCTGACCGACATGCGCCTGCCCGATGGCAACGGGCTCAGCTTGATCAAGGAAATCTCGCGCGATTACCCACAGATGCCGGTCGCCATGATCACCGCCTACGGCAAGGTCGACGACGCCGTGACTGCGCTCAAATACGGCGCTTTCGACTTCGTCTCCAAGCCGGTCGACCTGGAAGTGCTTCGCAACATGGTCCGCACGGCCATCAAGTTGCGCGAGGACGATGCCGAGGAGAAAGCACGCGAGCCCGACGAAAAACAGCCCGAGGAGAACTCCACCGCCGGCACGCCGCGCGGTGAAAGCTTGCTGCGACAGCGGCTCGTGGGCCGCTCGCAGGCCATGGACCGGGTCCGCCAGACCATCACCAAGCTGGCCCGAAGCCAGGCGCCGGTTCTCATCAGCGGCGAATCCGGCACGGGCAAGGAACTCGCTGCCCGCCTGATTCACGACCTCGGCCCGCGCGCGGAAAAGTCGTTCGTCGCGGTCAACTGTGGGGCCATCCCGTCCGAACTGATGGAAAGCGAATTCTTCGGGCACATGAAGGGTAGCTTTACCGGTGCCGATGCGGACAAGGAAGGCCTGTTCCAGGCGGCCAACCGCGGCACGCTGTTTCTCGACGAAGTGGCGGATCTGCCGCTGAATATGCAGGTCAAGCTGCTACGCGCGATTCAGGAAAAAACGGTGCGCCCCATCGGCGGACGCGAAGAACTCAAGATCGACGTGCGCATTCTCTCGGCCACCCACAAACCGCTCAAACCGCTGGTCGAATCGGGTGATTTCCGCAACGACCTCTACTACCGCCTCAACGTCATCGATCTCCCCATGCCGAGCCTGCGCGATCGTCGCGGCGATATTCGCCTGCTGGCCGAGCATTTCCTGGGCGTGATCGGCGAGCAATGGGGCGAGCCGCCGCGGAAGCTCAACACGGCCGCCATGGATACACTCCAGAATCACAAGTTCTCGGGTAACGTGCGTGAACTGGTCAACATTCTCCAGCGGGCGGTGACCTTATGCGAGGGCGACGAAATCACGGTCGAAGATCTCAACATCGAGCAATCAGCGCTCGAAGACAGCGAGGTCGACGTCACTCCGCCCCAGGATCGTAGCCTGGACGACTACATGGAAGATATCGAAAAACGCATCCTGGAAAAGGCGCTGGTCGACGCCAAGTACAACAAGACCGAGGCCGCCCGGCAACTGGGCATCTCGTTTCGCTCATTTCGCTACAAGATCAAGAAGTACGATATCGACTGATGGTTACGGCCTCGAGCCAAGTCCGATCCCCTCAGAAGCACCGGTCCGACGCAGTCCCGGTGTGCAATCGGCTCGACGTCGATTCGATTTCGCGCGAACAGCTCGCCGAGGACTTTCTTGCCGTACGCGCGGCGACCGAAAGGCTCGCGGCAACGCTTTCCCCGGAAGACCAGAACCTTCAGTCCATGCCCGGTGCCAGCCCGGTCAAGTGGCATCGCGCACACACCACCTGGTTTTTCGAGACCTTCGTAATCGAACCCCGCGAACCTGATTGGCGCGAGAGCGATCCGGCCTGGAAGTACCTTTTCAACTCCTACTACAATGGCCTGGGCGATCAGCATCCTCGTCCGCAGCGTAGTCTGATCTCCCGGCCGGATGTCACCGAAGTCAGCCGCTACCGGCGCAAGGTCGATGACGGCATTCTCGCCCTGATCGAACGAACCGCTCCGGAGCGCTGGGCCGATCTGGCAGGCATTGTGCGGCTGGGGCTCAACCATGAGCAGCAACATCAGGAACTCATCGTCACCGATCTCAAGCATGGCTTTTCACACAATCCGATCTATCCGGCCTGGACCGAATGCCCTCCGGTCGCCGACGATCTGCGGCCGACACTTCACTGGATTGCCTTCGACGAGCAGATTGCCGAAATCGGCGCAGTGGACGACGGTCGCTTCTGTTTCGACAACGAAATGCCGCGCCACCGGGAAGTGATCGAGACCTTTGAGATCGCCTCTCGACCCGTGACCTGCGGCGAATATCTCGCCTTCATCCACGACGGCGGATACGACAATCCGGGCCTCTGGCTTTCCGACGGCTGGGACTGGCTGAAGGAGACCGGTACGCAGGCCCCCATGTACTGGCAGAAGGACGCCGATGGCCAGTGGTGGCTTTATACGCTCGGCGGCCTGCGACGGGTTGACGCCAACGAAACGCTGGCGCATGTGAGCTTCTACGAGGCCTGCGCCTACGCCCAGTGGGCCGGCGCTCGTCTGCCCACCGAGGCGGAGTGGGAGGTCGCCGCAACCTCAACCGATGATCGAAGCGGACCTTTTGCCGAGGATGCCCGTTTCCACCCCTGCGCGATCCATCCCGATGTGCCGGAAGATAGACTAGCCGGTCTGTTCGGCAACGTATGGGAATGGACGGCATCGAGCTATGCACCCTACCCCGGTTTCAGGGCGCCGCCCGGCGCCGTGGGCGAGTACAACGGCAAGTTCATGGCCAACCAGATGGTTCTGCGCGGCGGTAGCTGCGCCACGCCCGAAGGCCACCTTCGCAGCACCTATCGCAATTTCTTCTATCCCCCGGATCGCTGGCAATTCAGCGGCATACGGCTGGCGCGAACCCGATGAGCCAATCATCGGAGACCGAACGCTTTCGACACGACGTTCTCACCGCTCTGTCGTCGGAGCCCCGGTCACTTCCCTGCAAGTACTTCTACGACGCAAAGGGGTCGGATCTTTTCGAACGCATCTGCGAAACGCCGGAATACTATGTGACGCGAGCGGACCTGGCACTGCACGAGGCGCACCTCGAAGAAATCGCATCGATGATCGGTCCCGGAGCGCACGTCATCGAGCTTGGTTCCGGAGCCGGCATCAAGACACGCCGACTGCTCGCCAGCATACAATCACCGCGTGCCTATACACCGATTGAGATTTCGGCCGCCGCGCTGGCGCAGTCAACGCGCGATCTTCAGGCCGCTTTTCCCGGCATCGAGATCCGACCGGTCCAGGCCGACTACACGCAACCCATCGGCGAAACCGAACTGCTGCTAGATCCACCACCCACACGAAGGATCGTTTACTTTCCCGGGTCAACCATCAGCAACTTCGAGCGACACGAGGCAATCGCCTTTCTCATACGACTGCGCCAGATTGCGGGCACCGGGGGCGCACTACTGATCGGTGTCGACCTGGTGAAGCCGGCCGAGCGCCTGGTCGCGGCCTACGACGACGCCGGCGGCATCACGGCGGCATTCAACCGTAACCTGCTCGAACGCCTGCGCCGCGAGCTCGATGCGCAAATCGACGCCGAGGCGTTCGCCCACGAGGCGCGCTACGACGAATCACTCGAGCGCATCGAAATGCACCTGGTCGCGCGCTATCCCACCCGGATCGTGATCGACGATCATGTCTTCGAATTCGAGCAAGGCGAATCCATTCACACCGAGAACAGCCACAAGTATTCCGTGGACTCATTCCGTGAACTGGCCGCCGAGGCCGGATTGCGGTCGGAGAAGGTCTGGTTCGACCCGGATGGGTTGTTTTCGATGCACTGGCTCACCGCCGAGGGCGGTGGGTGTGAAGTGTGAAGTGTGAAGTGTGAAGTGTGAACCGCCCCCGAAAAAGTAGACACCTCATTTTCGCACGAGGAGTGAGGTGTTATGAAATACAAGCCAAGAAGGACCTACAGCCGGGCATTCAAACTT